>NZ_JAENIL010000023.1 GCF_016595505.1 Pelagicoccus mobilis | reverse complement strand
CCACTCAAAACTCAAACCTCTCGTCAAGCGGTTAATCGATTTTCTTTTCAGATCCTCGAAGCGACCAGCTTGGCTTCGGATGACTTTTAATGAACGGAGGCCGAACACTGCCTTTTTCGATTCGCGAATCAAGCCCTTTTTTGAACTTTCTTCAGAGTTTATAGATTTCTAAAATCCAGCCACCTAGCATCGCGAATTTCAAAGAACAGAGGGACGCAAAATGCGTTTTAGAACCTTCGAATCAAGAAGTATTTTCAACTTATTTTCTCGAAGGAAACAAAGCGACCAACCGCTCAAAGATGAGCTATGAAAAGAACAGAAGAGCCGGCACTCTGCGCCGTCGCTTCCCTTAATCAAGCAGTTTTTCAAAAAAGTTTCCGCAGAGCGTATCAAATCACTCAAACTGGCCTTAGATAGCACCTAAGCCACTCCTTTTCTAATAACACGAATAAGCGCCGCAAAGAAATAGACCTATTATATATAGTTGCGCTCCCTTCCTTTCAAAAGCCATTCGCACTCGCCAAACAGCATTTTTTCAACACATTCGCCCCAACTGCAACTAACACCCATTCAACTAGATAGTTGCATGTTTGGCAAAAGGTCGTAACAGACCGAGCCTCCTTTGAAATTGAACAATCAACCCTCAGAGTTTTGGACATCAAAGAAATCAAGCAAATCGTCGACCTAATGAAGCGGTCTGACCTGACTGAATTCGCTGTTGAAGAAGAGAACTTCAAGCTGCAGATCAAACGCGCGACCGAAACGCAGGCTCAACCCCAGATTGTAAGCTACGCAGCCCCGGCTCCGGCTGCTCCGGCTCCCGCAGCTCCCGCAGCCCCGGCGACGCCCGCACCAGCCGCCCCCACCGCGCCAGCTGCCGACGACAATGCGACTTACGTCACCTCCCCAATGGTGGGTACTTTCTACTCAGCTCCGTCTCCAGACAGCCCGGCATTCGCCAAGGTTGGCGATTCCGTAAAGGAAGACAGCGTCGTCTGCATCATCGAAGCGATGAAGATCATGAACGAAATCCAAGCTGAAGTGAGCGGCAAGATCGCGGAAGTCCTCGTCGAAAACGGACAGCCAGTAGAGTTCGGCCAAAAGCTCTTCCGCCTCGCCTAAACTACGATCGGGCACAAGCGCCCTCCCCCTTAATAGAGTCGAGCCTGCAGGGTTCGGCTCGCAATATTTTCCCACCAAACACCTTTCGCAAATGGAGAAAGTACTAATCGCAAACCGCGGTGAAATCGCCCTTCGCATCGTTCGCGCCTGCCGCGAAATGGGCATCAAGACACTTGCAGTCTATTCGGAGGCCGACATCGAGTCCCTTCACGTTCAACTCGCCGACGAAGCGATCTGCATCGGACCAGCAGCGGGACCAGAGAGCTATCTCAAAGCCGACCGCATTCTCAGTGCCGCAGAAATAGCGGACGTAGACGGCATCCACCCCGGATACGGCTTCCTCGCGGAAAACGCCGACTTCGCCGAACAATGCGAATCCTGCAACATCAAGTTCATTGGCCCATCCGCAGAATCCATACGCAAGATGGGCGACAAAGCGGTAGCCAAAGAAACCGTGAAGGAAGTTGGCGTACCCGTCTGCGGTGGTAGCGACGGCACAGTCGAATCCGAGGATGAAGCGGTTAAGATCGCTAGCGAAGTAGGCTACCCTGTAATGATCAAGGCCGTGGCTGGCGGCGGCGGAAAGGGCCTTCGTATCGCGCGCAACGACATTTCTCTCCGCAAGGAGTTCATCATGGCTCGCAGCGAGGCAGAAAAAGCCTTCGGCAATGGCGAGGTTCTCATCGAGAAGTACATCGAGAACCCACGCCACATCGAGTTCCAAGTTCTCGCCGACCAACACGGCAACGTAGTTCACCTCGGCGAACGCGACTGCTCTATCCAGCGTCGCCACCAAAAGCTCATCGAAGAAGCCCCCTCCCCCTTCGTAAGCGAAGACCTTCGCAAGCGCATGGGCGAAGCCGCCGTAGCAGCCACCAAGGCGGCCAACTACGAAGGCGCAGGGACGATCGAGTTCCTCGTGGATCCCGATGGAAACTTCTACTTCCTCGAGATGAACACGCGTATCCAAGTGGAGCATCCCGTCACAGAGGAAGTGACTGGAATCGACCTCATCAAACAACAGCTGCTTGTCGCGCAAGGCGAGAAACTCGCCTTCAAACAAGAGGACATCAAGATCACCAAGCATGCCATTGAGTGTCGCATCAATGCAGAGGATCCCGCTCGCAACTTCATCCCGAGCCCTGGCACAATCGACCTCTACTACGCTCCAGGCGGCCATGGCGTTCGCGTCGACTCCCATTGCTACGGAGGATACAAGATCCCCCCCTACTACGACAGCATGATCGGCAAGCTCATCACCTACGGAGCTACCAGAGAGATCGCGAGCCAGCGAATGTACCGAGCCCTTAGCGAATACCTCATTCGCGGCATCAAAACCACAATCCCCCTCCAAAAGGCGATTGTCAGCGACCCCGACTTCCTCGCAGGCAAAGCGACCACCAAGTTCATGGAAGACTTCGCTGAGCGAAATCCAAAACTCGACTAGCTTATTTTCCAGCCAAGTTCCTCATAGGGATTTACATACAACCCCGCAACAGATAGGAACTTTTCTAAACTAATCGCGACACAGTTCTGTTAAGCGTTACCCAAACCATAGAAATAGCTTCACACAATGGAACAACAAGAACCAACCATCGAGATCGGCGACGATCAGGACGGAACTCTCGGCCAAATCAAGGTCAACCACACCGTGGTCGCTACTATCGTCAAGATGGCTGCCACTAGCGTAAAGGGCGTCGTCGGCGTAGGCGGCAGCTTCATCGAAAACGTATCCGCCCTCTTCTCCAGCAAGGATTACGACAAGGGAGTCCGCGTTTCAGAAGACGAAGGCGGCAACTACCTCATCGAGCTCCGCGTTCACATGGAATACGGAGTCGAACTCGCCAAAACCGCCGAAAACCTCCAGCTCATCGTCGGAAAGCAAGTGACCAACATGACTGGCAAAACGGTCGGCGCAGTCGACGTCGTCATCGAAGGCGTCAAGATGCCAGAGGAAGTGGAAGCCGCCAAGAAGTCGGCGGACTCCGAAAACGCTACTCTCTCAGAGTAGCGCCCTGCTCTGAAAACCAGTAAATGGAGCCCTTAGATTCAGCAGTAGAATTCTTCACCCAGCTTACCCCCGTACAAATCGGGGTAGCTATTGTAGCGTTCGCCTTTCTGCTGATCGGGCTCCGTCTGATCTTCAAAAAACCGCCCGCGCACCTCACCGCATTCAGTGGCGACGCAGGAAGCGTGCTGGTTTCACGAAAAGCTCTGCAAGAGCTCGTTCGCTCAGCGTGCTTGCTCGATGAATGGGTCGAAGCGGCGAGGCCCGTCATTCGCGTTAAGAACAACAAAGTCACGGCCTTGGTAGAGCTCCGCCTCACCCGGCCAGACAACCTCAAGGCTGTTTGCGAACGCGTGCAGGAACACATCACCGCTCTTCTCCAAAAATCCCTTAGCTTTGATCAGATCGGCGAAATTCAGATCGTCGTGAAAAGCTTCAGCAACGAGGCTGCAGACCTCCCGGATCCCGCAGATTCCGAACCGGAAGCCACCTCACAGCTCCTCTCTGGCAATTCCTCCGTCAATCTTCCTCCCGCCGACGCAGAAGAGGAAAAGCAAACGCCAAAAGCATAAACCATCCGCATCCTCGCCGGTTTTGTTAGACAAATCCGGAGCAAAGGCCAAAACGCCTCCACATGCTCCCGATCGACAAGATTTCCTTCTACGGCATCCTAGACACCGGCTACGTCACCCCAGAGGCGTGGACAGATAAATACCAAGCCCTCGCAGCGGGAGGAGCAGGCATCATTCAAATCCGCGCCAAGGGATCCACCGCCGAGCAACGCCTACGGCTCACCGAACAAATCCTCGCCCTACGCGAAGCACTCGACACTCCCCTCAGCGAGCAGCCCCACCTCGTCATCAACGACGACATCGACCTCTGTCTACGCTTTCCAGGCCTTGGCCTGCACGTCGGACAAGACGACCTCCCAGCCAAGGAAGCCCGCCAACGCCTTGGCCCAGACCGGATCCTAGGACTCTCCACCCATTCGCCCGATCAGGCAGAAAGGGCGATCGCGCTAGGCTCGGATACACTCTCCTACTTCGCAGTCGGACCAGTCTTCGCAACACAGACAAAGCCCACCTACACACCTGTAGGGCTCGAGCTCGTCCGCTACGTAGCGAAGCTAGCCCCCCAGCTCCCTTACTTCTGCATCGGCGGAATCAACCGCGGCAACATCAACCAAGTGAAGCAAGCCGGAGCGAAACGGATCGTCACAGTATCGGACGTTCTCTGCGACGCCGACACCAACGCCGCAGTCCAACAAAGTATCAAGCTAGTCGAAGCTTAAAGCAGAGCATCTTCAGGAATAACAAATTCCACCCGACGCACGCGTCCCTTTCGCTCAAAAACCGCAGAGCTATCCGACACCGACAGACCACAGCCTGAACTCTGTTGCTGAGCGCCATCAGTGAACGAAACACAAGTCGACTTGCTAGCCCCAATGGTAAGCACGATCGGAGTCTGACAAATGCTAAACGCCATCTGACCTGCCTCAAGAGAGAGCGTTCGGTTCGCACCTGAAACGTCCAGATATTCGAATTCCGCACTCGAATCCAGAAATTCACTACGCTTGAGAAGAATGGGGCGAAGCAAAATACGCCCCTCTTCCACTTCGAGCCCAAGCTCCGCCCAGCGCACAAGCACGTCCTCCTTCACTTGTCCCGTCATTCCTGGCTGCTGAGCCCGAGCATGCGCAGGCGTGTGCGAATAAGCATCGGTCGGAAACGCCCCATACTCCTGCGGCGTCTTATCCAAGCCCAGCCCCAGCAACGTCTCGAAATACGCAAGCTCCAAGGCCTCCCGATCACGTTCGTCTGCATCCGCGTGAGCCTGACAATTCTCCTGGATCGCCAAAACGAGCTTCGACACCATATGCCAATAGACGCTCCCAAGGCCTTCGTAGGCAAAGAAAGTACCGCTGCGGCCCGTGAAGCGACGGTGATCGAACACGCCCTCGAACACAGCTACGGCCTCCTCAAGAGATTCAGACTCCGAATCTAACGCGTACTCGCCCTGAAGCCCCTCCCAAGCAGCGACCAAATCGCCACTATTGCGAAACGCCCCATTGAAACGGCAAACGCCATCAACATCTCGGTACAAAATTCGGCCGTCGCCACGCTCAAGCATTTGCGCAAACACAGGAAAACGCTCCACATCCCCTTCCGCGATTACGTTCTTCTCTAGAAAACTCGGCAATTCACGATCTGGATACAAAAGATAGCTTTGAACATCTTCCCGATACAACTCGCTCTCACGGAGCCCTTCCACCAACTCTCGAGCCTCGCTCGCTTTTAGCCTGCCCGAGCTTAAAGCAGCAACCTGCCCCTCAAGCATCACTTGCAAACGATCAATATCAACCTGCTCTCCGGCAAGCTGCAGCAAATTATAAGAGTGGAACAAACCATCCGAACGACGATTCGAGTCGATAGAAGCCCCCACAAAACGAAGAGCCAAGCCCACGAAAGACTTGAGATTCTCCTTCGACACGCGACATACACCAGCGCCCAGCTCGCGAGAATACACCTTCTCACGATAGCTCTCACCAGCAACGCCAAGCTCTTTCAACATTCCAAATCGAGCTTCCGCAGTGAACCCCCGCTCCAAGTCATCCGCGAAACGGTTAAACACACCCGTTTGCGTTTCCAGGAACTCAGCCAACGCAGCGTCAAACTCGAACACGCCTCCGTCCGGCATCCGATCAACCAAACGCTCAAGCAACTCCAGATACCGATTCGTGTAACACAAAGTCACGACCGATATGCCATACCCCACCAGAGCGTTATTCGCATCGTTCCACTCGGGACGCTGCGTGTTCATCCAAATCCCTCCATCCGGGACAAAATTCGAAACCTTCGCCAACAAGGGCACCAGCAGCTTCTCCAACAAGTTGGCACGCACCACCTGTCCCTCTCTATCAAGCAACAACTTACCATCCGCGCCCTCTTTCGAAGCAGCCTCGAGCAGTCGCTCCGATGCCTCATCGTCATAGTCCACGCTATTTCTCGGATCCTCAAGAATCTGCTCGAACGAGCGAATCCGATAAGGAACGTGAGCATGAACAAAGACCTTTTCCGCAAGCTTTTGGTCCAGAGCACCCGGCTGGAAACGGTCCATCGCCTCAAGGAGCTTCAACAGATAAGCGATTTGGTGATCTCCCCAATATCCAATGTTCGACCAAGCTTCGTCAGGCTCGATCGTCTCCCAATCGAATCCGGAGTTCGATACGCGGTACGGATTGTAGCCATCGGCTGTGGACGCGTTCAGGAAACGCGAAACCATTCCCTCCAAGTAGCCAGGATATGAATACCCGAGCGGTTCCCAATTCTGAAAGATGTCACGCCAATTTCCCTGGTAAGCCAAAACTGGCTGTCCTTGGGCATCAACTGTCTCGATCGAGAACTTGTTCCAAGGACGACTCGGGTCCCCATGCCTGCGGCTGAACGTCAAAGGCAAATACTCGCCAGCCAAACGGACCAGATCCGGGCTATCTTTCGTCGCCGTCCACTCCAGCAACTTCTGTCGCGAGACACTCACTCCAAGCCCACGCAACTCGTCTTCGAACGCACCGGCCATCGAGCGGTTCATCGACTTTAAATAACGCACGAACTCATCGACCTCGATTTCGTATCCATTCACGAATACGCCTCCACGCATCACGTTGAACATAGTGTTCGAGAAGTGACGCGCGTCCCGAGCTCGATCCGCAGTCAATTGCACTCCATCCGCAGAAGCCACCTTCGACCAAACGCCATCCCGATTCGCCTCCACTTCCGCACGTACCTCCCTCAGAAGAGCCGGTGCATCCGCCAACTTCCGTCGCAAGGCGACGACCTTGCCAGCATCGCAATTAATATCTGCAACAATATTCCAGGAGTCGATTTCCCCAGCACCCAAGCTCTTCTCCAACTGGACAAGATAAGCTCCACGCTGGGCTCGCAGGTCAAACTCGCTATTCAACGGTTCCCCCGCGCAGAAACGCTCAATCTGCCGAGAACTTAAGAGCACGGAACTCGCTTTCGCATCGGGCGACCAGGCAACAGTCGCCTTCAAGCCCTCGCTCGGCTCAGCCCTGTCCGTCGGAATCGAGCTAAGGTAATAAAGCGCTAAGCCGACATCGCTCAAAAGCTCGTTCTTCTTATATGCGTCCGCCAGGTTGCTAAACTGGTTCATGAACGCCTGATCCAGGCCATAAGGCACCAAATTTTGGATACCGTCTAAAATGCGAAGCTCAACAGCACCTTCCCCAAGATTCTCCACGCTCGCCTTCCTCACGAACCCAAAGCTCTCGCTAAAGCTCCACTCGTAACGAAAACGCAGCTGAAGATCCACACGCTCCTCCTCGAAGATCACGCGCGTTCCAACAACACTCTTGTACAGCCTCCGCACGCAACACTCGCCCGCTTCGTCCTTCGATACCGGTTCCCAAAGAACCTTCTGCCCCCCCCTCTCAACCCATATTTTACTGACGCTACCCGTCGTCTCAGCCAATTCGAAAAGCTTGTCTTGAGTGTAGTATGGAAAAAGCGAGTTATCAGCATCCTTTCGCCCAGCGGTCAGAGCTCCGTTGCTTCCGATAAACATCCAATGATCCGTGGAACTCACCACATTCATCAAAAACGGATCCATCTCACCCACATTGTCGATCCGAAGAAAAGACTCTCCGTCAATCTCCACGAATCCATTGATACCATGCTGGGCTCCCAGCGCCTTTTCTTCCAAAACGTCTACACTCATAGCCAATAAGTTTCTGTCTCTTTGATTCTAGTTATCAGATCCGCCACCACCGGTTTCGGCGTGCGATCCACCTTAAAAAGCCCCCAGCACTTTCCTGCCTCTAGGAGGGATCACCTCTCAAACAAGATCACAAGGTGCACTTTAATGCAATCACAAATCATAATCCTAGGGTCGAAACGAGCGATCTTGACTATGATTCAACAGTTAGGGGACACGGTCTAACCGCGCTTTTGAATTGCATTATTTTGCAGGTTATCAAGACTTTAGTTTAATCCAAATAACGCCTTTTACATTGCTCGCTGATCAGGCGACCTCAAGCTACGAAAATACTCGAAATCGATGTCCAAATTGAATCAGAAGCTAATCGCCGACCAGCTAAACCTATCCCGAACCACCGTTTCGCGTTGCTTCACCAACCACCCGAAGATCAATCCGGAGACACGCGCTAAAGTATTCCGACTTGCCGCGGAAATGGGCTATTCTTACTCCGCCCAACGCTCCGGCAACAACGCGAAACTCTCGGATAGAAGAAAGCTCTCCGTAATCGTGGGCATGAGCGAGGAACGCCTGTCCGAAGACGACCACAAGACTGCCGAAGAGCTGTTTACCGGCATCAACGAAAAAGCCGCCATCGAGAAGCTAGAAGTCGAAGCCTTCTACGTCGACCCAACCTCTTTTCTACCCCAACCACGAGCACGCCAAATCGTGAAAGGCGTAAGCTGCCTCGACTGGAAAGGCGCCATCTTGATCTATCCCCTCAAGGAAGAAGCCGTGCGCAACGTCATGTCCAAATTCCCCACCGTCTCCGTTCTCGAAGACTACGACGATTGCGACGTCGATTGCATCCTACCTGACCAGATCCGTGGCATCTCTCGCATGATGCAACACCTAGTAGAGCTAGGGCATAAGCGCATCGGTTTTCTCACCTGGAAATACCCAGTCCACACCCCATGGGTAGAGCGCCGCTTCGGAGCCTACGCCGAAAACCTCTACCGCTTCGGTCTGGAGCTAAATACGGATTTCATCCTCAACCTTCGCCCCGACGAGCAACTCCCGCTCGACCAACTCTACCGCAAAGCAGCCCAGCTCACTCGCGAACAAGGCGTCACCGCCTGGGTCTGCGGAGCAGATCACCAAGCTTACGACTTGCTGAAAAACTTCCAGGACTTCGGGATCTCAGTCCCAGGCGAATGCTCGATCACCGGATTCGACGGCACCCCCCCTCCTGAAGGCATGCCCCAGTTAACCTCCCTACGCATCCCGTTCCGCGACATCGGAATCTCGGCGGTCAGCTCTCTGATCCGCAAGATCGACCATCCAAACACTAGCCGGCGAAACGTACAGGTATCAGGCGAATTCGTAGAGGGCGAAACCTCCGCTCCTCCATCCCACTAGGACACACGCGCCTCGCTATTCTACGCGGAAAGGAAAGTTGGCAGTCGCAATTGTTTGATCCGCGCCCTGCACTTTCAGAAACAAACGGTAGTCTCCAGCTTCAGCTGGAACACGGAAAACGATCTCGGTCGCCGAAACCCAAGTGATCCGGCACTCGACAAGACAGGGGGCCGCCTCCGTGTCCCCTCCCACACGCTTGTCCGTGCTTTCTTCGGCCACAGCCCAATGAACATCAGCCTCGCTGATTGAGCCGCGTTCCAGATCGAAATCAGCACGTACCTCCTCGCCCCTTTCAAAAACGAGGCTCTTCCACGATAAGCAACCTTTGATGTGGATCGGAGAGATCCGCGGGCAAACCGTTTTCTCAGCCTTCCCCGTCCATCGCGCTTCGATCGCGCCGACTGCTTCCGTCTCCCGTCCCTCGGCATCAAAAACACCATACCAGGTTGGAGTTCTCTCCTGCTTGCAGCCCCATAGGAAGAGGTAGCTACCGAGGCATTGCTCATGCGCCTCTCCCAGCCTCCGATAACGCCGCCGAACCTGCTTGGCCTTCTCGGTAGAAGTGGGCTCAATTTCAGCCCCCCACTCCGTCTTAGGCACTTCCCAATGCCCATCCCAGCCCCACTCAGTAACAAGGTAAGGAAAATTCCATCCCGCCCGGTCCAGCTTTCCTTGGACCTGCTCGAGATCTCCATAGGAATTGAAACAAACGAGATCAATCGACGGGCAAAACTCCTCGATGCAACGCAAGGCATCAACATTCACCGAAGCCAACACCGTCATAACTGGATGGAGAGAGTCCACCTCCTTGATAAAGGAGGCCACCTCTTCAACCGCCTGCCAGACGCTACAGTCAGCCTGCACTCCGAGCTCCAGCTCGTTACCCACTCCCCACATCAACAAACACGGCTGGTCGCGCAAGGAGAGGACCTGCTCTTTGATCAACTCAAACTGCTTAGCACGCCCCTCTTCCTCGTTGTAATCGAACCCCAGCCTCGGAGGCACCAGCCACAATCCCGCGCAGAGCGTAAGCCCCCAACGTCGAATCTCCGGCAAGGCAGCCTCGGTTTGATCCATCCCCCAAGTCCTCACCGAGTTTCCACCCACTTCAACCAGCCTCTCCAAGTGCTGGTAGCCGGCCGCACCCTTTACCCAGAAAGGACGTCCATCACGTAAAAGCGAATATGCTCCGCGCTCATTCTTGCGAATTTCAACTTTTACCGGACCAACATTTTCAAGGAGAGACATTCCGAATCAAATTATCCCGCCACAGCTCCGCGGCGTTTATTAAGTTCCGTATCTATTTCTTGGACACGCTTGTCGTTTAGCGGATAAAAAAGCGTCGCTAACGCTGCAGCGAGAGTAAGCACTCCCGGGAACACAGTGAAGAGAAGGCGAATTCCCAGCAGGGAACTCTCGGACTGCTCCGCCCCTGCAGCATAACCAAACCAACCTAGGATCCAGCCAGCCAAACCCGCACCGATCGCGAGCCCCATCTTTTGAGAAAACAGGAGTCCGGAGAAAACCAGACCAGTCGTACGACGGCCAAACTTCCACTCTCCGTAATCCGCTACGTCGGCATACATGGACCAGACGATCGCAGGAGTCGGCCCCACGATGATCGTGCCGATGAACCCAACAATGATCATTAGCCAATACTGATCAGGTCCGATCAGGAACATGCCGAGCATGAACAGACCATTCAAACCGGTGAGCCAAACCATCAAGGTCCGCTTATCAAATACTTCCGTCAGAGGTTTAGTAAGAAGAGTTCCGACCAACATACCCAATCCCCCCGACAACCACGCAATGGATGTACGATCAAAAATCCAGAACACCATTTTATCAGAGTCGTTGATGTAATACTTCACATAAAAGTAAGTCGCCCCGCCACGAACACCAACGTTCGTCAGAGTCAGTACAGCAACAACCACCAAAGCGATCCATGCGGAATTCCTAAAAACCACGCCAAGATCAGTGCTAAAGTTCACTTGCTGATCAGCCGCTGGCTCCACCCGCTCCTTCGTTGTCAGAAAAGTTATGAACCAGAGGATCACTGACGCCGCCGCAAACAAAGCCATAGTCCGCTGATAACCGAGCCCCTCATCACCTCCGCCCAGCAAATCCCTCAACGGGATAACAAAAGCCGATATCAAAAGCTGAGCTCCAAACGCGCAAACAAAGCGATAGGTCGAAACCATCGTCCTCTCCGAGGAATCAGGAGAAATAACCCCCAAGAGCGAAGAGTACGTTACATTGATAACCGTGTACGCCAGCATCATCAAGCTGTAGGTGAAATACGCATACACGAGCTTCCCGCTATCCGACAAATCCGGATTTGCAAACATCGCGTAGCCGATCACTCCGAACGGAACCGCAGTCCACAAAATGTAAGGGCGAAACTTGCCCCATCGCGTCTTAGTCCGATCCGCAATCATTCCCATGATCGGGTCCGTAAACGCGTCGAATAGCTTAGTGACCAAAAACATGGTCCCCACCGCCGTCGCCGTCAGGCCAAACACGTCCGTGTAATAGCCGAGCAACAGAATATTGAAGGTATGGAAGAAAAAATTGGAGGCGGTATCGCCCAATCCATAGCCTAATTTTTCGGATACGCGTAGTTTCTCTGGGGTACTTTGAGTCATCAAGTAAAACCAATAGCGCCTCAACGCCTAGTTGCGAGCGGTTAGAGCGAGTTTGATCCACCGCGGACCAACTCACTCTCGCTCGTTGAGCGTCCTTCGACGCTCTCACAATACATTCTAAAAAAGAGCGGCGCCGACAGAACTTCCCTCCCTGCCGACGCCGCTACAACTACCAATGATTACAGATCGATACCAAACTGGAGGCGATACGAGAGAGGCTTCGCGTAGAGATAACCATACGCATCCTGGTCATCGAGCACGTTGTACACGTTCAGCTGCAAATGAGCGTTACGCTCGCCGACCGTGAATTCGTACTTAGCCATGGCGTCGATGTTCAAACGTGTATCCGTCTCGAGAACGACGCGCTCTCCATTCGAATCCGTGACGAGCTGACCAGCTCCGTCTGTGATACCTGAGAAGTATTCGCGTTGGCTTTCCCACTGGAAGCCCATGCCGAACGAAAGTCCTGCAAACTTGCCGTCAGCAATGCGGTAGTTACCCCATCCGCTCACAGCATGTAGAGGCGTGTCATCTTGCTTTTCACCCGCACCGTAGCCACGACCCTGCCAGGTAGACGTGTCGTCCGCATTAAGGAACTGATCTTCCAAGCTGTATCCAGAAAGACCCCACGCACCATCTGGGAAGTACCAGACTGCCCACTTGTCAACGCCACCTGAACCCCATTCGTACTCTGGGAACGCTCCAGCATTAACCACGGTACGCTTGGTTTGCGCATAGTTCAGCACGAACTGCATCTGGTCGGTTGGAGCAAAGTTCAACTGAGCTTCGTAACCCGATGACTCCTGGTCGCCACTGAGGTAAGCATTGACCCCATTAGCCGCCGCAAAGTCCTCGGTCGCATTGTTGGTATTGTCGTCCTGGTTGTACAACCAACCTGGCCATCCTGGATTCGTGGTCTTGGACGCGTTGAATACCGCATCCATGTAAGCAGCACCATCCGCTTCAGAAGCATTCAAGTACCAGGTATCATCAAGCTGATACGCTGCTCCAGAATTGACAGCCGCATTCCATTGAGGCTCAGCAACAGTGAAGGCACCGTTTCTCCACTCCGCCTCAACAGTCGGATTGAAGTCGGATACGTTGTAGATGATGTCAGAGTTCGGATCAAAGTTGCCCTTCGAAGGAGCGGGAGCCCACCAGTAGAAGATCGGTGTACCCGTCTGCTCGATACGGTACGCGCTAACCGTGCCGCTCAACTTACCTTCAATCAGGTCGAACTTGATACCGACCTCTTCACTTTCAGCGGTAACCGCATCCATCGGATTTCCGTAGACGTCGAGATTGCCGTCGAAGTTCGGCATGATCCCTTCAGCCATCAAGGCGTAGACCGAGATACGATCGGTTACCTCGAAGCTAACACCAATCTGGGACGTGTCCTTATCCCTTGGTCCGGAACCAGTGTTGGAGATGTCTCCATTGCGGAAATTCTGGAACTCGTTACGGAGATCGTTTCTGTCGCGACGCATACCAGCTACCGCCGTGAGGCGATCGTTGAGCCACTTGCCTTGATAGACCACATAGGTGCCCTGGTTCCAAGAAGTAGAGAGAGAGCTGTTGATGTCTTCCATCGGCGGAGCCGCAGTTCCGTCGCCATTTTCGCCGAAGCGCATCGGCGACGAGTCTGTTGGGTCCCAGTAGAAGAACTCATTCTCCATGGTTCCCCGTATATACTGATCGTTCTCAGAACGCTCTTCCGAACGACCGAACAAGAAGCTATTTTTCAATGCGAAACGCTCGCTATCAGGGAACAGGTCGAAGTTGTAGTTCAATTCCACGCGCACTTGCTCGCGGTCTACCTCCTCTGTCCGATCCGTCCAGCTACCTTGGAAGATCGCATCCGTCACTTCGCCGAAGATGAACTCCGCATCTCCATTCTCAACGCTAGCGGGGATCACCGTGATCGTGTTACGCAGGTGTTCAGGACCTACGTTATTTGTAACACCTCCACCCACATCGCGGGACTCGAACTCCACGTTAGAGACGTTGTACCCCATCAAGAAGTTCAAGTTCTCCGAGAAGCTGTGAGTCAATTGAAGACGAATGTTGCTAGACTCCGTATCCAAGTAAGTGTCCTCTCCGCTCCAACGCATGGTGCGGATGTCCTTGTCCGGAAACTGCAAAAAGCCTGCACGTTCAAGGCGGTCCTGCTGATTCGCTGTATCGCTACTGCTCAAGTCACCACGAGCGCGAACACTCTGGAAGCCGATAGCGTCCTTTTCTTCCTCACCATACTCCAGGTCGATCGTCACCTCCGTCTTCTCAGTCGGACGGAAGGTGAAAATTGGAGAGATGAATGTACGATCGTTTTCGGCGAACTCAGTGTAGCTGCCATTTTCCTCGTACACCGCAGTTACATAGTATCCAAAATTCCATGCATTATCCAAGGTGTCGCCCGTCTCATAGACAGCACGGTAGTGCTCGTCATTGCCCAATGCGAGCGTGACGTGCTGCACCCTTTCGGAAGGCGGGGTCTTCGGCAGGTAGTTCACGATACCGCCAAAGTTTCCGATTCCGTAAAGCAAAGCAGCCGGTCCACGAATCACTTCCACACGACCAATGTTGGCCGCGTCAGTAGAGAACTGACGGCGGTAACCATCGCGCAAGGTCGCGTCCGTAATAAAGCCACGAACCTTGTAGGAAGTCTGAGTCTTGTTGCTGGTCGCGCCCTCCGGATTGTGTACGCCACCGATTGTATTAAAGCTGTTGCCCGCTCCCGCATCATTCTGAGAGGTCATGAGCATACCAGCGCTGTAAGCAAGCGACTCGCGCAAATCCGTCGAGCCCGTGTCCTTGATGAACTCGTCAGTGATAACCTCGATCGGCATCGGCAAGTCCTTAATGGCCGCGTTCAGACGCGTGCCAGAGATCGTGTTTGTAGCGCGGTAGCCGCTGTCCTCAGAAGCGTCTACCTTAAAGGGTGATAGCTCGAAAACCTCATCCTCTTCCTCAGTCTGCGCCAGTCCTGACTGCGCAGCGATCGCCGCTGAGAGTCCCATAGCGAAAACGCCTAGCGGGGACTTTATCGACGGTAGCAATGTATGCTGACTCGTTTGTTTGATATTCATAACTTCAGTCTAGTTTGTAGGGTACAAATGTTATCGGAGCGCGGCTCTCAATAGGAGCCGGCGAATCTCCACCGTTTGCAAAAAACAGAGCGGTCACGAAGCCGTTGGGGCCGGTATCACAGCAGATGATTGGAACGCTCTGGGGTATTTAAGGTGCAATTTAGCACAACTCTTACTTGCGTCAACAACGAATTGCACCATTGTGCACCTTAATACAAAACCCAAGAGGAGGACCTGAATATGTTAAAGATCACCCCATCTGGACTAGTCCTAGCCGCCCTGCTCAGCCTTGGCGCGCCCCCCCAGCTCCACTCCGCCGAAACAGGTGAATGGCAGCTCGTGTGGGCCGACGAATTCGAGACCGACGGCTCTCCCAATCCTCAATTCTGGGACTACGAACAAGGTTACATAAGAAACAACGAACTCCAATACTACACGGCGAATCGGAGCGAAAATTGCCGAGTCGAAAATGGTTCACTTATAATAGAGGCGCGTCGCGACAACTTCGAAGGTCGTTCAGTCACCTCCGCCAGCCTCACGACCCGCCGCTCCGCAAGCTGGACCTACGGCAGGATCGAAGTACGGGCTCAACTCGCCCCCGGACGCGGCACCTGGCCCGCCATCTGGATGCTCGGCGACAACATCGACGAAGTGGGCTGGCCCCACTGCGGAGAGATCGATATCATGGAGTTCGTAGGATACGATCCAAACACCGTCCACGGCACAATCCATACCACCGCCTACAACCACATCCAGAACACCGAGCGAAACGGACACCTGGAGTTCGACGATCTCACCACCGCTATGCACGTCTACTCGGTCGAGTGGGAAGCGGACGAAATGCGATTCTACGTCGACGACCAACTCTACTTCACCTTTCAAAACGACGGGCAAAACAACGACGCCACATGGCCTTTCCACCGCCCCCAACATCTCAAGCTCAACCTCGCTATCGGCGGCGATTGGGGTGGAGCCCAAGGAGTGGACAGCTCCATCTACCCGACCCAATTTCTCGTCGACTACGTCCGAGTCTACCAACGCAAACAGTCGCCCCCCTATTCGGTAAATTTAAACGCCTCCGGTCCCGGCATCGTCGAAATCCATCCCGCAAAAGAACACTACCAAGACGGCGAAGTCGTTACCCTAGTCGCCGATCCAGATCTGGGAATGCGCCTGGGCAAATGGAAAAACGCCCAGCTAGAACGCCAATTAGAAACCCAGATCGTCGTAAACCGGTCCCTCGATATTACAGCCGACTTTGTCGATCCCAACGCCCTGAATCGCAACTCGGACTTTTCCAGTTCCCTGTCAGGCTGGTACAACTACATCGATAGCTCGGCGACCGCCTCCATCACTCAATCCCCCGCAGGCGAAGCCAAGATTGCAATCAGCAAGGCAGGCTCCCAGCACTGGCACGTCCAATTCGGACAAGGCAACCTCTCCCTCGAAAACGGAAAACGCTACGAGCTCAGCTTCGACGCAAAAACCGAAAGCGGATCCCTCTCCCTCATTGCCGCTCTCGCCATGAACGCCGAGCCCTACACCACCTATAGCGAGAAAACCTTCCAGCTGGATACAAACACCCAACGCCATACACTCGAGTTCACCCACACGTCCTCAAGCAATCCCAACTCCCGCATCGAGTTTCGACTCGGGCAAGCCAACGGGACCGCATTGCTCGACAACGTCCAACTCCGCTCGCTAGACGATGAAGCCCTCACCGCCTACGAAGCCTGGAAACGCGACAACGGCATTCGCCCCAATCAAGACGCTCTCGACCCAGATTCCGACTCCCGCCCAAACATCCTGGAATACCTTTGGCAAAGCTCCCCCACTCAGAGCGACCCTCGCCGCCCCAGCCTCGCCGCCCATGCGGCCTCGGCAGGCCTCCAAATTTCGCCTGCTAACTTCCCTGCCACCCTCGAACAGCAACAAGGCATCGCAACCAGCCTCGAGCACTCCCAAGACCTCCAAATCTGGAACGACGGCGAAAATCCAAGCGCCAGATTCCACCGACTCAAGGTTATCGCCGCTCCTCCGATCGACGACTAGAGCCCTTTTCTTTTGAACAGTCGCACTTCACTTCAGGCATCTTAAAGTGGGAAGCGGCCTTGTGCCGCGATTCTCAGCGCCTAAACAAAAGAAAAATGCTCTAATACCCCACTCGCTCGAAAAAGAGCCCTTTCAAAAACCACAAGACGCTACGCTTCTTCGGCGTAGCGTCTTTCATTTGCATCAATCCCTCGCCAAGCGAGAGAACAGAAACGCGTCCTCAATCCATCACCGCAAACGGCAACATCTCAGGCTCTACCAGCCATTCGAAATCGTCGTAAGACATGCGGATCAATTCCGTGTGAGTGCCAGCCGAGAAGAAGATGTAGTCATCCTCAGCAAGCTCAGGAGCGACGTAGACCTTCAAACCATAAAGGTTTCCGAACGGCGGAATCGCCCCCAAGTCGCAACCAGGGAACTTGTCCACAAACTCGTCCTCGGTCGCCAAGACAACTTTCTTAGAGCCGACAATCTCCGCCATAAAGCCAAGATCCACGTGCTCAGAAGCCGGCAAAACCGCCAACGCTAGATCGTCGTCAAGCTTGACGACAACCGTCTTCGCCAAATCCCATCCAGAGACATGGGCTCGCGCCGCTACCTCCTGGGCAGTGTACGCTGGCGAGTGAGTGATTCTCTGATACTTGATCCGGTGCAGGTCAAGATACTCAGTTATTCGAGCGATAGGCATAACGCTCACCTCCATTTTTATGATTCAGACTCCCGCTCCACCCGAGTTTTGGGGAACGAAAGCCACGCCTTTGAGGGGCATGTACGTGGGGTAGATGTGATCCGAACTTAGACTAAACGCCGACGCAATTAGCAAACGCCATCTCGCCAGCGGCGATGCTTAAACAGTAGCCAAATCGCAAGAAAAGTCGAGCCGCCCAGCCCCTCGCTCCCAAACAATTCCATAAGGCGCGGAGCCATAGTAGTTTCGCTACTGACCAAATCAGAACACTTGCTAGTCGCAGGCCATTCGCAGACGGAAAAGCGTCGCTGCGGGCAATCCAGTCGGCAGCACCAACCGCACCCGCTCATACCACCCATCCCCCAACAAGTCGGCATTTACAAGCTCCTGCCCGATCCCTTCCAAACCCATCAAATCCTCCCACTCGCCCCACTCGACCGAGTACTCCAAAACGAAAGACACCTCCGAGTCTCCAAGCACTCGATCGTGCTCCAGCCAAAGCCGATCCACCCCTTCGATACGCTCGACCCCCGAAGTCAACCCCACCCGATCAAACTCCGCCGGATCCCCACCAACCAAATACTCAAGAGCCAGAGGATACCCATCCTCCTCCGCGTCAAAACAAGGATCCGCAAAAACGCCCTCCAACCCCAGTTCGCCAATCCACTCGCCAAAACGGGCAGACAACACAGATACCTCGTAAGGCTCCTTCAGGCTTCTATTTTCTCGGCCGCCACCATAGCGATGCCACGAGCTCAACGCGGGCTCAGCGTCCGCCTCGATAACGTAGAGCGCTCCATCGTAACAACCGTAAATCACGCGCCCCAAGTGATCGATAACCGGCGGCGAATCGATGTAATCGACCACCAAGTGATCCCAAACCAAGTCGCCGCCATCCTCCAAAACGTTAAGGGAGCTAACCCCATTCCCCACATAACTGCCCAAATAAACCCGCCCCTTCGAATCCACTGCCGGAGTCGAAAAGAAAACGTCGCCCACAAAGCTCTCCCAGATCGGAACACCAAAGCGATCCAAAGCGTACACGGTCCCAGAACGGCTGGCCAAAATAAGCTCTCCGTTATTCCCAATCACCACTCCAGTATCCACCTTCTCCAGCGTATCAAACTCCCAATCAAGTTCACCTTCCGGAGTCACCGCATAGCAGTAGCCATCCGCAGACCCGAAGTAGATCTCGCCATTTTCGCCAATCGCAATCGGACCGGCGATTCTCGAATCGTTGTCTTCCACCGGCTCGCGGGCCGCGAAGGTCCATCGCAATTCTCCGTCACCAGTGAACGAATACAAATTCCCATCATACGCGCCGACGTAGACATGCCCGTCCTCAGAAACCGCGGGAGACGAATCCAGCTCCGCCCCAACAAAATAAAACCATCTCAGCTCCCCGGTCGAATCTACGGAGTAGAAGAACCCATCCGACGAACCGAAATAAAGGTTCCCCTCATCGTCCAATGCCGGCGACGCCGTGATCAAGCTCCCTGCAGTAAACGTCCACAACACCGCCCCGCTATCGGTCGCGAGAGCATACAGCTTATTGTCCCACGAACCGGCGTACACAACGCTCTCATCCTTGCTCAAAGCAGGCGAAGAGTCGACCCAGTCGCCTGTCGACACGATCCACTTTTCACTGCCATCCGAATTCAAAGCGTATACATTGCCACTCCGACTACCAAAAAAAACACTGCCGTCGGACGCGACGGCAGCTGAACCAAAGATCTCTGCACCCGTTTCGTAGCTCCAGGAAACATCACCTACTTTCGCCCGGACCGATAAACCGAGCAGCGGCAAAACCGAAGCCACCAGCAATTGCAACGCACGCAAACGGACTCCCATCGTCTAGTCCACCCCCTCCAAAAAGCTCTCTTCCGTCGGAAACTCCAGCTCGAAAACCGCCCCTTCACCCGTATCCAAAAGTCGAAGACTTCCACCCAGATGCTTCGCCAGCTGGGAGCTGATGGTTAATCCGATGCCCGCGCCTCCACTCTTGCCGCTCGTCACGGGCGAGAAGAGCTGTCCCTTCATCTCCTCAGGCACCCCTTTACCAGAATCCTCGACTCTCACACTCGCGTTCGGGCCCGCACACGAAAACGTCACTCCCACCCGACCGGACTCAGGAGTCGCCTCGATCGCGTTTTGAACCAAATTACTGACGATCAAAGTCACAATATTGCTTACCCGGCTATCCATCTTCACGCCGCCTTCGCCCGAAACCGAGAACACTATTCCCTGCTCCTCGGCCACCCGAGTGAATCGAGATTCCAACACCCGAAACAACTCGCCCGACTCCATCTCGTAGCTCAAACCCGTGCTAGAGTCCTGCAACACGCCAATCACTTCCTGCACCATACGTTGCATCCGATCGGCCGCCTCGCTAGCCCCCTTCCACTCTTCCTCATCCAGCTCGACCTCCCCCGAACGCCCCGCGCTCACCACCTCACGCAACCCCGCAAGCGGATTCTTAAGCCCGTGTATCAAGTGAGCGGTTACAGATCCAACCGCTGAAGTACGCGCCAGCATCGCCAGCTCCGAGTTCGCCTTGGTGAGTCGATCCGCATGCCTCAACACCCGCGCGTTCGCTTCGCTAAGCCGCTTCCAAGCGACCCAGAAGATCAGCAGCACCAACGCCCCGCCAATCCCAACCGCGATGCTCGCCTGCCTGACCAACTGAAGATCAAGCATCGAAAACTGCTTCGCCAACGCGCTTCCATCCATCAAGTAACGAGCAGTACCATAGTCCGTGTTTCCGTCAGAGCTGACCAGCGACAAATAAATATCCGACACAGCAACACGACGGTCCGACGAGAAATCGACATCCGCAAAATCCGACAACCAAAGCTCATCGGAAAACACCGTGTGACGCCCTTCCTCCTCAAGTCCATGCGTTATCGATTCCGCAACCGAGTGGCCTACGAGCAATTCTGAGGAGCTCTGCCTCAATTCCCCCGCCTCGTCAAAATACTGAACTGCAAAGACCCCATCAAGCGTCGCCGTCTCCAAAAGAGCCGACCAAAGCTCAACTTCACCCAGCGATTCGAACTCGAAAACCAGCTCCGCATCCGCTTCCGCCTGCTCGATCTCGTTTCGTACCAGCAGATTCAATACATGAGAATCCACATCCAACATCTGAAGCCGGATGTCGTTTCTCACGGAAAAAGTCACCAAAACAACAACCGTCGAAAAAACGAGCAACAACCCCAGCATCACCCCAAGACCGATCATTTTGGACTTACCCAAAAGACCGCTCCTGGCTGGCTGATTCATCTCGCTCTCCTTCCGCATGCGTTATCTATTCCTCGTCTAATACTCTCTAAGGTTAAGCATCACCCGCGCTGTTGATTCTAAAGCCGAACATCGCCCCGCTTGTCTGGTACGAGAAGCCAGTCCCATTGGATTGCTTATCAGCCCCCTGATACCTAAAAAAGAACTCCAACCCACTTTTTAGTCGGCGCACTCCCTCGACATCCCAACGCCACGCCTCGTCGCTTCTCGTTTCCTCCGATAAAATCGAAACCAAACGCTCAGCGTAGTCCACCTCCTCGTAGGAAACCGAGAGGCGAACATCCCATCCGAGGTAAGCGAGATCGACGCTCTGCCGTAGCTGCCAGCGCTCACGTTCATAGTAGTCACCCAGCGCGTCATCCTCGCTTTCAAAGCTCGCTCGCGTCACGGTCCGCTTCAGGAAGCCGTCAGAAAACGCATACCGCCACTCACCCATGCCAAACAAGCCGGTGACCTCAAGTAAAGGGGCATCCACCAAGCTGCCAACCGAAAGACGCTCGAGGCGCTCCTCATAGTCCTCCCGGTATCCAGTCAAACTGACATGCATCTCTCCGTTTCGACCGACCTCTGCCAAATAAGCCACGCTTCCAGTGTAGTCATCATAGTCCTCGCTCTCTTGCCCATACCGAGAATATCCACGCAAGAGATCGATTCGCAATTCATCGCCCCGAGAGCTTTCCCGCATCAAGCTCACGCCCAGCTCCGGCCTCCATGTACGCATCAGAGCCGCATCAGTCTCGAAGTCATTTACCGACGCATCGAAAGCCTGCTCCGTATAGATCCCATCGAACCTGGCAGCGACCTTCCATCTCTCACTCAAACTCGATGTCGCTGAAGTCTGAAGCAGAGCAAGCGTCTCCGCATCAATCCCTGGCACATCGTCGCAGTACTTGTATTCTCCATACAAGAGAGCCACAAGCTCAGGCCAACCATTTCCCTCGGTTCCAAAGCCGAACAGATCCCCCTCCACAGAACTGTAGAAGGAGTCGACACCACCCTCCTCGGAAAGCAGAACGTTTTCCTTCCAACCAACCCCACCGGCAAGGGAAGCGTCCATTTCCCACAACCTCATACCTCCGATCAGAAAACGATCTTCCGTATCCAAATCCCGTGACGCAGCTCTATCTGCATCTAGCCCCAAATCATCTGCGTCCCCATCCAGCAACGCATCCAGCCACTCATCATCATCAAGCAAAACATCCCCTTGCCCATTTAGGACAAGAGGAAGCGAGATGAAATAGACTAGAAACAGTAAAGTACGGGGCATTTAGAGGGGATTAACTTTGAGGCAATCTGGCGCGGCCGGAACCCACTCCAACCGCGCCATCTCCTTTTAAACGGCTACGTCCCAAAACGAGCCGCGTTCCCATTAACCTTCAGGACGACGATCGCCAGTTTGGCCGTCCCGAACCTCGTCAATGACTTGGCGGCGGCGTTCTTTGATTTCGTCGTGAAGTTCCTTAAGCTCATCCAGCAGGTCCTTTCGATACTGCTCACGTTCGCGGCGACTCATCCCTCGCATATCTTCGTGCGCTTCCTGCTTGCGCTGCCTTAGCTCATCGCGAAGCACATTCATGTCGCTCCGCAAAGTCTGGAGTTCCTCAGGCAAAGGCTCCCGAGCGGAAACGGTTCGATCGCGGTTGTCGCGAATCAACTGCCGTACCGCGACCGCCAATTCCTTTTGCTTAGCTACCAGATCCGCGTTCGCCTCATCAAAACGTCGGCGGGCAGCGTTGACTTCCTTACGAGTCGCATCCTCCCCCAGTTCAGCTTTTACAGCCTTCCATGCCTCATCCAGCTCGCTCTGCACTCCCTGATATTCCTGATACAGCGTTCTCGCTTCCTCGCTCCATTCGGATTCATCGATCGCCCTTCTGGCACCGTCCCGCAATTGATTCATAACCGAGATCCGCAGCTCGCGGCTCGCTTCGATCTGTTCCGCGTAATCACTTTGGAATGCCTCTCTCGCCTCCCGGATCTCCGATGTGGTCGCTCCCTTCTCCGGACGGTACTCGTTCACCCACGCCCTCCGGATCTCCTCTTGCGAGACTCGAAGAGCGATAATGTCTTGCTTCACGCCTTCAGGAGCGGAATCCGGATTTTTCAAAACCCGGGACAGCAAACGCTTGTGATGAGCCCCAGACTCCTTCTCCCCGATCTGCGAAAAGGCAGGCGACGCCAAGCCGATCGCCGAGACGATCAACGCGTATGCCAGTATCTTTTCTAGTAATTTCATTGTGCTACTTTCGACTTGTTTGGTTAGTGGCGACTAGGACCTACCTTTGCATAGCTCATGCCAAACGGAAGACAAAGCTCCTTCGCGTTGATAGACATAAACTTACACGATTTTCACCCGTTTTACGAAAATTGAGAAGATAATAGTTGGGAAATAAGTCCCAGACAATCCCGCATTCCTCGGCTGCGCTTCGGGAAATAGTCACCTCGTCCCTCACACTCGACGCCCCTCCCAGCAATTCGCCGAGGACCACCAATCAACTCCTAGTAGCGCCGTACCCTTCCTCGAAGGGTCAATGGGGGATCCTACATCCCGATTCCCACTTCCGAAGAGAGTGCCCGTAGACTGTCATCACTAACCGATCCAACGAAACGGGTTCGATATTACTCAACTTTAGGACGGACCGCTCGGATCGCCGCAATTCCTACCGATCACCGCTCCAGCGCTCGCGAACTGTCTCGGTACGCGGACGCCACCGACCTCCAAACTGCCAACCAACCAAGAGCTATCATGAGAGCTACCCAACCGCGTCTTCTCAAAATCGTGCACGCCCTGTTCGCGTCACTAGTTATCGGATACGGGCTTCACTCCGCCTCCGCGCAATCCAACGGCGTGCTACGTGAGGTTTGGACAAACCTCGACGGAAGCGACATCGAGTACCTGATCGAAAACGCCAACTACCCGGATTCACCCACCATCCGAGACGTCCTGCCGACCTTCTCCTCCCCTCTCAATTTCTCCTCCAACTACGGGACACGCCTCAGAGCCTATCTCAGACCAAACGTCTCCGGAGACTACACTTTCTGGATACAGGGAGACGACAGCTGCGTCCTCTACTTTGGAGCAGACGGAACCGACACTAACGCAGAGCTCATCGCTTCCGTCCCCACCTACACCAGCACGACCGAATGGGACAAATTCCCAGAGCAACAATCCTCAAAGATCACGCTCGCAGCAGGTCAAACCTACTATCTGGAAGTTCTCCATAAAGAAGGAGGAGGCGCTGATTTCGTCACAGTTAATTGGGAACTCGAAGGCACCTTCGAACGAAGCGCCATCCCTCAAGAACTCCTCTCCACCATTGCGGACGCCCCTAGCTACGATCAAGACCGAGATCTCTACATCGAGGCCGGTACCAACCAAAACGCCTATCTGCCAGCAAATGACATTCAGCTGAACGGCAGCGCCTTCTTACGCACCCAAAACACGGATACGCTCGCAATATCGTGGACACAAGTCTCCGGGCTCCCGGCAATTATCGCCGACGCCGACTCTCTCACTCCCACTGTCCTCGCCTCCACGCCCGGCTTGCGAACCTTCGAGTTCACCGTATCCAGCGAATCAGAGACCCAAAAAGATCAGGTTTCAGTCATGCTACATGAACCTCTGGCGACTGGTACAGGCAACTTCCTGCAAGAAATCTGGCTCGGCGTAGATGGCAGCAAAGTCGAGAGCCTACTAAGTCACCCTGACTACCCTACTCGTCCCCACCTCATCCGCGAAACCGACGAACTTGTCGGACCTCGCAATTGGGCCGACCTCTATGGCGTTCGCACCCGCGGGCTGCTCACGCCTCCAAACACCGGATACTACACCTTCTACATTTCGGGCGACGATGACACAGCCCTTTTCCTTAGCGAGTCAGCCGATCCCGATTCCGCCGAGCTGATCGCCTTCACGCCTGAAAGCACCCACGAGCATGAGTGGACAAAACATCCGGAGCAAAGCTCCGAGCCAGTGCTCTTGGAAAAAGGCAAACAATACTATCTGGAGCTCCTCTCCATCTCCCGGTGGGGTAGCGACCATCACTCCGCGGCCTGGAGCGTCGACGGCGGACCTATTCAGAAAATCGGAGGTGAATTCTTCGTAGCTCCTGACGGCTTTAGCAAGCTTGCGCCCGACTTCGCCTCCGCCCTCGAATTCGCCGTCGAAGCCGGACCGAACCAAGAAATCCACTCACCCGACAATTCCGTTAAGCTCTCCGGAAAAACACTCCGTATCCACGAGAGCATTACCGTAGAGAACATCAACTGGACCCAAGTCTCCGGCCCAGCGCCCGCCACACTTTCCACCTCCACGGAACTTGAAACCTCGGCCCTACTTCCTACCGAAGGCACCTACACCTTCCAACTCACTGTCAGAGCAAACGGAGCGGAGGCGACAGATACTGTAGAAGTCTCGCTGAGCTCGCCACTCAGCGACTCCACAGGAGCCTTCACTCGAGAGGTCTGGCTAGATATCAAGGGCAGCTCAGTCGAAGACCTCACTGCCCATCCTGACTTTCCGGACACCCCTCAGATCGTCGATCAACTCTCTTCACTTTCGGGCCCCACAAACTGGGGCTACGCCTACGGCTCCCGCTCGACCGGATACCTCATTCCGACACGCACCGGCCCCCATACCTTCTACATCACCGCAGACGACTCCGCAGTCCTAAGCCTCTCAAACGACGACTCGCCGAACGGTCTCAACCAAATTGCGAGCACCGGGAAACGCTCCCCAGGCGACTTCCGAGACGACTCGCAAACCTCCGCCCCCATCAACCTCGTGGCAGGTGAGCGCTACTTCATCGAAGTACTACACAAGCAATACTGGGGGAACGATCATTTCGAAGTGTCATGGAGTTTTGGTGACGAGAAGCTCCCAATGCTCATTGGCGGAGGGAACCTCGAGCCAAGCAACTCCGACGCGCTCCCCCTTAGCAGCGAGCTTCCCGAATACGCTTACGCCGGCCCCGATCGGCACTACTATTCACCCACCAACAAATTCGACCTCATCGGCGAAATTCTAGAAGTCGGCGAAGAAGACAATTTCCACGGAGCTACCTGGACTTACCTCGGCAACGTGGAAGGCGTTGAAATCGATAACGCCAACGAGCTTTCCACCTTCGCCAAAATCCCAGGAGAAGGCACCTACCGCTTCCGCCTCACTCTTTCAACAAGCGGAATGACTCACTACGACGACGTATCCGTGCGAGTCCTACCACCCCTATCAACAGAGACCGGAGGACTCAACCGAGCCGTTTGGCTCGATGTCGAGGGCTCTATGATTGAGGACCTTCTCATGAGCGACCCACTCCTTCGCTCGCCTCGATTCGAAGACATCATCCCAAGCCTCGAAACACCCCAAAACTGGACCGACTACTACGGGACCCACATCATCGGCTACGTTCACCCGCCCGTCTCCGGCGAATACACATTCTGGCTCGCAGGCAACGATCGGGCCGAGCTTTACCTAAGCACAAACGAAACGCCCGAAGACAGCGTTCTCATCGCTCACATGGAAAACGCGGTCAGCTCGCGCTACTGGGATCGCTACGAAACCCAACAGTCCGCTCCTGTGTCCTTAGAGGCCGGCAAAAAGTACTTCATCGAAGTTCTCCACAAAGAAGGGAAATACTCCGACAATCTCGCCGTCGCCTGGTCCGGTCCCGGTCTCAACCCCAGAGAAGTCATCACCGCCGGCTACCTCTCTCCCATTTTTGAATCAACCCCCTACGCCAAGGAAATACTCGTGCTCGCCGGCGAGGATCAAAGCATTCGCTGGCCTCAGGATTCGCTGGAACTCTACGCCCAGGTGTACGACCAGCAAGCAGGTCCCGACTCCCTCGAATACCAATGGTCCGCCTCAGATCCAGAGGTTGATTTCAGCACGCCTCTCGCCGTTTCCACCGAAGCACGTTTCCCGGGACCAGGGACCTACTCCATCAGCCTGACCGCATCGGACGGAGAGCACTTTGCAACCGATTCCTTAAACGTCACCGTCCTCCCTTCGCTCGCCGAAAACATCGGATCAATCACTCGTGAAGTCTGGCTCGACCTTCCGGGGTACCGGATGGACGACCTAATCAATGATCCACGATTCCCAGACAATCCCGACATTCTGGATACGATCGATTCCTTTGATCTACCAAGAGGTTGGGCAGACTACTACGGGACACGTGTTCGCGGATACCTCATCGCGCCCGCAACCGGCGAATACCAATTCTTCGTCTCCGCCGACGACTATGCTCGCGTATCCATCAACACAAGCAACCAATCCTTCGACGGACTCGATCAAATCATCGACAGCCAGGGCTATTCTGGATACCGGGATTGGGATCGCCGTGAAGATCAGGCCTCCGCGCCGATCCAATTAACCGCAGGTCAAACCTACCCCATCGAACTGCTCCATCGCGAAAAGAACGGCGGCGACCACGCCGTCCTCGCCTGGAAAACGCCTGGCTCCGACGTAATCGAAATCATCACCGGAGAAGTCCTCGCTCCCGCCGTGGATGCCCCAGACGCCTCCCAAAATCTCATCGTCATAGCCCCAGCAGATATCCAGCAACGCTGGCCTCAGAACACCGCCGACCTAAGAGGTCGAGCCTTCGACCGCTCCTACGGACCGGAATCGCTCAAGGTCCGCTGGGAACAACACTCGGGGCCAGGCCGCTTGACCTTCAGCTCAACCGCCGATCTCGAAACCAATGTCCACGCCTCCGAACCAGGTGAGTATACGATTCGACTCTACGTCTCCGACGGCAGCGAGGAAATCTTCGACCAGCTAACCTTCACCCTCGACACAGCCCTCTCCACTCGCACGGGAGCTGCCACTCGCTCCAAGTTCAATGAGATCCCAGGCAATCGCGTTATCGATATGGTAGACAGCGAAAAGTATCCAAACTCCCCCGACACGCTTTCTCCCATCAACCAACTCGACACCCAAGAAAATAGCGATGGCGACCATTACGGTACGCTCGTTACCGGATTCATCCACCCGCCAGCCACCGGAACCTACCGTTTCAGCGTTAGCGGTGACGACTGGGTCGAACTGTGGCTAAGCCCATCCGAAAGCCCCGACCAGAAGAGCATGATCTGCTTCACTCCACGAGCCACAGAGCAATACGACTGGGACATGTATCCAGAGTACCAGACATCAACCGAGATCGAACTGGACGAAGGCAAGAAGTATTACATCGAGATTCGCCACAAAGAGCACTCATGGCGGGATCACTTCGCAGTCGCTTGGCTCCGTCCAGACCAAGAGGAAATGTCGATCATACAAGGAGCCTACCTCTCCCCTCTCGATGACGACGAGGCAATCGACACCCCAAAGATCGCGATCAACGGAAGCCCGACCGAAACCATCAACATCGGTGACGCCTACATTGATCCCGGTTTCACCGCTACCGACAGCAGAGGCAGAGATATTTCCGACCGCGTTGTAGTGACCAACCACATCGACACCGAGCAAGCGGGCACCTACTCAGTCCGCTACCAGGTCGTAAACCCGAGCACTGGCTTCGCCGAGACTATCGTTCGAACCGTCAACGTCGTGCCTGCAGAGAGCCGTCCGGCCATCTATCCGGACCCATCCTGCCGTCCTCCGTTGATGATCGAATGGGAGGAGCCAGAGCCGGGCACAATCTCCGAGCAAGAAGCCTCACGCTTCCTCGCCCAAGCCACCTTCGGTCCAACCAAAACCGACATCGCACATCTTCAAACAATTGGCTACGAAGCCTGGATCGACGAGCAACTCGCCATGGAACCGAGCTATCACCGAGCCCAGATGGAAGAACTCCGCCCAGCCCTCGATGAAATGGGCTACATGCCTTACTCCGACGAGCGTCTCGCGACCTGGTGGACCACCGCGATCAAGGGCCCCGACCAACTCCGTCAACGCGTGGCCTTCGCCCTCAGCCAAATCGTAGTAATATCCGACAAAAACACCTTCGGCCGCCTCGGGCTCGCCACCGCAAACTACTACGACATCCTCGTTCGCAACGCATTCGGCAACTACGAGCAAATCCTCCAAGAGGTCACCGTTAATCCACTCATGGGCAACTACCTCACCATGCTCCGCAGCGACAAATCCGCTCCTGACGAGAACTACGCTCGCGAGATCATGCAACTCTTCTCCATCGGCCTGATCATGCTCAATCCAGACGGCACTCCGCTCTGCGACATCAATGGACACGACATTCCGACCTACGACAACGAGCTCATCATCGAACTCTCGCGGGCATTCACAGGATGGAGCTATGCCGGGTCTTCAAATTTCTACTACACGCGCCACGGCGAAACGGACTACTTCTCACCCATGGTGCCCTTCGACGAACACCACGACTTCGGCGCCAAAACACTCACAGGCGGATACACATTGCCACAAGGGCTTTCTCCCACAGAGGACGTTCGCCGAGCCGTCAAGCACTTCGCCGACCACCCAAACGTCGGTCCGTTTCTCGGCCTGCGCCTCATCCAACGCCTAATCACGAGCAACCCAAGCCCAGCCTACATCTATCGCGTAGCAAAAGTCTATGAGGACGACGGCACCGGCCGTCGCGGAAATCTCGGGGCGGTCGTAAAAGCCATCCTACTTGATCCAGAAGCTCGCGATCCAGAGTCGCACGCTCGCAACAGCTACGGAAAGCTCCGCGAACCCGTGCTCCGCCTGACCCACCTTTTGCGTACCTTCGAAGCGGATACAGCCAGCAACCCTCCCGTGTTCGGGCGCTATCCGATCTACAACACCACAAGCTCCTTTGCTCAATCCCCTCTCCAAGCGCCAAGCGTATTCAACTTCTATCTACCAGACTACGCTCCACCGGGAGCGATCATGGACAACGGCCTAGTCGCCCCAGAGTTCTCCATCACCACCGAGATCACAACAGTCGACACCGCCAACTACCTGCACGAATCGATCGACGAAGATGTACCCATCTGGTGGCGCTACTCCACCACGGTGCGCCCCAATTTAAGCGGACTGATGGCACTATCCTCCGACACCAACGCCCTGCTCGACGAACTGGATACGCTCCTTATAGCTGGCTCCATGAGCTCCGAAACCCGCTCCACGATCAAGTCAGTCATCGACCCGATGGACGATCCCGAACATCGAGCCAAAACCGCACTCCAACTCCTCATCACCAGCCCCGAATTCTCCATCCAGAAGTAGACCCGTAGCGCGGTGCTTTAGCCCGCGTCATCCACAGCCGCCTACACACATCACCATGAACAAGGACATCGATTTCAAAAACGTAAACCGCCGCAGCTTCCTCCGCCTATCCGCGTGCGCCGCCGTGGGGACCTCCAGCCTCTTCTCCACCTTATTCAACCTCCGCCAGCTCAACGCTGCCACAGCCAACACCACGAGCGGTCCCGACGGAGATGACTACAAAGCGATCGTCTGCATTTTCCTCTACGGAGGGAACGACTCCAACAACCTGCTCATTCCCAGCGATGCAGCGACCTACTCCACCTATGCTGCCGGCCGGGAGCAACTCGCCATACCGCAAGGCGAACTCCTCGCTCTAAACTCACTCAACACCAGCGGTCGCGCCTTCGGTATCCACCCCTCCATGACAGGCTGCCACGAACTCTTCAACAACGGCGACCTCGCGTTGATCGCAAACGTCGGCACCCTGCTCGCTCCCGCAACCCTCTCCGACTACCGCAACCGCACCGCAGCCATCCCAGACCACCTCTTCTCGCACAGCGACCAGCAAGTACTCTGGCAAACCTCGGTCAACGAAAACGCTTCGGTCGATCCGACAGGCTGGGGCGGACGTATCGCCGACCTCATCCACGCCAGCCACAACGACTCCACCATCTCGATGCTGGTTTCACTCTCAGGATCCAACTTCTTCCAAGTCGGGCGCAACCTGCTGCCCTTCCGAACCGACTCTCGCGGTTCCTCCACCTACGACATTCTAAACGGCTGGGATCAACACGCCACCACGCGAGCCGAAGGCTTCCGCCAGCTTCTCGACAAGGACTACGCCCACCTCATGGAGCAAGCATTCGCCGACATCTCGAACTCCGCGATCAAAAACGCCGACACCTTCAACGAAGCCATCTCGGCTGCCAGCGAGTTCGAGATGCTGCCGACCACCAGCCTCGGCAACCAACTCCGCATGGTCGCCAAGATGATCCAGTCCCGCCAGGCCCTCGGCCAACGACGCCAGATCTTCTTCGTCGCCACCGGCGGCTTCGACACACATGGCCCCCAACTCGACGCCCACGCCGGACTTCTCGGCGGCCTCGATTCTGCAATCAAAGGATTTCACGAAGCCCTCGGCTCCATCGACGCTCTCGACTGCGTCACCTCTTTCACCGCCTCCGACTTCGGACGCACCTTTGATACCAACGGGCGCGGATCCGACCACGGTTGGGGAGGCCACCACATCGTCATGGGAGGAGCCGTCAACGGGCAACGTATCTACGGCGACTTCCCGGATCTCAACTTCGGCAACAACCTCGACACCGGACGCGGACGCTGGCTTCCCACCACTTCCGTCGATCAATACGCCGCTACCCTCGCTCGCTGGTTTGGAGTCTCCGAATCCGAACTCCCAACCGTCCTCCCCAATATCGGAAACTTCTCCAGCTCGAACCTCGGCTTCATGGGCTCAAACTAAAAGGTAGGGCGGGTCCGCCGCGGCACGCCTAAAAGCCAGATCAGAACAAATGCCTCCAAAAAGCAAATACACCGCCCTCGCCCTTGCCGCCTCCCTCCTGCTCGGCCTAGGGACCTACATCGGCTCGAAACTCTCAAAAAGTTCGAATCAGCCATCTCTCAACCCCTCCGCCACCTCCCCAGAGGAAATCGAAAAGATCCTCCGCATTCCCAAACCACAAGCCTCAGCTCCCAGGCCCGACTCACTCTCCCAAGAGCAGCCGACGCAAATCAACGCCTTAGCCCACTTAAACCAACCCGATTCTACCGCACGCAAAGACATCCATATACTCGAACACCTCCTCCAGGAAGTGCACACCGTCTTCCATGCCCTACCCACCGGAGATCACGATGAAGTCGTCGCCTTTCTTCGAGGGGAGAATCCTCTCGATCTCGCTTACATCCCTGCAGACGATCCGAACCTAAACGCCGATGGTGAAATCATCGACCGCTGGGGCACCCCCTACTTTTTCCACACCTTAAGCCGCCACCGCATAGAAGTCCGCTCCGCCGGCCCCGACAAGCTCCACTGGAGCGAGGACGACATCATCAGCGAATCCCAAGCCGGAGGCCAACACAGCTTTGCCGCAGCGCCCTGACAGCAACCCATTGCCAGCAGCGGATCCTCCTCCCATATTCGAAAAGACGATACAAACGTAGCATCCCTCAGACAACGAGGATATTGGAGCGCCCCTTGACAATCTACTGCTCCCCTGACTTTCTGAGTAGAATTACCCCGTTTAAACGGGCTCCTTGCATCGAGCCGTTTAAACAAGACCACTTGAGGGGTAAGTTCCAATGGTTTCATGCTAATGAACGCTTTGTTCCGCCTTTTCCTTTTACTCACGATCACGACGACACCGTCGGCTGCAGCCAGCAGGGATGCGTTTAATCTATCCGAAGCCGAGTTGCGCTACATCGAGTCCTTACCCGCGATCAAAGTGCCTTTCAACGATGGTATTCCCCCCATCACCTTTTCTCGAAACGAAACCCCTTCGGGATACCTCAACGAACTCCTTGAACTCGCCCTAGATAGTTTAGGCGTAAGCTACGAAAGGGTAGAAGGCCTAACCTACGGAGAGTCGCTGCAGGCCCTCGAAAACGAGGAAGTCGACCTCCTAAACAACTACTCCGGCTTTGGAGCAAGCCGAGACTACGTCCTACAGACAAGCCCAGTACTGACAGTCCCTTTTGTTGCCGTTGGCAGCATTGAGCAGGACACCGTCCGAAACATCGAAGACCTCGAAGGCAAAAAGATAGCGCTCGTTGAGCACTTCCAGCAAACGAAGACCATCCAAAGCAAGTATCCAGAAGTCGATGTCCTGCTAGTCAAAAGCGTTGAGGATGGCTACCGAGCCTTGAGGAACAAAGATGCGGATTACTACATAGACTTGGCTGCCCATGCAGGCTACACTATCAAAGAGGGAATTTACAACGACATCAAAATCGCCGGCGAATTCTCACGGGAACAAATGGGAGCCCTTGAGCTAAGTTTCGCGATCCAGCAAAAGCACCCTTTGCTTCACTCAGCCATTCAGAAGGCGCTGAACAAGCTTTCGGTTCGAGAAATGGGCGAACTCAAGTCACGCTGGAGCAACTACCATTCGCCAGTCGCTCCTGGAAACGACCCGTCGAATGCGAGTTCCCTTTCAAATTCAAGCTCGCTGGATATCACTGCTGAAGAACAAGCCTGGCTCGACAGACATCAAAAAGTCCGTGTCGCTCTGGGTCTGGGAGAGCCCTTCAGCTATATGTCGGAGGGAACTCCACAAGGCCTGGCCTACGAGTACTCCAAAAAGCTCCTGACTGCTCTCGGGCTAGAGCTAGAGGTCAAGCAATACACTTGGAGCGAGGCGAGAGTACTTATCGAAGAAAGGAGAGAGATCGACCTCATTCCGATGATATCGCGTACGAAAGGCAGGGAAGAACATCTCAATTTTTCGACCGATTACCTTTCGTTTCCTATCGTTGTTTTTAAACAGAAGGGTGCGAAGATAATTTCGGAGCTATCAGACCTAAATGGTCAAAGGGTCGCAATCGAAAAAAGATATCTCTTCGATGGTATCCTAAGAGCAGATTATCCGGGCATCGAATTGGTAACCTTTCCTTCCACCCGCTCGGCCTTGGAGGCCGTTGCAATCGGAGAGGCAGAAGCATATGTCGGAAATTTGGTTTCCGGTATTTACATGATCGAAAAATACGGTCTGACCAATCTGCAAGTCGCTGCTCCAAGCGGCTACGAAGACCCGTCCTGGGCGTTTGGAGTGCGCAAGGATTGGCCGGAGCTTGCTTCTTTGTTATCCAAGGCCTTGGCGAAGATGACACCTAAGGAACACGCGGAGTTGCGTGCGGATGTATTTGACGCCGAATACGAGCTCGGCGTGCGATGGCCTGTTATCATGAAATGGGGCGGAGGGCTCGTCTTTCTGATCGGTATCGGTTTTTATATTACGTTTATATGGAATCGAAGACTGAGTCGTGAGGTTCAAGCACGGATTGAGTCGGAAGAGAATCTGAGAAAGGCAAACGACGAACTCGCCGAGAGAGAGGAGCGCTACCGGACGCTCGTCGACAACATCCCGGGGGTAACGTTCCGTTGCTTGCCCTACCACCCTTGGACCATGCTATTCATTAGCAGTGAAGTCGAGGCTCTGACCGGATACCCCGCTGATGATTTTCTCGGTGAATCCCCCAAAAGGCAATTTGGCGATCTGATCCATGAGGATGATGTCGAGCAGGTTTCCCAGGTTGCCGATGCAGCGATCGAGAATAAGACGGATCTGGTCAATGAATACCGCATTGTTCATTCCTGCGGCGAGATTCGCTATGCCTACGAGAAGAGCCAAGTGATCCTGAGTGAAAACGGGGAGGCCCTCTTTTTTGACGGTACGATTTTCGACAATACAGACAGAGTCCTAGCGGAGAAGGCTCTAAAAGAGAGCGAGCAACAGTTTCGAACCTTAGTCGGCAATATTCCAGGAGTCACGTATCGCTGCCTACACCAAGAGCCGTGGCCGATGATCTTCATTAGCGATGGGGTGGAAGAGTTCTCTGGCTATCCAGCGAGCGATTTTATGGGCGAAAAACCGAAAGTGAGTTTTGTCGACTTGATCTTTGCGGATGACCTCGAGCAGATACAAGAAGCCTTTGAGCGGGCGGTTGCTACGAGAAGTGCCGTTAGTAATGAGTTCCGGTATTATCACGCGTCAGGTGAGCTTCGCTATGCGCTCGATAAGCTACAGGTGATCTTCGACGATGATGACAACATTCTCTATCTAGATGGAGCTATGTTTGACATCACTGATAGGAAGCTGACTGAAAACCAATTGAAAGAAAGCCAACTACGCTTTGAACTCACCGTAAATGGCTCTGGCGATGGGCTTTGGGAATATGACTCCGAAAGCGAGACAAACTGGTGGTCTCCCGTTGTGTACGAATTACTTGGATACAAGGAGAATGAGCTATCTCCAGATCTCGAATCATTTGCGGCGGTTCTCCATCCCGACGATGTCGAAAGAGTTTTTGCGGCTTTTGACGCTCACCTTGAGAGTGATGTGCCCTATGATGTTGAATACAGACTTCGTACCAAACATGGCGACTACAAGTGGTTTAGAGCGCGTGCTAAGTCTCTACGGGACGAGTCTGGAAAGGCTTACCGCACGAGTGGGTCGTTAACCGACATCACCAAAAGAAAAGTTGCCGAGTACGAACTCCAGGAAAGCCAGCTACGCTTTGAACTAACGGTTTCTGGTAGCGGTGACGGATTGTGGGATGTGGATCATATAAACGACCAATTATGGTGGTCACCCCAGTTCCTAAACCTGCTCGGCTATCAGAACGACGAGATCAAAATGGCCCCAGAAGAATGGTCGAATTTCCTATTTGATCAGGACCTTGAAAGAGCCACCACAGCCTATTTGAATCATTTGGAAAACGATGCGCTCTACGACATCGTCTATCGAATGAAGCACAAAGATGGCTCTCTGGTCTGGTTGCGAGCGCGTGCGAAAACTCTCAGAGACACTGAAGGAAAACCAATCAGAACAAGTGGTTCTGTAACCAACGTAACAGAACTAATTGAAGCGCAAAAAGCCGCGGAAGAGGCAAACAACAGCAAGTCGAACTTCCTCGCGAACATGAGTCATGAAATCAGGACTCCAATGAACGCCATTCTAGGATTCACAGAAATCCTCGACAAAAAGATCAACGATAAGCTTCAGCGGAAGTATCTCGAGTCCATCAAATCCAGCGGCAAAACGCTCCTCAGCCTGATCAACGACATTCTGGATCTTTCCAAAGTGGAAGCGGGCAAACTGGATATCAGCTACCAATCGGTCGACATCGCTTACGTCATCGAAGATATGAAATCGATCTTCGCGCGAAAGATCGATGAGAAAGGCCTAGTGTTCCACGCTGATGCAAGCGAAGACCTCCCCAAGGCCGTCGTCCTTGATGAAACGAGAGTCCGCCAGATCCTAATCAACCTGATTGGAAACGCGATAAAGTTCACCGACAGAGGCTATGTAAAGGTCACGCTCGAATCCGAATTTCACCAGGACGACATGAGCAAGCTAGACCTTATATTCTCGATAGAAGATACCGGCATGGGGATTCCGGAAGATCAACAGTCGAGGATATTTGGAGCATTCGAGCAGACCAAAGGCCAAGACATCAACAAGTTCGGAGGGACCGGACTAGGTCTCGCAATCACCAGCCGCTTGATAGAGCTCATTCACGGAGAAATTTCGCTCACTAGCGAAGTCGGGAAAGGCACCACTTTTACCGTGAAAATAAAAGACGTATCCGTCGCCTCAGTTGCTGACTTGGACAAAGCCAATGACTCAAAGATCGATCCCGACAAAGTTTCCTTCTCGGAAGCGACGATTCTCGTGACCGACGACATCGAAGTGAACCGCGATCTTATCAGCGGCTACCTCGCTGAATACAGGCTAAAAACCATCGAAGCCGAAGACGGCCAACAAGCCATAGACATGGCCCTAGAAAACCGCCCCGATCTCATTCTGATGGATATAAAGATGCCCGTCATGAACGGCTACGATGCCACCGAAAGAATAAAATCCGAGCCCGAGACCAAAGACATCCCCGTGGTCATCCTAACAGCTTCCAGCATGGATCGCTCCGCCGATAAGTCCGCCGAGATCTCAGAAGGCTACCTACGCAAGCCCGTATCCAGAAGCGAACTGATAGAAGAGTTGATGCGGTTTTTGCCACATGCATACGCAGGCGAGACAGACGTAGAGGAAACCTCAGCCCCCGAACAAAACGTAGAGCCCAGCCATGTCACTGAAGACTACTCGGAGATCCTTTCCCAACTGAAGCAAATGGCAGAACGAACCCATGAACTTGAGAGAATGATGTCCATCAATGACATTGAAGAGTTCGCGCAGGAATTAAAGTCGATCGCAGAACAACACGGCTTCGAGCAACTCTTGAAAACGGCAAATGCTCTGGAAGAACAAGCCATGATGTTTGAGATGGATAAGATCTCAATGACGCTAAAAAAGCTCAGAGAACTTACCCCGGAATCCTAGCTGGCAACACCGCCAACCACCAAGGCGGTCTAGCTCTTTCCCTTTTTCGTTTTGCGATAGCGAATGTAATCCCGAGCCACCCCGATCCGTCGTGCCGCTTTGGATACATTCCCCCCACATTCTTCGATCGCGAGATCGATCAAACGGTCAATCGCCGCCTCCAACATAAATCCCTCCTCCGGTAGCGCCCAGGCAGGGTTCAGCCAGTCACCCCCATCGTTCGCGACGGTCTCCCCCTCAGAGACAGTTACCGTACCGCTCGGCATACCCAAAAACTCGAGGCTCTCCGGATCGCCCAAGACCAAAGCACGCTCAATCTCGTGCTGCAGCTCGCGCACGTTTCCCGGCCACTCGTAGTTGCAGATCCAGCGGCGACAACGTTCAGAAAAAGCGGACTTCTTGTAACCATACTTCCTGGCAAGACCCGCCAATAAATGCTCCGCCATGCGCAACGCATCCTCCCCACGCTCCCGCAACGGCGGAATCGTAAAGTTGAGCAAATTCAAACGATGGTACAGATCCTCCCGAAACTCCCCTTGCTCAGAAAGTTCCTTCAAGGAACGATTCGAAGCGGCTATCAAACGAACATTCACGTCGATCAACTTGCTACTCCCCACTTTTCGAATACGCCCCTCCTCGATCGCAGTTAGAACCTTCGCTTGCAAAGAAGCCGTCAAACTCGCGATTTCGTCCAAGAAAAGCGTTCCGCCATCCGCCGCTTCAAACAGCCCGATTCGAGCCTGCTTAGCATCAGTAAAGGCTCCCTTCTCATGGCCAAACAATTCAGACTCCGCCAGCTGCTCCGGCAAGGCCGCGCAATTGACCACCACTAGCTCCCTATCGCTCCGAGAACCATTCGCATGCAGCCAACGGGCCACACTCGTCTTGCCCGTACCCGTTTCTCCTTCGATCAGCACTGGAGGCAACTTGTCGCTCAACCTACGATCCGCCTCGATGACCTTCTGCATCTGCCCCCGAAACACATCCAAGGACTCGCCAAAAAACAAACCTTCGTCTGAGGTAACCTTGTTTGCCGCCTCATTGCGATGCTTCTGCAAACGAGATTCGCGACGACCGCTTTGGGCTCGCCCTAATACCAGCGGAAGTTCGTTCGGGTCAAACGGCTTGGCCAGGTAATCGCTCGCGCCCCGCTTCATCGCTTCAACAGCGACTTCCACCCCTCCGTCCGCTGTCATGATCACGATCGGGATCTCCCCTTGATCCTGAGCGATCTCGATCAGATCCAAGCCAAGCCCGTCCGGCAAGTTCACGTCCGCAAGCACGTAATCAAGCGGCAAACTCTCCAGCGCATTGCGCCCTTCCTGAACCGTTCCCACCGCAGTACATGCAGCTCCTTGCGACTCGAGATAGGCGGTTAATCGCTTCCGCAACAAAGATTCATCCTCCACCAACAGTATCTCTCGACCACTCAGCAATGCGCTCATGTATCCAACTAGCCCCCACTTAGCCTAAGAATCAAGCCCCTTCACAATTGAAAAATTCATCCTTCATATTTTGGGAATCCCAACCTACTCTCTCGCCATGGACCTGAACTTCCTACTCGCCTCCTTCGCCAATCTCCTCCTGAGCGTCACCTACACCATCATCTCCCTCTTTTTCGGAGTCTACGCCATCAAGCTCATCGACCGCTACCTCCTCCGAAAAATCGACATCGAAGAGGAACTGAAGAAAAACAACATCTCAGTCGCCGTCTTCGCCTCAAGCCTCCTTATTTTTGTCGCGATCATTATTTCGTTCGGTCTTCGAGCCTAAGTGAAGAAAGCGGTATCCAACTTTCTGATCTTCTCGATCGCACTGGCGTGCTTCATAGCTTCCTCGCTCATAAAACACACAACCGAGGAACAACAGCCAAGACCGCCTGACCCATTCCGCACGGAACCCGCGCCGCCACAAGTTCCCCGAACAGCCGAGCGTAAGGACGAACTGAATACCTTTTTCGCGAGCGAAATCGAACGTACCCTAAGCGATGGCCCAACCAGCCCGAACGCTCCCGCTGCGAGCTACGCGTTACCCGCAAACGCAACCGCCGTTTCGCTCCAAGCGAAAACCAAGATCTCCGAAAAGGACGTCACCAGCCACGCGAAGAGCTCGAAGAAGCTAAAGAACGACAAAGGCTTTTTCTTTCTCGACTCGAAAAAGCAGAAATTCGCCGCCACCAAGCTCGGAATCGACCGCAACCACCACTTCCTCAACAGCTTCCTCGTCGGCTACTCCCCCTTCACAGTCAGCGAAATCTGGATGCCCCACCAAGTCCTGAACATGCGCCTGAAGTACCAGCTGGATAAGGATCAGTTCGCCGGCTTCGAAGAGATCTGGCTAAGCTCCTACCAAGCCTTCAAGGCTGGACGCGGCGACTGCGAGGACCATTCCATCGCCTTGGCCGACTGGCTGATCGAGATGGGGGAAGACGCCCGAGTCGTTACCGGCACGCACGACGGCGGCGGACACGCCTGGGTTGTCGTCATTCGAGACAGCGGCACCTTTTTGCTCGAAGCCACCAGCAAACGACGCCGGCGGCTCTGGAGCTCCTACCCATTAGCTGCCCTAGCCAAAGGCTACGTCCCCAAGTCCATGTTCAACAGAGACTACTACTGGACCACAGAAGACCTCTCCAAACCGGGCGACTACACCGGAAAACACTGGCAAAAGGCCGGCCGCGTCCTCCGATAAGTCTACAGCAGCTCACTCGCCTATAAAACGTAACCAAATCGGTAATACGTAAAATTAGGCGACGAAATGAAGCCCCATGGGTTCACTCTAATTTTAGAGTACAAAATATCGGTGGTTCGGTGTCTTCCAGTCACTCGGTCGTTGCTCTTCTTCGTGAACTAGCCAAAGTCACATCCACCCTATGAAATTCCCCAAGCTACTTACGCTACTCGCTCTTTTCTGCTTAAACTCAGCGCTCTTTGCCAAGGATCGCCCCAATATCCTCTGGATCTCCGCCGAAGACCACGGACCACATCTCGGCTGCTACGGCGACGAATACGCGACGACCCCAAATCTCGACACCTTCGCCAAGCGAGCGCTGCGCTACACCAAGGCCAGCTCCAACGCCCCCGTCTGCGCTCCCGCCCGCACCACCATCATCTCCGGCATGTACCCACCAAGCCTCGGAGCCCACAACATGCGCAGCCGCGTCCCCTCCCCGAGCTACCTCAAGTTTTTCCCCACCTACCTTCGCGAAGCAGGCTACTACACGACCAACAACAACAAAGAAGACTACAACCTCCTCACCGACGACAAAGGCTGGGACGACTCCTCCAAAACCGCCCACTGGAAGAACCGTCCAAACCCGGATCAGCCCTTCTTCGCCATCTTCAACTACACCGCCTCCCACGAAAGCCAGATCCGCAACGAGAACAAAAACCCTCAGCACGATCCCGCCCTCGCCCCGGTTCCACCCTACCATCCCGACATCCCCGAGGTTCGCAAGGACTGGGCCCAATACTACGATCGCCTCACTCTCATCGACAACCACTTCCAAGCTCGCCTGGACGAACTGGAAGAAGCCGGACTCGCCGAAGACACGATCGTCATTTTCTGGTCCGACCACGGTTCCGGCATGCCGCGCGGCAAGCGCTACCCAGGCTGGTCCGGCCTGCACGTCGCCCTCATGGTCCACGTCCCGGAAAAATTCAAGCACCTCGCCCCGAGCGAATACCTACCAGGCGGCACAAGCGATCGTCTGGTCAGCTTTGTCGACTACGCTGCCACTACACTCTCTCTGGCCGGCATAAAGCCTCCCTCCTACTACCACGGAAAAGCCTTCCTAGGAGAATACCAAACCAAAGCTCCCGCCTTTTCGTTCGGATTCAAAGGCCGCATGGACGAGCGACCCGATTCCTGCCGCACCGTCACGGACGGCCGCTACGTCTACATCCGCAACTACTACCCGCATCTCCCTCACGGGCAATATCTGTACTACCAACAGCAAACCAACACCACCAACATGTGGTATCAACTTTTCAATGACGGAAAACTCAACGACGTCCAATCCGCCTTCTGGCAACCACATCCCGCAGAAGAGCTTTTCGATCTCGCCAGCGATCCGCACGAAACCGTCAACCTCGCAGCCAGCAAAAAACACCGCAAGAAGCTCAACCAACTTCGCGACGCCCTTCAGCAACACCAGAACCGCACCCGCGACCTATCCTTCATTCCAGAGCCGATGCTTCGCGAGGTAATGGCCAAGGGCGAATCTCCCGCCGAAGCCTTCGCCCACTACTTCGAGCCCAATCAAAACCGCAAGAAAACTCCCAATTCAAAAATCTCCAAATATTGGCGTCTCGTCGAACTCCTCAGTTCGAAGCCCGCTAAAATCGAGAAAGCGATGCCTAGCGCAATCGCAGCCCTCGATGACAAAGAGCCTATCGTCGCCGTAACCGCCGCCGAAGTCGTCGCCCTTCATTCCTCAGACGACGCCGCCCGCTCAAAAGCCATTGATTTGCTCGTAGAGTATTCCCACTTCCCCAAATACGAACTCATTCTCAGCATCTACGCCATCAACGCCTTGAACCACATCCACGATGCCGGCATCGAGCTTCCCGACTCCGCAAACGACATCGAGCAGAAGCCAGCAGAGACGCCAGACTGGGCCAGCGCCTACCGCCCCAGAGCCCTAGAACTATTCCAAGACTAGGATCACAAATGCCTTCCTTCCAAATTCGCCCAGCTGCCGAGCAAGATATTCCCGTCATTCTCGAACTCGTTCGCGGAATTGCGGAATACGAAAAACTGCTCGATCAGCTCGAGGCAACGGAAGGACGAATGCACGAAGCTCTCTTCGGAGAACGTCCCGCCGCCCGCGGCCTGATTGCCGAACACGAGACAGATGGACCCGTCGGGTACGCGATTTTCTGTTACAACTTCTCTACCTTCGTCGGAAAGGCAGGCATCTACCTAGAAGACTTGTACGTAAAACCTGAATACCGAGGGCATGGAATGGGCAAAGCCCTTTTCAAGGCAGTCGCCCAAGTCGCTCTCGATGAAGATTGCGGACGCATGGAATGGGTTGCCCTAGACTGGAACACCCCTGCCCTCGAATTCTACAAATCCCAAGGAGCCCAGTGTCTCGGCGAGTGGCAACTCCACCGTTTCAACGAAGAACAACTCAAAGCCGCCACAAAATAGGAGGGCGATGCTCCGTCATTGCCCTATCGCCTGGTTTGCTCTGATCTTTTCGATTTGCTCTAGGTATTCCACTTCGGAAATGGTCTCATCAATTCGATTGTTTCTTAGATCTCCGAAAAGCTCTTCGTATAGCAATCTGTCTTTTGCGTTACCGTTGTCATCTGGGTAGATGGTCCTTTCGGAAATCTTAGTTAGTTCGTTGCTATTTGGTTCGTACTCGATCAACTGGCCTTCGCCACCTCCAGCTCGGTGGTAGATAGTGACAACTGGCTTACCTTCTTTCATCGAAATGTTCACTGCGAGCGGATGAAAGAATGCTGACAGGACTTCCTTCTCGTAAAAACCATTTCCTCTCCCCTTGTGGATGCTCCACCAGCAACCCGCGTTTCCGCAAAGTCCCGGCTCGGAGTATGCCACGTCAATAATGCCGTCCTCGTTGAAATCGGCAACGATTCTGGAATAGACCTTCTCTTCCGACGAAAACACAGAAGGTACAAAAAATTGTATTAGAACTGAGAATACGAAGGCTTTCATTTTTCCAGCTATCGACCAGTTCAAAAAGCCAAAGCATCTAAGCCAACAAGGTCACACTCGACCATTCGCCAAGCTCGTGAATCTGAATATCCTTCCAGTCACGGAGCGGTTCAAAGGCAGCTTTAACCTTCTCAGCTTCATGCGTCAGGATACCGCTAAGAATCAGCGTCCCGCCGTCCGCCACGACCGGCGCGATCTGCTCGCAAAACTCGATCAGTACCACCGCCAAAATATTGGCTAACACCAGATCATACGGTTGATCCGCGAAGCCAGACTCTAAATCGCCTACCGTAAACGGAACCTCAGGCGTCTGGTTCAACTCGCCATTTTCAACAGCGATACGAACTGCATCCGGATCGTTGTCGAAACCAGTCACCTCTCCAAACCCAAGCCGTTTCGCGGAAATCGCAAGGATCCCCGATCCGCAACCCGCATCGACAACCTTCAGGCCGGAAACCTGATCCGCCCCGATTCGCTCGCGAGCTTCGATCAAACGCTCCACGCACAAGCGGGTCGTTCCGTGATTCCCAGTGCCAAACGCCATTCCAGGATCGAGCCACACCGCCTCATGCCCTTCAGGCATATCGTATTCACCTTTCAACCACACCGGCACCCAATGTAATGGACCAATCGACCAAGGCTTAAAATGCTCCTTGTAGCTGTCCTTCCAGTCAGAGTCCTGAATTTGACGAATCTTCGCCTCGCCACTCACTTCGGCGATTCCAGAAAGCTCCGCCCAAGCATCCCGAGCCTCCTCCTCGGACTCGTAGATCCCCTGCACCCGATAGCCCTTGGCTTCGAAATCCTCAAAAAGGTTCCAACGCGTCGCGTCCTCCACCTCGAAGACCGCCTCTTCCAAAATCTCGAACTCTTCCTTCGATACAAAAATCGTAATCTCGTACATCGTGCTTGGCCTCCTTACTTCGCTTCCGGTCCTCGCTTGAACATTGCCGCTCCTATCACGCCACCCAGCGCTCCTAGAAGCAAAGACACCACGGAACCGACCGTGATCATCGCGCCTAAAATGAGCGGGCGTACCTGCTCCAAAGTCATATTCTCCGCATACTCAGCCGCATCCGGCTGCCCGTCCTCATAAAGAGTCTGGAGAATCTGCTCACGCAGCGGCTCGAAATCCTCCTCCGTGAACCCCGTGTAGAAGACAATCGCGAACACCGTAAACGATACCAGCATACCCAAGAACGCAGACAAGGCCCCCAGCTTCGCCCCAATCATCGAGGAAAACGAGATGCTGTGCCGCTTCGCAAAATGCCCTGCCGCCGCAAAGCCTCCAATCACAAAGTGGATGCCCAGCAACATATAGCTGTAGCCAACCAAACCCAAAACCGCCGTGACCGCGGCCGCGATAAAGATCGATTTCTTTTTAGCACAACTGTCGAGGTCTACGATTTCGTCCTCTTCTCTTTCGTTCAAATCACTCATTTTCTGCCAGATTTGATGCCTCCCTCGGTAAGAGGCGAGGCAATTTTCCTAGAGGATTTCCTCAAACAACTCCGTTAAATCCACCCGGTTCCGGCCAGAAAGCTCAAGCTGACGCCTTTCTTCCGGCAACTGCCCCCGGAACCAAGTCCGCTGCTTCTTCGCCAGCCGGCGCGTGTTGGTCGCGATCTTTTCCTCCATCAAATCGATATCGTATTCACCCTTCAGATACGATATAACTTCACGATACCCGATTGCGTTGCACGCGCTGGGATTCGCCTCGATCCCCCTGCCAAGCAACGCCTCCACTTCAGCGAGCAAGCCCTGCTCCAACATGATCCCCACGCGCTGGGCGATCCGCTCGTTCAGCTCCTCTTTCTCACGCTCCAAGATACAGAGCGATTTATCCGCCTGCACCAAGGCATTCGTCTGCCCCGCAAAATCTGACTTCAGCTCCTGGAGAGTCTTCCCCGATTCGATACACCGCTCCAAAGCCTTGATCACCCGCCTCGGATTATCCACATCCAAGCCGTCCAAGCCATCCGGATTGCGTCTCAGCAGTTCGGATACAGCCGCATCCAGTCCTTTTTCCAGAATTGAGCCTGCGAGCTGCGACGACTCTTCGCTCACCGCTACCGCATCCACAACCGGCGCGAAAAAGGCCTTCAAATAAAATCCACTTCCTCCCGTCACCAAAACCCTTCGACCTCGACTTTGAATCTCGCGAATGGTCCCGATCGCCAGATCGATGTAGCGGCCGATATCCATTTGCTCCGCAGGCTCTAGAATATCGATCAAATGGTGCGGCACCCTCTCCTGCTCCTCTCGATTCGGCTTCGCGGTGCCGATATCCATTCCACGATAAAATAGCAGCGAATCGCAGTTCACAATTTCCGCGTCAAAGCGCTCCGCCCAACTCAGGGCCAGCTCCGTCTTCCCTACCGCGGTGCAACCGCTCAGGCAATAAATTCGCGCCAAGGGGCGAACATCTTCAACGCTAACTTGTCTATTTTCAGGCATTTGTGACTCTTTCGCAACCAAGGAGTGACACTGAGGTTACATCTCGCATGATCAAAAACTATTGACTCGCGCCCACGTATTCGAGCGTCATTACCACAGAGCAAGACAGCACCCATTTCCTCGGTTAGCTCGCAACTCATGAAGAAGCCTCCGCTCAGATTCAAGACGATCTTCATCTCGGACGTCCATCTCGGCACCCAGAACTGCAAGGCGAAGGAATGCCTGCACTTCCTCAAGAATACCCGGTGCGACCGCCTCGTCCTAAACGGAGACATTATCGACGGCTGGCAGCTCGGACGCGGCAGCAAGTGGACCAAGACGGACACCAAATTCGTCCGCTACATCCTCAAGCGCGTCGAAAAGCAGCAACAAGAAGTCATCTACCTCCGAGGCAACCACGACGACATCCTCAGCCGATTCCTCCCCATGGAGTTCGCCACCGTCAAAATCGTCGAGGACTACATCCACGAAAATCCCAACGGACGCTATCTCGTCCTCCACGGCGACGTTTTCGATACCATTACCAAGAATTTCACCTTTCTCGCCCACCTCGGCGACTGGGGCTACAAGATGCTCATGAACCTCAACCGCTGGTACAACAAGTACCGCTCCTGGCGAGGCAAAGAGTACTACTCCCTTTCCAAATCCATTAAGGCGAAGGTCAAAAAGGCGGTTAACTTCATTTCCGACTTCGAAGAAAAACTCGCCAAGCTCGCCGAGTCGCGTGGCTGCACCGGCGTGATCTGCGGTCACATCCACACCCCCGCCGACAAGCAATTCGACAACCTACACTACCTGAACTCAGGCGATTGGGTAGAATCGCTATCCGCCATCGCCGAGCACGAGGACGGCCGCTTCGAGCTGATCCACTTCAAGGATTTCATCGTCGAGTACCCGATGAAAACCGAAAACGTCCCATCCGAAAACGAAGACGGTCTAGACTCCGAGGAGCTCTCCCAAAACTTGATCGCCGGCGGCTTCTAAGAGCCCTCCCCCTCTTTCTGTTGCGCCCCTCGCTGGGGCATGAGGATCCCGCTGGGAGCCCCCAGAGGAACGTTGTAAGTACCCTGGCTTCTTGAGCTTTCATAAAATGCTCATAGCCAACGAAAACATTCGATTTAATCGGAGTTTACCACTTTCTTACATTTCATTCCTAAACCTAGTTAACCAACCCATTTATGGCACAAGAAGAATCAGCAACAACTCAAGAGGCCTCCTCCACCATCATCTCGCCCGAGACGATCGAGAAGATCCAAGGCATCATCGTAGACAACGCCCTCAACGTGCTCTACGCGATCGTCATCTTCGTCATCGGAAAGTGGATCGTCAGCATGGTCCGCAACGGCATCCGCAAAGCCATGGAGAAACGAAACGTCGATCCGGCGCTCATCTCCTTCGGCACCAGCATCATCTACTACGTTTTGATGATCTGCGTCATCCTCGCCGCCGCGCAGCAAGTTGGCTTTCAAACCACTTCATTGGTAGCCATCCTCGGTGCCGCCGGCCTCGCAGTCGGTCTCGCCCTGCAAGGCTCCCTCTCAAACTTCGCCGCTGGCGTGCTCATCATCATGTTCCGCCCCTTCCGCATCGGAGACGTCATCGACGCAGGCGGGCAGATCGGCAAGGTCATGGAAATCGGCGTCCTCGTCACCGTCATGCACAGCCCTGACAACAAGAAGATCATCATGCCGAACTCCTCCATCATGGCGGGCTGCATCACCAACATCACCGCCAACGACACGCGTCGCGTCGACATGACCGTAGGAGTCAGCTACTCCGACGACCTCGACAAGGTACAAAACGTCATCCTCGACGTCCTCAACGCCGACGACCGTATCCTCAACGACCCCGCCCCGCAGGTAGAGGTATCCGAACTAGCCGACAGCAGCGTGAACTTCGTCGTCCGTCCTTGGGCAAAAACCTCGGACTACTGGGGCGTCTTCTTCGACTTCCAAAAGACAATCAAGCAACGCCTCGACAAGGAAGGCGTCTCCATCCCGTTCCCGCAACAGGACGTCTACATGCACAACGTCGACAGCTCCGCGAGCTAAGGCAACCTTCACAACCTTTCAAAAAAGAAGCCGCAGCAAACACGCTGCGGCTTTCTTGTTAAAGGTAGGTTCCGATCGCCGGGCGGACCGCGAAAGCTTGATTTTATCAATGCAGCTCGCTCGGCGGTCGAGCCCTACCTCGAAATCATCTCATCGCGACCGGAGTATCTAAGACCTCCTTGAGTACGATAGCCGTCTTGAGCGAATCGCGGTCCTCTAGTCCAAGTTTTAGTCGGTCGCGTATCTCCCCTGATGCGATCGGCACAGGAACCATGGTCTGAGTTCCACCACCCTTCCCTTTGGAGATTGACTTCGCCTTCTGCAAAGCAGCTTCCTGCATCCGTTTGGCCTCTTCCATTTGAGCCTCAACCTCGCGGCGTTTCTGCACATAAGGATCGACCACCACCGTCGGAGCCGGCTCGGGCTCTTCTCGTTGCAAGGTCCGCACCGGCGGCTCCGGAGCTCTGAAAGGCTCAGGTTCCTCCTCGAAAAAGATAGTCTCTTCAATCGGCTGAGGCTGCTCGGGCGGACGGCCCGTCGGCTCACCGTCGCCTCGTTGACGCTCGAGGATCTTTCGGCGAATCTCTTCCTGGATTTTACGCGCCCGCTCCGCCGCTTGCGGATCAGGTTCTTCCTCCTCCTGACCTCCTCGCTTCATCGAGGAGATCATATAGAGCAGGAAGATTACGATCGGGGCGAGCTTCCCTAAGTTGTCAAAAAGCCAATCCATGATCGGCTATCGAGCCTCGCTTTCGCTATCTCCCTTACCTGAAATGGAATCGCGCATGTTGGTATCTGACTCCACATTCTTCATCTTGTAGTAGTCCATGATCCCCAGATTTCCACTACGGAACGCTTCAGCCATAGCCAGAGGCACTTGGGCCTCGGCTTCCACTACCTTCGCACGCATCTCCTGCACCTTGGCCTGCATTTCCTGCTCGAGAGCAACCGCCGCTGCACGACGAATTTCAGCCTGAGCTTGGGCCATGTTCTTGTTCGCCTCAGCTTGAGCTTCCTGGAGCAAGGCGCCCACGTTCTGCCCTACGTCCACGTCGGCGATGTCGATCGACAAAATCTCGAACGCCGTTCCAACGTCCAATCCACGATCCAGCACCACCTTCGAAATGCTGTCCGGACTTTCCAATACCGTCTTATAGCTGTCAGCCGAACCAATCGTAGTTACGATACCTTCGCCTACACGAGCGATGATCGTCTCCTCTTTCGCTCCACCGACAAAACGTTCCAAATTCGTACGCACCGTCACACGGGCCTTGGCCTTCACCTGGATACCGTCCTTCGCCACACCATCGATCGACTTCTTCGTGCTGTCCTGACTCGGGCAATCGATAACCTTCGGGTCAACCGAGGTACGCACCGCTTCCACAACCGACTTGCCAGACCCCTTGGTCGCGAGATCGATCGCGCAAGCCTGCTCCCAGTCGAGTTTGATGCCCGCCTTTTTCGCAGCGATGATCGCCTGCACAGTCGGGATCAGATTTCCTCCCGCTAAGTAGTGAGCTTCCAACTGACCTTCCGTCAGATCAATACCCGCTTTAACCGCCGTGATCTTGGCATCCACCACGATTCCATACGGCACCTGACGCAATCGCATCGCCACCAAAGTGGTAAAGCCAACCGTCGCTTTCGCCAGAACTGACTTCAACCAAGTCTTAAAGAACGAAAGAAGGTAGAGAAAAACTACCAAACCAAGAAGCCCCAACACCGCGAGGCCGATCGTAAACATTGTACTACTCATAATTATTTTTTGGATACAGTTACTTTAAATTGATCATACGAGTCGATAGTCACCGACTCCCCTTTTTCTAAAAAGCCACTCTTCGAAAAGGCCTCCAATTTCTTACCATCAAGAATCACATAGCCGGAAGGAGCCAAAGCCGTAGCCGTCGTAGCCTCTTTCCCGATCATCGACTGGTCCGCCACATCGTGCTGACTCTTGCCAGCCACCTGATCCTGCAAAAACAGACGTTTCCCTGCCGGCGTCTTTGGAAGCACCTTAAACTCAAACCACAAGCAGGCCACCAATCCCACAAGGCCGATGCCAAATGTGATGAGAGCCCCTTCCGTTCCCAGATCCTGATACGCGATCACCACGGCAGCGATCATGCTGATCCCCCCAAACACGCCCACGATCCCTCCAGGAATAAAAATCTCCAACATTACCAAGCCGAGGCCCAGCACCATTAGTCCAACAATCAAGCTCATTACTCAACTTCCTCTGCTATGTATCCAAAATCGGACTTCGAGATCAACCTAACTTCCGCGCCACGATCGACCGAGCCAAAATTCAACTTCGCTTCCACGCGCCGTCCCGCAACGTCGACCTGCCCCCCTGGCATCATGTCAGTGGCAGCGATCCCCACCTGGCCAACGAGACTGTCCTCTACTTCGCTCGAGCTTTCCGACAAACTCTCCACACTCGCGCCAGCCAAGGATTCGTCCAATACCAAGCGATTCCATAAAAACGTCTTCGGCAAAAAGCGGGCCAGCAGCAATATGATCGCAATCCCCATGATCGAGCCGCCCAGCAGGTTTTGGATCGGCCTCTCAAACATCTCCCAGGTCCACTCGAAATCCGGCGTCTCCGAAGGCCACACGTCCGCCATCGCCCAAATCAAACTAACAAGCAACACGATAAATCCAGGGATGGCAAAAAACAGAGTCCCCGGAGCCAAGAACAACTCCAAGCTCAGCAAGATCATCCCGATCACAAACAACAACAGCGGCTCGTGCCCGGAAAGCCCCGCCACGTTGTGCCCAAAAATCGCGATCAGAAAACAGACTACTCCAGTGATCCCAAAGATCCCGAAGCCCGGAGTCTGGAACTCCACGTAAACGCTGATAATCGCGATCGCCAATAGAAACGGCGCCAAGCTCACGATAAACTCCGCCAAATTCAAAGACCAAGTCGCCTCGAAACGCGTCACCACAGGATCCGTATCCGTGCTCAAACTACTTAATAAAGTATCCAGCTCGTCCACGATCCCGGAACCGAGCAGAGGCATTGGAGGCTTCCCGTACTCCTCGTGAGCACGCTTTGCTGTCAGGTTCAGCAGCTCCCCCTTCGGGGAAATGACTTCCCGCCCGATCTTGAACTCGAACTCCGGATCCATCATGGCCCGAATCACATCGCTTCGAAACGGATATTCGTCCGTGTAAGCCTCCATCTTCGCGTTCAGATAAGACATCAGCTTCCGCTTCATCGACTCGTTGATATCCTCCCCTTGTCCCGTCACCGGCTCCGCGCTGCCAATCACCGCTTTCGAAGTGAAGTAGATCTCATCCGTCACCGCAGAGATGATCGCGCCCGCAGAAATAGCCTCCTCATTCACATAAGTGATCGTCTTGCCCGGGAAACGATCAAGCACCTCCATAATCTCCAGGGTTGAATCAAGCCTGCCGCCCGGCGTATCCATATCCAACACCACATGGTCATACCCCTCCGCGATCGCAGTTTTGACCCCGCCTCTCACCGCAAAAAGCGTCGGCGGGCCGATCGGCCCTTGCACCGGGATCACATAGAACTTCGGACCTTCCAAATCTCCCGCGGAAGCAGCTTCTTCCGCCGATCCAGCGACAGCCTGAGCCGACGCGACGGGACACACAAAACGAGCCGCCAAAAAAAGGCAAAGCAGGGTACAGCAACGAATTATCATGGGTTTACTCATCGTGTTAAAGAGAAACACGAAATGCAAGACCCACCCATTGCAGAACTCCCACGATATTCCACCCAATGTTTCTAAAGGACGCGCTTTGCTGCACTTTTCGTTTCCAAATTCCCGCAAAACGACTTTGATCCCAAGCCAACAACATGGAGGAAATAGAGTACCTTGGAGAAACAATCTATCGCTGGCAGGTAGGCGCGTCCACCTTCCTCGCCTCGCCGACCCGCGGAGCCCGCTTGATGAATTGGAATCTCAGCTACCCAGACGGCAGCTTCCGAGACATCGTCCACTGGCCACAAATCGGCAAAATAGAAGAGCTGGTCAAAGCCCGCGGCGGCAACCCCATCCTCTTCCCCTTCTCCGCCCGCACCTACTCAAAAGGCGAATTCCAAAAGTGGGTCGCCCCGTCCGGCGAGACATTGCCCATGCCCATGCACGGCTACGCCAGACAGGGCCAATTCGAAATCAGCCGCGTCGACCAAACCGGATTCGCGGCGCGGCTCCTTCCCGACGCAGCCGCCCAAGAAGGCTACCCCTTCGAATACGACTTCGAAGTCATCTACCGTTTCCAAGAAAAGGAGCTCAGCGTCGAACTCCGCCTTTCCAACCACGACACGGTTTCCATCCCTTGGTCCGCAGGACACCACTTCTACTTCACCATCCCTTGGCTCGACGGCACCAGCCGCGGCGACTACGAGCTTCGCATCCCAGCCAAGCACGCCGTCCGCCACGCGCCCAACGGCAGCCTCGATCCCGTGAAAGGGCACAAGAAACTCGAGTCGATCGACAACCCCGCCATCGTCGACCGTATCCACTATCAACTCACCAGCCCACTCGTCGAGTGCCGCTGCAAGACAGACGACTCCAAGCTAGAAATCGAAGTCGGCACCCAAGCGACCCCTAATCCTGGATACGCGCTCGTCACCTGGACAGAATCTGACGCCGCCCCCTTCTTCTGCATCGAGCCCTGGATGGGACCGCCCAACGCCCCCGAAAACGAAATCGGCCTACACGAAGTCGGTCCCGGCGAAACCCAGGCCTTCTCAATTACCGTCCGCGTCTAATACCAAACGCCCCGAGACGCCCCCTACTTCTGCGGCTTGGGGCTCTGAATCGGAGCGAGCTGATTCTCGCTTACCCGCCTGATCGTCTCCGGATTGATCAAAAGCTCCTTCTTCTCCCTGAGAAATTTGCTGCTGATCTTGGGTTTTCCAAAGTCCTTGTAGCTCTGCCCGATCACCCCGTTCAGCTCAGCTCGCACCGTCGCGTCCTTAGTCTCGATCGTTCTGCCCACGTAAGCGTACTCGAGCGCTTTGGCCGGATCCTCCTTCAAGCTCTCCACCCTAGCCAAAAGCAAATAGTCCAGACTCGAACGCTCCTCCGGAGTCCGCTCCTCCGCAGCCTTGACGAACGAATTTCCCTCCAGGTCGTTCGCGTCCTTCGCACTCGAAATCAGCCCCAAAACCTCCTCCTTCTCCTCCTCCGTCGGCTCGTAGCGGCTGAAGCTGATTTCGCTCTCCGCCGTCTTAATAGTCAGCGTCGCAATATTCTCAGGACCGATCGCTCCAATGATCACCAAGCACATCCCGCAAAACACAGACATACCCTTCAACGCTGTCTGAACGTCCGCCCGAAAGAAGGCGATGCCCAGCAAGCTAAAAGAAAACAGGAAACAAACGATCTGGCCAAAAAGAGGAGAGCTCATAGGCATACACGGTTAACTCCACCTAACCTAGCCTATTCCAGCGCCTTGCGCAATCGGCAGGCACCCTTACGTGCCCGAGAGGACAGTTGCGAGACCTCCGCTCCCGCCACAAAACCGCAAGAATCGTCTCTATAACAAAGCCTTGGCGATCGCTTCCCACTCCGCGTCCAAAGTCCCCTCGAAAAAAGGCTCCCGAGAGCGGGAATACCAGTACCCAGCATTCCCCTCGTCCCCTTCCTTGCGGTGCAAGTACGCATGCACCCAATCGCCCTCACGACTCCCCGCGCTCTGCGCCTCCTCGTGAGCTCGCTCCCAATCCCCCTTCTTGTCCCACCAGAGCGCCACAAGCGCCCCACTCAATCCAGCAGGAGCAGTTCCAGAAGACACGGATTCCACAAATTCATCAAAACTCATGCCTCAATACCTAGAGAAGCAAGATCCGCTACAGCAACCCCAACAAATCAAAATTCCCGCTTCACCATTTTCGCATATCCACACATCCTGCCCGCTTTCCCATGAAACAACCCGATCGTTGCTGCCAAAAACTCTCCTGGACCGACCTCGACCTCGGCCCCATCCAAGCCCTCATCGAGCTCGCCAAAAGCGAAGACCTTTCGGCCGGAGGGCTTGCCGCCGGCACCATCACTGCAGGCGACCACTCCTCCGCCCTGCTCGATTCGGACCAAAGCGTGAGCACCACCCTCAAAGCACGCACCCCCATCACGATCTGCGGCACCCAGCTCGCGCCACACGTGCTCGCCGCATACGATTCGAAACTCAAATTCCAAGGCGTCGCCTCAGACGGCGACACCTTAACCGCCGGACAAGTCATCGGAACCGTTTCCGGCCCCGTGCGAAGCCTACTCAGCGCCGAACGCCCGCTCCTCAACTTCCTGCAAAAACTCTCCGGCGTAGCCACGCTCACTCGCCAGTACGTCGCCGCGATGGGCGACACCTCGACCCGCCTGCTCGACACACGCAAAACCACCCCCGGCTACCGCGTCCTCGAAAAATACGCCGTCGCCTGCGGAGGAGGATGGAACCACCGCATCGGCCTCTTCGACCGCGTCATGCTCAAAGACAACCACCTGGCCGCCTTCGGCAGCGACCCTCGCCAATCGGCCATCGACGCCGTATCCGAATCCCGAGCACGACACCCCGACATTCTCGTAGAGATGGAAGTCGACACCCTCGAGCAAATCGAGCACGCCCTCGCCGCCAAGGTCGACATCATCCTCCTCGACAACTTTTCCATTCCTCAACTCCAAAAGGCCATCTCGCTCATAGGAGACAAAGCCGTCACCGAAGCGAGCGGCGGTATAACCATCGAATTCCTCCCCCAACTCGCCACTCTCGGACTCGATTTCATCTCCACCGGCGCCACCGTCCACCAATCCACCTGGATCGACATCGGCCTCGATTCATGAAATTCCAATCTAGGGAATCAGGCATTATAAATTTAGGCCTTAGGCAGAAAAACGACCACGCACAAATAAAACACCTCAATCCCTAAAAACCTAAGTCCTAAACAACCTCTTTCAATGTCCGACACAAACGTCCTCATACTCCGCGAATTTCTCGCCGCCGACGGCGACTTCGTCTCCGGCAGCCAGCTTGCCGAACTCATCGGCGTCTCCCGCGTATCCGTCTGGTCATACATGGAAAAACTCAAAGCTCAAGGGTTCGACTTCGAAGCCGTACGCAGCAAGGGTTACCGGCTCACCCAAGTCCCAGACACCTTGAACCAAGCCCTCATCCAAGCCCGCCTTCAACATGCGGCCGAGGATTACCAGGCAATCGTGCTCGACGAAGTCGACAGCACAAACTCGGAAGCCGAACGACGCATCGCCAACGGAGAGTGCACCCCCTTCGTAGTCCTATCACGACTACAGACCGTTGGACGCGGCCGCCTCGGCCGAGAATGGCACAGCCCGCAAAACGGAAACCTCTACTCAAGCTTCGCCTTCCGCCCCCAGATTTCGCCCAGCCAAATGTCGCTCTTCACCCTCTGGATGGGGATCAACATCTGCGAATGCATCAACTCCCTCTGCCAGGTCAGTTGCAAAATCAAATGGCCCAACGACCTGCACATAGACGGCAAAAAGGTAGCCGGCATCCTAACCGAAGCACGCATGGAAGCAGACATCGTCCTCAACGTAGTGCTCGGGCTCGGACTCAACGTGAATAGCGACGGAGCCGACTGGCCCGCTGAGCTCAAAGAGATAGCGACTTCCCTCAGCCAATCATCAGGACGCACCTTCGACATAAACAAACTCGTATCCACTCTCACCGGACGCATCGCCATCGCTTACAAAAAGCTCCTCGACGGAAGCCATCGCACCGAACTCAAAGAACGCTGGTCGAGATACGATACCCTAAACGGAAAAGAGATCACTCTTCTCCAAGGCGAGAGCCGGATCTCAGGCACAGCCAACGGCATCGATTCGAACGGTTCTCTCATTATCGAACGCCCAGACGGCACTCGCTACCTAGCCCGGGCAGGCGAAGTGACGATCGAGAAGAAGTAGAGCCCACTCTTCAAACACGCCCAACCCCAAGCGATGATCCTCATTTTCGGCAGTTCCTCTGGCATAGGACTCGCCCTCGCCAAGGAGCTCCATTCGCAAGGAGAACCCCTGGAACTCCTTAGCCATCGTCCAGACGAGATCCAGCGCCACTTCGAAGACAAGCGACCAACCGTAACGCATTTCGATGGTAGCAAGCCCGCCTCCCTGCGGAAGAACCTAGAAGCGATCTTCCATCAGGACCGCGAAATCGAAGCAGTCTACATCGTGTTCGGTACCGGACACATAAACTCCAGGCTAGAGCCATCACTCGAGAGCGAAACCGTGCAGCTCAATGCCCTCGCCTTCACCGAAGTAGCGAGTCACGCCATGCAGCATTTCATCAAGCAAGGGCGCGGTAAACTCGTTGGCATCAGCTCGGTCGCAGCAGTCAGAGGCTCCCCCCATGCTCCCGCCTACAACGCTAGCAAAGCCTTTGTCGCTTCCTACCTCGAGGGGCTCCAGCTTCGCGTGGCGAAGGACAAGCTACCCATCCAAGTCACCGAAATCCGCCCAGGCTTCGTCGACACCGCCATGATGAAAGCGGACAACCCAATTTGGCTCATCTCCCCCGAACACGCAGTCAAAGCCCTACTCTTAGCCGTCGAGCGACGCAAGAAAGTGGCCTACATTCCAGGCCGCTGGCGCTGGGTCGCCCTTCTCCTTCGCCTCCTTCCACCCGAACTCTACCAAAAGCTCTAATCCATCCCCGGAACCTAGTTCAAAATGAAAGTTCATCCCGAGATCTCGCCGAAACACAAAACCTGGATCGAAAAACAGAAGATGTTCTTCGTCGGCACCGCCCCGCTTTCCGCCGACGGGCACGTCAACCTGTCACCAAAAGGCGGAGACAGTTTCCGCGTCCTCGGACCGCTAGAAGCTGCCTACCTCGATTACACCGGCAGCGGCGCGGAAACGATCGCTCACCTTCGCGAGAACGGCCGCATCGTCATCATGTTTTGCGCCTTCGAAGGCCCACCGCAAATCTTCCGCCTGCACGGCAAAGGCGTGAGTTATCTCAAAGGCAGCGAGGAGTACGAGAAACTCGCCGGCAACTTTCCAGAGAACCCGGGGGCTCGCGCCATCATCCACATCAAAGTCGAACGCGTGTGCGACTCCTGCGGCTACGCCGTCCCCTTCTACGACTTCCAAGGACACCGTGACGGGCTCGACAAATGGGCCGCCAAAAAAGGCCCCGAAGTCGTAAAAGCCTATCAAGCGGAAAACAACGTCACCAGCATCGATGGCCTCCCCTCCATCGATCTCGACTAGGCCATCAAGCCGCGCCTATCGGAGCCCACGGATCAACCGGTTTCTCCTCCTTCTGAGGTGATGGCTGTCTACGCTCGATCTCCTTGTAACGGACCCCATATTTCCGCAACAAGACACGAGCTTCACCTGAGCCATCGTCAACCAAGGCCTTCAACCAATCGACGACAACGCCCTTAGCCACATTCGCGACAGGGCTCTCCAAGTTAAGGCGAGCAATCGCTAGCTGTGAACGATGATCCCCATGCTCTGCAGCCTTGAGCAGCCAGTTGGTTCCGGCAGACCGCGTAGCAGAACTCTCAGTCTGGGCAGCGAGTAAGCTTCCGAGCTCGAACTGAGCCTCCACTTTGTCGAGCCTAGCCGACTCTTCCAACCAATGCACCCGTTGGGACTCGCTCGCCTTTACCCCGTATCCATCAGCATAACACACACTGAGCTCATATGCGGCTTCCGCCGCAAAATGACGCATTCCTTCATACGACTCATCGTGATTTCCGTCGTAAAGACTTTTGAAATACGAGATCGCTCGCTTCGCATCCTTGCTGCTGGAATCATCATCTCGGTACATTCGAGCTAAACGAAGTTTAGCTCCTTGAGCACCCTTGCTCGCCATACTTTCGTAGAGTTTTCGAGCCTCTTTGCGATTCGTTCCAGACCACTCTTTTTCCGCCATAAGATCGGCAGACATTAGCATCGCCGAATAGTCATCCGGTCGAAATTTCTCTAGCACGGCATTCGTTTCGTATTCGCCGGGGAAGTACAGTGCCGCAGTTGTAATCGGAGCCGGGTGCACCAAATACATCTCCAGCCATTGAGCTGCTTTACCTCGGTTTCGAGGGTGTCCACGCCCCAAGAAGTAATTCAGAGCCGTCTCTCGCATCGCCATTTTATCACCCAACTCTGCAGCTCGCTCAAACCAGTACGCGACCTCAACCAAATCCTGATCCACCAGTAAGTTCTCCCGGTAAATATTCGCGAGATGATAACAAGAAACCAGATTCCCTAATTCTGCAGATTTGCTGATCCAACGAATTCCCTCCCGAGTGCTCATCTTCACTCCGATTCCCCGTAGATAACAGTTACCTAAATTTTGCGCCGCCTCCGCGTCTCCTTCATCAGCAGCATACAAATACAATTCGGCCGCTTTGTATTCATTTTTCGGAACAGTAATTCCGTAATAATGAAACGCGGCTACGCGATTGTAGGCGTTGGTAAATCCCAAGCGAGCTGCCTTCTTGAACAGTTCATAAGCGTCAAATGGATCTTGCGAAACGCCCAAGCCCTTGAGCTTACATTCCGCCAAGGTATAGGTAGCTTCCGGCAACCCTTGATAAGCCGCATCCTTGATGTAGGCGATTCCTCCCAATGGATCAAACGCCACCCCTTCCCCGGAAAGCTTCATGGCTCCGATGACAAACTGAGCGCGCTTGTAACCGTCTTCCGCAGACTTTTCATAAAGTGAGATAACCTTAGAAAAATCGGGCTCAACATCGACCAACCAACCCGAGGTCTTCCGGAGCGCGAGACTGTAAATTGCTCGAGCATCCCCTGCATCCGCTTGTTCAATACAGAGAGAGCTCGCCTCTTCTGGGCTCAAAGGCGAGACAGGACTCAGCTTATCATCCAAGGCCACTTGAGCCGCATAGAGGCCGCTGTCCGCTGCCTTCTCAAAGAGAGACTCGGCAGAGTACCGCTTCCCCTCGCTCTGCGCCTCTCCCGCTCGCAGCATGGCTGCCCAATTGTATTGAGCTAATACCCAGTCCTCTTTCGCAGCGGACGCAAAGTAGTCAGCCGCTTTCGCCAAATCCTTCTCCACTCCCAGACCTCGATAATGAAGCAGCCCTAAACGCAGCTTGGCCTCCAGGTAGCCTCCCTCCGCAGCAAAGCCTAGCAAGGTCGCGGCAAACTCCGCATCGAAGTCCTCACTTTCTTCATCCAGAACTTCGGTGGCGAACTGTGTCTGCATCGCATAGACCATTTGCGTGATCGACTCCCCGATGAGTTCGCTCGCCTCGATCATGTTCTCCCGGTCACCTCGGTCCTCCTGCATCCCCAGTGTCCCTTCAATCGATCGATTCGCTTCGTCTGCCGACTGCAGGTCAAACAGATCGAAAAAGGTCTTCGCCTTCTCCACATCCCGCTCCACACCCTCACCTTTGGCATAGGCAATGGCCAGGGCCATACTCGCGTCCTTGCTTCCCGTCCGCGATCCTTTCTCCATCAGCTGCATCGCTCTCACGAGGTCTTCCTCAACGCCCCAACCGTTTTGGTAGAGCAGACCGAGCAGGTAGTTGGCTCGAGCTTTGGTACGGCGATAAATGCCAAACTCCTCTGGTGAAAGCCCAGCAGCTGCCGCATCGGACAAGGTACCTTCCAACAGAGACTTCAGTGTCTGGTAGTCCGGTTCCTCGTCACCTTCCACCTCCCCAATCAAAATCTCGGCGTAAGCCAACATCGCAATCGGGTAACCTGACTCTGCCGCTCGCTGGATCCAGAGCTTCCCCTGCTCAACGTTTTGGCCCACTCCAATCCCTTCGAAATAGAGTTGAGCGAGCCAATATTGAGACCGCCCATGTCCAGCTACAGCGAGCTTCTTCAGTTTCAGGGCAACTGCTTTTTGGGTCGCTTCATCTCCCCCTCCCAACTCCGCCATCGCTTCGTCAAACTGATAACGCATAGCATCTTGGTCCGGGGCTTCTTTCGCTTGAGCATGAGAGAAAATCGCTAGCGAAACGAGAGAGAGAAGCAAAATCCTGATCTTCTTCATGTGTATATCGTAGGAGAAATAGAAAGGTGACTGGGTCAAAGCGTGTCGAGGTAGGAGCTACTTGTATGCCAGCTCGAATTTTCCGTCCAAGCGCTTTGCGATAAGACCTTTCAGCTCCATTCCCATCAAAAGAACAGAGATCTCGGATACCGCTAAGCCTAGCCTTATTCCCAGGTCTTCCAGCGAAAGGGCTTCGCCGCCTGCAAGAGATTTGGCCACTGCGGCTTCGTCTCCTTCCAACTCTGGATACGCCATTTCCGCTTCCAAACTCGATTCACCAGTCGCGAGGCTTGGCACTAGCTTCAGATGCTCAAGCTCCTCCAGAAGATCGTCGACACTGCGGAGCAGCACCGCTCCATCGCGAATCAGCTGATGGCTTCCCTTGCTCGCCTTCTGATCGATCCGTCCCGGAATCGCGCAAACGACCCGTCCCTGCTCTCCTGCAAAGCGGGCCGTGATCATCGATCCGCCGGCATCATCCGATTCCACCACAATCACCGCGTGCGACATCCCACTCACCACTCGATTACGCATCGGAAAGGTCTGGCGATCCGCTCGGCGCCCGAAAGGAAATTCTGACACCACCGCTCCATTAAGCTGCGCTTCCCGAAACACATCAACATTCTCCGGTGGATACACGATGTCTATTCCGCAACCGAACACGCAGACCGTCGATCCTCCCTCCACTTGCAAAGCCCCTTTGTGAGCAAAGGTATCTATTCCACGGGCCATTCCACTCACGACGCAAAAACCGAGCTGAGCCAAGTCCTTGGCAAAACTCTCCGCAACACTGCGACCATAAAGAGAACAGTTCCGCGTACCCACGATTGCTACCGACGGTTTTCTAAAGTCGTATTTCCCCAATCGATACAACCCAATCGGCGGATCAGAGATTTCCTTCAACAAGCTCGGATACTCTTCGTCCTCGCAAGAGACAAAGTCCACACCTCGCTGCTCAGCCTGAGCCATCTCACGCTCGAGATCGAAATGCTTCGACCAATCGAGCAACACGTCGACAGTCCGACGCTGCAGCCCTTTGATCGATTCGAGCTCAGGTCGTGTCGCAGACAAAGCGCGACACGGGTCGCCACCAAAGGCGGACAGCAAGCGATTCAGCGACACGGGGCCAATCGCAGGCAGCCCGTTCAAGGCCCAGTAAGCCTGCTTACGGGAAAGTTGGAGTTCCATAACGCAGGACATTGGAGAGCCGGTGGCAGAAAGTCCAACAAGACCACATCTGTTGGTCGGCAAATTCCAGTTCCGCAATCGAATCCTCAGGCACGATCTTTGCTCGCGACAACCATCTATGCTCAATCCTCTCTTCTGCTTAAATTGGCTCTTCGACCAACGAAAACGTAGAGCCCTTCTCGCCTGCGTCATCCTTCTTTCCCCCTTGGCAGACCTAGAATCAGCCCCCAAGTGGTGGCAGTCTGAAGCGAGCCCTTTCAAAGTCGTAAGCAACGCTCGCAAAGCGGAAATCCAACGCAGCTTCGAAATCATTTGGAACGCGAGAGCCGGACTTCAGTTCGTCTTCCCACAGCTAAGCGACAAACAAGAGGAAGAGCTACTTCTGATAATTACGGGCAACGCTAAAACTCGCGATGAGTTCTCTTTCCGATCGGGACGCAGGCGTCGAACCCTCGGCGGCTATTTTTCAAACGATTGCGAGGGCTACTATTCCGTCATCAACGACATCGGCTCCGAACAACAAACCCGAGAAACGCTCGTCCATGAATACGTCCATCATCTCATGCGACAATATCAGAGCGCTCCCCTCTGGATCAAAGAAGGGTTCGCTGAGTTTTTCTCAACCGTCCAGCAAGAGGCAGATGACAGTCTCACCATCGGAAAACCGATAAATCTCAACGTTCTCTACCTCAGGCAAGAAGGTTTCCTCCCCTTGGATAAACTTGTGGCGGTCAACTACCAATCCCGCGAATACAGAGGGGGCGAACATGCAGGAACGTTCTATTCGCAGTCGTGGCTACTGATCCACTACCTGATTCTTGGAGAACACGACATCCCCAAGCCACGCGTATATGCCTTTATCGAAAAAGCGCTCAGATCGAACCAAACTCCGGAGTCCCTATTCGTTGAAAACCTCGGCATCGATTTCTCAGATCTCGAGAACCGACTGAAAGCGTACCTAAACAAAGGCCGTACCTACACTCTAAAGTTCACTCCAGAGAATCACCAAGCAGTACCAAAACTTCAACTACACCCAGTCACCGACAAAGAAATCCAAACCCTGAAGTCACGCGTGCTCCTCGATGTACAAGCTTCCGAAAGGTCAATTTCCACAATCGAAACCAACCTGAAGCGCTGGCCGGAATCCTCAAATCTGCTCTCCCTCAAAGGACAATGGCAATTCCAGAACAATCGACGAAACGAGGCCGAACAAACGCTCTCCCTAGCTCTCGCTCTCGACGACCAAAACAGTCGAGCTCAGCTATGGCACTCCATCAATCAGGTCTCTCGCCGGCTTGAAGGTAAAGCCTACCGAACCGGAACGCTCAACAAGGAGGAGACCTTGCAACACCTCACTCAACTCTTCAGAGCAAAACAGGCAGGAGCGATCTACCTGCCGCAACTCTACTACTGGATCGGGGCTGTTTGGCTAAGCTCTGAAGTGTACCCAGAACCCAAACACATGGAGATCCTAGAAATCGCCAGCGAGAGATTCCCCGGAAACTACGGAATTACTCAGGTCTTAGCGATATACTACGCCCGATGCGGCAACTTCGAAAAAGCCGAGGATCTCGTCCTCCGAGCGATTCCACACCTTCCCACACCGATTCAAATCAAACTGAGAGAAGACCTCCACTCAATGCGCTCGATAAAGCCGATCTACAACTGAGATTCTAACCAAGCCTTACTCAGCCTGCGTCACCCCGAAGGGCCGGAACCAAATAATCCAACAAGTCTGTAGTACGCGTTGCGACCTGCCCTTTGCTCACCGCCAGCAAGTCCGCGGCTTTCCCATGCCAGTAGACAGCGCGACAGGCCACCTCCGTCGAGCTCCCACTGCCCTCAGCCAGCAAGCCAGCCATCAGACCAGCCAACAAGTCGCCACTTCCTCCTCGAGATAGAACCGCGTTACCCGTCGGGTTTACATACAAAGCCTCACCATCGCACACTCGAGTCGAGCTCCCCTTCTTGACTAAGGTAAGCCCTCTTTCTTTCGCGTAGCCCAACACATCCGCATCGGAAACTTCGTCAACGCTCGCGAGGCGTTTAAACTCTCCGTCATGAGGCGTCAGGATCAGTTCGGATGCCAAGAAACTGTCTACAACTTCCGGCCGGAGAGCGTCAGCATCGAGTACTGCCGGCTTATTCCAATACCGTCCGACCTCGCACAGCAGAGCTTGAGTTTCCGCCTCATTGCCCATTCCTGGACCGACCAAAAGCGCCGTCGCCTTGCCGGCGATCGACTTGATCTGCCAAAGCCCTTCCAAGGCCAAGCCACCCTCTGGCGTTTCAGGCCAAGTACGCCACATCGCCTCGGGCAAAGTGCAAGCAAGCTGCGACACTACCGATTCGGGAGCAAACACCGTTACCAACCCAACTCCACTTTGCAAAGCGGCCCGGACAGCCATCGCCAAGGCCCCCGGCATGCCACGCGAACCAGCCAAGATCGCCAGATGACCATGCTGCCGCTTTTCGCTGAAAGCGGACCTGACTCCACGCAAAGGGTCGAGTATTTGATCTGTCACTACACGATTAACTGCAGTTCGATCGTTTTCGAAAAAACCGATATCCAAATACCGGATCACTCCGGCGTTTCTACAGCCTAGCAGGGGTTGTTTGAATATCCCCGTGGCAAACGTTACATCCGCACGAAATGCCCTTTCATCTGATTCATCCCCCACGCCCGATGGCAGATCGACTGCAACTCGCAAACGGATCTTCGAGACCTCATTCACAGTCTCAATCAAATCCGTAATCCGCTCACGCAATGGCGGCCGAAACTGCATGCCAAGCAAACCATCGATGCAGATATCAAAGACCTCGCCGGTGCCTCGCAAATCGCTCGCCTGCAAAAACACGATCGACGCGCGCTCCTGGAGCAATCCTAAAGCCCTCTTCGTGTTCGGCTTCAGAGCATCAAGTTCCGAACTCAAAACGATATCAACCTGCCTGAGATACCCCTCCTCCAATGCGAGCGCCGCCAGAGCTAACAGAGCGTCCCCGCCATTATGCCCCTTCCCAACCAAGGCAAGGACCCGCAATCCAGATTGCGGAAACGAGCTCATCGCATAGAAATCCCTAATCCCTCGTCCCAACTTCACCCCCACACGGAGCATAGCCTGCCACGCGTCTTCTTCAGACTTCAGTAGCTCCTGCTCCCACTCATGCGAAGCGGAGCAACTGAGAATGGGATGAGAAAAGGGCTTGGGCATAACGAAAGAGCATAGGAGCCCACACTCTTTAAGCGATTCAAAAGCTAGGGTACGACCGCCGGGCGGACCGCAATGCAGGATTTCGAACCGATGCGGCTCGCCCGGCGTGTCGAGCCCTACCCAATGATCGCGGCGAAGGCGATCGCAGTGTCATCGGTATGCGAGAGACTGATCGCCACATTCTCGCCCCCCACTTGATAAAGCAGCACCTTCCCCTTTTCGTCTAGCTCGACTTCAGGTTGTCCTCGCTCACCGGATACAATTCCGACTGACTTCCAGTTCAATTGCTCACCGATCCCTGACGAAAAGGCTTTAGCGACCGCCTCTTTGGCTGCGAAGCGAGCCGCATAACGTTCCGCCGGATCGCGGAACTTCGCGCAATACTCCCTCTCGGTATCCGTATAGACGCGTTCGATAAACCGCTCGCCTTGACGTTCGATCAAATCGCGAATCCGGGAAACGGATACGATGTCCACACCGATCCCGAGCACCGGGCCTTTAAAAGGAAGAGAAATCGCATCCATATCCGTCGCAGCTTAAACGCCAGCCATCAAGGCCTTCATTTCACGTACCGCTTCATCCATCCCGTAGAATAGAGCGCGGCTGATGATACTGTGCCCGATATTGAGTTCATGCAGGTGCGGAATGGTGATCACTTCAGAAACGTTCACATAGTTGATCCCGTGACCCGCGTTTACGATGAGGCCGAGTTCGTTCGCTTTGTTCGCTCCCGCAATCAAGCGTGAGAGCTCCGCTTCACGTTCAGGCTTATCGTAATAAGCGTTCGCATAGGCCCCCGTGTGCAGTTCGATGTACTTCGCTCCCGCTTTGGCGGATGCTTCGATCTGATCGAACTCCGGATCAATGAAGAGGCTCGATTCGATGCCAGCCTCAGCAGCCGACTTCACAATACGCTCCACTCGATCGAATTGCCCAGCGACTTCGAGCCCGCCCTCAGTCGTCACCTCTTCACGGCTTTCCGGAACAACACAAATCGTCTCGGGCAAAACCTCGAGAGCGAAAGCCAACATATCGTCCGTCGCCGCCATCTCCATATTGAGACGGGTCTGTATGCACTGGCGGAGACGCTTTACGTCTTCTCGCTGCACGTGCCTCGCATCTTCACGCGGGTGTACCGTGATCCCCTGAGCCCCAGCCTTCTCGCAAAGCAGAGCGAGAGTCACCGGATCCGGTTCCACGAAGCCACCGCAAGTGCGAGGGCTGTCCTTATAACGAGCTTGGCGAACAGTGGCGACATGGTCGATGTTGACGCCGAGGAGGATGCTTTTACTAGACATATTCAAATTTTCCGCAAGGTATAGGGCTCACTCAGCCTGACGCAATCAAAGCTTCCAAAGAATGAGCGACGCCCCGACAACAGCCGCACCGCCGAAAAAAACAGAGAACTTCCTAGTAAACCTGATCTGTAACCTAGCGTTACCGATCCTTGTGCTCAAAAACCTAAGCGGAGAAGAGCGTCTCGGGCCCGTGCTCGGGCTAGTCGTGGCTCTCGCCTTCCCCATCGGCTATTTCGTCTACGACTTCGTTCAGCGGAAAAACTACAACATCATCTCCATCTTCGGATTCCTAAATATTCTGCTCACCGGAGGGATTGGTCTGATGGAAGCGGAACCAAAGTGGGTCGTCCTCAAAGAAACAGCGATGCCACTCGTCATCGGAATCCTCGTTTTAGCCACCGCAAAGCGGAAGAACTCGCTGCTGAAAACCTTCCTCTTCAACGACCAGATTTTCGACGTCGAAAAGATCGACTCCCACATCGATACGCCCGAGAAGAAGGCCGAGCTCGACTCTCAGTTCAAAGTCGCCAACTGGCTGCTCGTATTCAGTTTCCTGATAAGCGCTGTTCTGAACTTCGTGCTTGCTTCGATGATCGTCAAAAGCCCTGGCGGCACCGAGAGTTTCAACGACGAAATCGGCACTCTGACCTGGGTCTCGTGGGTCGTAATCACTGGCCCAACCATGGCGATCCTCGTCTACGCCCTCTGGCGTTTGATCAAAGGGCTTAAGAAGCTCACCGGTCTCGACTTCGAAGGCCTTCTCCACGAGCACCATACGAAGAAGTAAGCTCCCGTCCGATCGAGAAAGAGCTCCGACGATCTCTTCGCTATTTAGCTAGCGAAGCTTCCCTTTAGAGAGCTTATTTTGAATATACTCTCTCTCCGCTTGGTTGATCTCTTGCAACGAACTCGACGCATTGGTCGCGACTGGAGTCCCATCGTTTGCGAACAAGTAGAACTGGAATTCCAAGTTCTGGATAAACTGCTCTTTCGTAGAGAGATCCAAAGATAACGGATTCGACGCTCCTCCCTTCAAGTCGCCAACTTTCTCGATGCTGATAATAGGGATTCGGCCCGAAACACTCCCTTCTTTGTCGAAGCTATCGTGATAAAGAATCACTGCCGCGTAAGCGTCACGCATGTCCATGTCGGGAAAGATCTCCAAAGATAGAAATACCGTATCAGCGACCTGCCCTCCTCGTTCAAACAAACTGTCCCTTAGCGCTTCGCTCGTGTCACTCACGTCCGCGAGCTCCGCGCTAAACTCGTCATTGCTCATGCGTTCAGGCTTGCCGGAAATGGGAGTCGAAGGATCCGCCGCATTCATCTGATCGAGCTTCGCTTGAGCGTACTCGATGTCCGCGTCCAGAGCGCTCTGAAGAGCCGCATCACGGCGCTGTTGAGCACGGTTTTCGAAGATCACCTTAAATTCTCCAAGCTGAGCGAAGTGAGGAGTCACCTGCAAAGCCGACTCCAAGGTCACGCCAGCTTGGCCGAACTTAACTCTTTTCACTCCTTTCGAGGTATCAAGCAGCAGCCCTTTCCGAGTCGATCCCACCACTGGAGAAACTTCCTTTTTGAATGTCTTATGAGGAACGTAGCCCTGAAACGCATATCCCCATTTCGGCAGAGCGGGGCTAGTTGAATCGCCCAAAAACTCCTCTTGTGAAAACAGATTCGATAGCAACCAGAAGGGGCAAAGGAATAACAAACAGAGAACGATCCTCATCACCTCCCAAGATAAGCCTATCCAGCGGCGACGACCAACCCCAAGAAATGAGTAATTGTAGGTGCATTTGCATCAGAAGCTGTCCGGCAAAAACATAAAAAAGCAGCCCCCTTGCGGAGAGCTGCTTCGTATTTTGCGAAAGCCTGAAAACGGCTTATTTCTTGCGGAGGCTTCCGCCTCCAAGAAGTGAATCGTAGTCGGTGACAGTTCCGCCCTGCAAGCAGCACTCGATGATCTGGCGACCGAGTGGATCGAGGTCCGGAGAGTCGAAGTTTGCGAGCTCGCTACGGAAGAAATCGTAGAGAATCTCAGCTCCCTTGTCGTACGCTTCCACACCCACTTCTGGCTGCTTCTCGACATTGAAGAAGCGCGTGCCGATCTGACGGGACTCGACCATGATGGAATCTGGGTTCCAGCCAAGCAGCGGGCAACGAGATGGCTGAACCTGCTTTTCGCTAAACTTCGCCCCGTTACGACGTGCGAGGTACTCACGAGTAATCCACTGTGGCATGAAGCTGACCTTCCAGGCTCCGACGTGCTGGTTTGGTACAAGAATGTAGCTAACCTCAGGAGTCTCGACGATCTGCTTGAGGATGAGGTTCGCTTGGTCAACACGACGACCTGTCGCGAACGGCCAGTAAGAACCAACACCTTCAGAAGACATGCCTCCAGTATCAACGATACTTGGGTTGGCGTGTCCGCGTGGAGCAACCAAGCGCCACAACCAAGCGAGAGACGGCGGCAGCACGTGGAACATGCCCATGATGCCGTAGCTTGGCTTGTCAGCAGTACACGGAGGGCAGCGCACTCCGAAGCTACGAATATCGACCTCAACCTCTTCGTCCACGATGTTTGGAATCGCTGCACGTGGAACGACCACACGCGGGTTCGGACAAGGTGAACCAGGCTCGTCTTCAATGTGTTCCCAGATGAGCGCGGTGCTGTCTGGCTGAGCCTTGATGTTGAGGAAGAGCAGATCTTCCTTCGGGTGAATTGTTAGAGACTCGAGAGTCGGGTCGATGCCGTACTTGTCGATGTGGTTCACACGGAGGAACCATGCATCTTCCGCATCGATCAGGCCGAGCTTGCCAGTACCCTTGTCGAGAGTCGGGTGACAGAGCGCCATATCGTCGGTGATCGGATGCAGATCACACGCTTGCGGCAAGCTGATCGAGCGGCGAACGCCCGTGACGATGTTCTCACCGAGGAGAAGCGAGCCATCCGCTTGACGATGGACTTGCTCGAGCAGCTCACTCTTACCGCCGCCACTCGCACCTTCGTGAGAGATGACAACGCTGCTGTCGTACGGAGTCACCACCTCCACTGTAGAACAGTGCATTGTGATCCAGCTCTCTTCTTCACCGAGAGTGAGGAGAACGCCGTAGATCCCCTTCTTGGCAGACGGACCTGGGTAGAGGTTGTAGCTGAAGAGCTCGTGCATGCCGTCGAGACGGTTGTGAACCACGACTTGCTTGCCTTCGAAATGTGTATGGCGGAAAGGAGGAGCGACGTAGATAACCGCCTTCGGAGAGAAGCCTTCCGGCACCTTGTCCGGCTCGATCATGCCTTGAAGAAGCGCGAGGCCGAGAGCGAAGAAACCGGCATTGGCTGGACCAACGACCATCGCATCCGCACCCTTGCCTTGGATACCGGCGTTGAATGGGAAAACCGCGAGCGGCTGTGACTTGAGCCATCCAAAGGTCTCGTCACGGAGCGGATCGAAAGACTCGCCGTAACGATCTTCATACTTCGGCTTGTCGGTCTTACGTTGGTCACCGATCACCATGCAGTCGGGGTCACGACGACGCATGTACGGGTCAACGTAGTTCGCTGCGATACCGTTGCTAACGCGGCAAACATTCGCTTCCACGACTTTTCCCTGACCTGGGACGTCGTATGCAACCTCGTGCCAGCCGAGATCATCAGCGTCGCACAAGGAGAGCTTGCGGAGATCCTCAACCGACTCCGGAACGACTACCGAAGGGGCAGCCGCCAGGATTTCCTCTACCTCGGGAGGTAGCTCGAAATTAATCAAGGGATGAGTGAATGGTGTGCTTCCAGTGTTCATGTGAATTAATGATATATAATTCTCTAATAACGGATTCGGAACGTATTAGCTGAACCCCCGAGGTCAAGCGAATGTGGTTAACAAATCTAATACCTAAATCAGTTTTCCTGCTCGTTTTCTAATACCCGTAAGGGTTGAAATCCGGAAGTGACGTTTCTTCAAGCACTTCGGAGTCGCCAAAGGCCATGCCAATTCGCCACCAAGCACCAACGACAAACGAAAAAATTTTCAGCTAAATCGGTTCAGGAACTCCAGAAAGGAACTTCGTGAACTGAATTTCCAGCTTCGAGCCTCAATCCAGTTCGCTCATGAGCATCCAGAATGCCTAGTTGCCCAAGGGAGGCACGTGTCCATCACGCTTGTATAGCACACAAAAAACGGCCTCTCGCAGGGAGAGACCGTTCCATGAAAGTCGTTCCAGACAGAACTAGCGCTGATTATAGTCAGCAGGCAGATCGCGCTCGTTAGGCCCTTGGAAGACCTGACGCGGACGGTTGATCTTACCCTTTGGCTGGGACGCCACCTCGTGCCAGTTAGCAACCCAACCTGGCATACGACCAATCGCGAACATGACAGTAAACATGTCGAGAGGGATACCGATCGCACGCATCATGATACCGCTATAGAAGTCGACGTTTGGATAGAGGTTACGCTTGATGAAGTACTCGTCGTTGAGCGCTGCTTGCTCGAGGTTGCGAGCGATATCGAGGCAAGGATCCTTGGTGCCGAGAGCGTCAAGCAGACGCTCGCAAGCTTGACCAATGATCTTAGCGCGTGGGTCGAAATTCTTATAAACGCGGTGACCGAAGCCCATGAGACGCTTACCGCTGTTACCGCTCTTCGCTTCTTCGATGAAGCGGCTTCCATCGTCGCCTTCCGCGTGGATGGCTTCGAGCATCTTGATCACGCCCATGTTAGCGCCACCGTGGAGTGGTCCCCAAAGCGCACATACGCCAGCAGTGATGGAAGCGAAGAGATTCGCACCGCTAGAACCAACCATGCGAACTGTAGAGGTAGAGCAGTTTTGCTCGTGGTCAGCGTGAAGCAGAAGGATCAGGTCAAGAGCTTCGGAAACTTCCTTCGGAGCCACGTACTCATCGTTCGGGCTGGAGAACATGAGGTGCAGGAAGTTTTCAGCATAAGTGAGATCCTTCTTCGGGTAGTTGATCGGCAGACCATTCGCGATACGGTGAGACATCGCAGCGACTGTCATGACCTTGGAAATCGCAGACGCCGCCGAGCGGTCGAAATTCTCGAGGTCGAGTACGCGGTCGTTGGTCGAAAGCTCTGGATAGTAGCTGCTCAAGGAGCCCATCATTGAAGTAAGGATGGACATCGGATGAGCTGAAGGCGGGAACGCTTCGAACTGACGAACCATGCGAGTGTCGATGTTGCAGGTCTTAATCAGGTCGACGAGGAAGCGAGTACGCTGCTCTTCGGTCGGGAGCTCACCGTAGATGATCAAATGAGCAGAGTCGATGAAGGTCGACTTCTCGGCGATCTGCTCGATCGGGTAACCACGGTAGCGAAGGATCCCCTTCTCACCATTGATGAATGTAATTTCACTTTGGCATGAACCAGTATTGCCAAACCCCTCATCAAAGGTGATATATCCGGTCTGGGCACGCAATGTGCGCAGATCGATCGCTTTTTCATTCTCGGTTCCCTCAATAATCGGGAACGAGAGCTCTTTGTCCTCAAGTTTGAGAAGGGCCTCTTTGCTCATGTTCAGGCGTAAATCAGTTAATGGAATCTAGGCGTAACTATCGAATCAGGTAATCCTAATCCGAAGAAACCGAACTAATTAGCCCTCCTTACCACCCTTGTAAAGGGTGAGCTCGCGGATCGCAAAGTATTAGCCGACCTACACTGTTAGCGCAGCAGGGCTAATCCTTAACATTGAGCCACAAAGTTAGCGTAGAGCTGCAGTCCCTTTGCCTGACTTTTCTCAGGGTGAAACTGACTCGCCATCAAAGAGCCGGTCGCTACCGAACTTACAAACTCACCATCGTAGTCTGTAGTTGTAAGAGCAATCGATGGATCCTCCGGTGCGATGTGGTAGCTGTGCACGAAGTAGAAACGATCCTTGCTCGGATCGAGTTCGGACCAGTACGGCGAGCCTTCTTGAACGAGCTTCGCGTGATTCCATCCCATGTGAGGAATGGTCAAACCGGGGCGCGACTTGAAACGAACCACTTGGCCAGGCAATACGCCAAGACCTGTCACATCATCCTCTTCCGAGTGATCGAAGAGAGCCTGCAAACCAAGGCAAACGCCCATGAACGGACGCTCCTCTTTCACCCAGCCGTGGATGAAGTCGTCAAACTTCACAGACTTAAGTCCGTCGACACAGTCACGCAAAGCTCCGACACCAGGCAGGATCAAGCCCTCAGCCTCCCCTACTTCTTCCGGAGTCTCTACGATACGTGGCTTAGCACCAATCTTCGCCAACGCGTTCTCCACGCTGCGTAGATTGCCCATGCCGTAATTGATGACCGCAATATCTTTGCTCATCCTAAAACCTTTCGCGTTTCCAGCTACAAGTTACAACATTCCCTTCGTCGATGGAAGGCGGCCTTCCATACGAGGGTCTACTTGCGAAGCGGCGTCGATCGCACGAGCCATGCACTTGAAGATGCTTTCCACTATGTGATGCGGCTCTTCCCCGTACTCGAGTTCGATGTGTAGGTTCGACCCTAGCGTATTCGAAAACGCACGACAGAATTCCTTTATCAGGATAATATTGAAATCCCGCACGTAGTTCGTGGGCGAAACAACATTGTACTGAAGGAAGGGACGATTGCCGAGATCGATAGCTACGCGCGTCAAACACTCGTCCATCGGAAGGATGAAGAAACCATAGCGAGTAATCCCAGCCTTGTCGCCAAGGGCTTGCTTGAAAAGATCTCCAAGAACGATTCCCACATCCTCAACCGTGTGGTGATAGTCTACATCGATATCGCCTTCCGCCTTAACGGTCAGATCGAAAAGACCATGTCCCGCGAAGAGTGTCAGCATGTGGTCGAAGAACGGAATGCCTGTATCAACGTTGGCAATACCGGTTCCATCGATTTTAAGCTCCGCCTCGATCGAAGTTTCCTTCGTCGTGCGTTTGAGGGATGCTATGCGTTCTTCAGCCATTTTTGGATAGTTTCGCTCACGTAGAGCATTTGATCGTCGTCGCCCACACTGATTCGCAGGAAGCTGTCAGTCAAGGGGCTGGACGGGAAATAACGGACAAGGATCTTGTTCGCTTTGAAAAACTCGAAGAGCGACTCGGCCACTTCGCTACCGGACTCCCCTGCTCCATTCTTCGGTTCAACAAACAGGAAGTTGGCAGCAGATGGATAGCAGAACCAGCCAAGGCTCTCCCATTCAGCTAGGCAGCGGTCGCGGGTGGACTTCATCTTGCCGACGACTTCCTTAAGATAAGCCTGATCCTTCAACGCCGCCAATCCAGCCGCTTGCGTGAGTCGGTTGACGTTGTAGCTATCGCGGACTCGATCGAGAATGTCGATAATCTCAGCATCGGCCATGGCGTAACCAAGACGAATCCCTGCCAAGCCATAGGACTTGGAGAACGTGCGCGTCACCACCAGGTTCTTGTACTTCGCGAGCAGTTCGACTGCGTTCTCATCGGCGAAGTCGCCGTAGGCTTCGTCTACCACCACGATTCCATCAAACGACGCTATCACGCGTGCGAGATCTTCATTCGAGAAACCAACACCCGTCGGAGCATTCGGCGAAGTGATGAAGAGTATATTCGCATCAAGATTCTCCAGTGCCTCAAACGGAAGCTCCATCGACCGGTCAAACGGCACCTCTACCGTACCCGAGTCCTGAATACCACAGAGTACAGGATACAGCGAATAGCTCGGCATAAGGTAACCGGCTGACTTCTCATTTGCGAACGCACGAACGAGCAGATTCAAGATATCGTCGGAGCCATTTCCGAAGATAACTTGCTCTGCCTTCAAGCCATGCAGCTTCGCCGCCTCTTCACGCAAAGGGATCGCCTTCGCGTTTGGATAAAGGCGAAGTGAATCGTTGGCCGCCTGGCAAACCGCCTCAGCGACCGCAGGACTCGGAGGATACGGGCTTTCGTTGGTATTGATCTTTACCCAACCATCGCCACTCGGCTGGAAGCCGGGCGTGTATCCGTGAAGTTTCTGGATGTGAGGAAGTGCGTATTCAGAAGGTGAATTCATCGAACTCAGCCCTCCTTCTCCAAGCGGGAGCTCACAGACCGGCCGTGCGCTTCCAAGCCTTCCATACGAGCGAAGGCCTCAACCGTACCCGCCGCCTTTTTAAGAGCGGACTTGGAATAGCGAACGAGGCTGGAGCGACGCATGAAGTCACTGATCTGCAAACCACTGAAGTGGCGGCCTGAGCGTCCAGTTGGCAACTCGTGGCTTGGTCCAGCAACGAAGTCACCGAGCGCTGTCGCCGACCACGCGCCTTGCATGATCGCGCCTGCGGTGGTGATCGACTTGATCAGCTTGTTGAACTGCTTCGGATCGACTTCCAGCTCCATGTGCTCAGGAGCCACGAAGTTCGCAACCGCAGCTGCTTCATCGTAATCCTTAACGACAACTGAGAAGAAACCATCCTTCAGGACTGCCTTGATCGCGTCCTTGCGCGGAAGTGACTTCATCTGCTCGCGAATCGCGGCTCGAATCGCCTTCGTCTTTTCCTTGGAAAGACTGACGAGGAAAATCTTTTCACGCCCAGAACCGTGCTCCGCCTGCGCGAGCAAATCGGAGGCAACGAAATCAGCATCTGCATGATCATCCGCGATCACGAGCAACTCGCTCGGACCTGGAAGCAAATCCACACCAATCGTGCCAAACACCTGACGCTTGGCTTCAACCACAAAGGCGTTGCCCGGTCCGTAGACCTTGAGGACTGGCTTGATGGTTTCCGTCCCGTAGGCTGCAGCGCCGATTGCCATGATACCGCCGAAACGGTAGGCTTCAGTCACACCCGAAAGGTACATTGCAGCAAGACAGCCATCGTTCACCTTGCCGTCAGGACCGCAGGGAGTGAAGGCTACGATTTCCTTTACGCCAGCGAGCTTCGCGAGCGCAGCCGTCATGACCACTGTCGAAACAAGATTACGCGGGATGTAGAGCCCTACTCTCTCGAGCGGGTAAAAGCGTTCGCCAATGGTCGCTCCGTGAGCATTTTTGGCAGTCCAGGACTTTGGTAGAGCGTGCTTATGGAACTCAGTTACGGAAGCGACCGAATCTTTGATCGCTTGGACATCCCCCTTCGGGAGACGTCGAACCGCCGCTTTCATTTCGTCGCGGCTGATGCTGAACGCATCTGGGGAGAGCGACACCTTGTCGATGCGCTTGAGAGCCTTCGCTACACCAGCGTCACCATGCTCGCGGACTTCTCCGAGCACAGAAGACGCCGCGTCTACAATCGACTGAGGTACCTCAGCTGATTTGCAGAAAGCGGAGAGCTTATCCCAAAAGGTTCGTGAACTGTAGGCCAAGTCTGCCATGTTAATTATGGTTCTGCTATGCGCGTTTACGCATGGCAAAGAGTTTTTGTCGGTCCCTGCGGCCGGGTTCTACCGATCCCGGGACAGCGCTGTTTATCCTTGAGGAACGCGGAAACGATCAGTGTCGACTTCCTCGTTCAAGCTTATGTCGGAATACGAAATTTCCATCGTTTGCTCACCAAACTGAGTGACCACTCGAACAATCGTCTTTTCAGGGAATTTCACTCCATCTACTTCGATAGTACCTTCGTAGGAAAAGATAACGCCCTTATCGTTTACCATGTGGAGAACCTGTCCCGTCTCTGGGTGGATATAACGGCGAAACCAGATGCGGTTGTTATGAACGTACAGGAGCATGATCGCCTCCTGGCCAGCGATCTCGCTCATCCCAAGATATTCGATACGGCCATTTCTGGTAGCTGGCGTCTCTAGAAAGCTCAGCGTATCGATGACGGTAGCCTCGAGGTGGCGGATATCATCCGGTTCGTAAAATGTTAGCTGATAGGCGCCAGGAGCTTGAAGGTTCTCCAGTTTACGCCAAGCTTCGGAACGATTCAAAGTGGACGTTTCACGATTACCTCCGATCACAGAAATGAACTGATGGTAGTTCGGAGATTTGAATACAGATTCAACCGTACCGGATTGCCCGCTACCATAAACCAGCACCCCCTTCATCTTGATGGACTTGATCGCATCCAACTTATCGGGATTGCCAAGAAACGAGCGAGCGAGCGCAACGGTTTCTTTCGCCTTAGCAGCTCTCTCCTCATCGGACAGTTCCGGCTGTGCGGACTCATCCTGAGCAAACGATAGAGGTCCAGCAATCGATAGGACTGCAAGTAAGATTAAGGATCGGAAGGAAAAGGGTTTCATAGATTTTTGGGCTTGGGTTCTAAATTCGAAAAGAGCGGAGCGAGATTACTCGCTCCGCCCGAAAAGTAATTAGGAAGCGAATACGCTATTCCCACTCAATGGTACCAGGAGGCTTGGAACTGAGATCGTAGACGACACGATTCACGCCCTTCACCTCATTGATGATACGAGTAGATACCTTCTGGAGCACTTCGTATGGCACACGTGACCAGTCAGCAGTCATGGCGTCCTTACTCTCAACGATGCGGAGCGCGATAACATTGTCGTAGGTACGCTCATCTCCCATAACTCCAACCGTGCGAACTGGAAGGAATACACAGAAGGACTGCCATACCTTGTAGTAGAGCTCGGACTCCATCATCTCCTCGTGGAGAATCGCGTCCGCTTTACGAAGGATGTCGAGATTGCGCTTGTTGATTTCGCCAAGAACGCGAACGCCGAGACCTGGTCCTGGGAATGGCTGACGCCAAACGACTTCCTTAGGCAAACCAAGCGCCGTACCCAGAGCACGGACCTCATCCTTGAAGAGTTCGCGAAGCGGCTCGAGAAGTTCGAACTTCATGCTCTTCGGGAGGCCGCCTACGTTGTGGTGGCTCTTGATCGTAGCAGCTGGGTTGCCGTCGATAGAAATACTCTCGATGACGTCTGGGTAAAGCGTGCCCTGAGCGAGGAACTTGGCATCGCCAATACGCTTCAGAGAGTCCTGGAAAACCTTAACGAAGGTCTTGCCGATGATCTTACGCTTACGCTCAGGATCGGTTACGCCCTTCAAGGCTGTGAGGAACTTCGATCCAGCACGTGCAACCCGCACGTCCATGTTGAAGTTGCGCTTGTAGAGATCGACGACGAGTTCGCGTTCATGCAAACGGAGCAGTCCATTGTCTACGAATACACAGGTCAGCTGGCGACCAATCGCTTTGTGGATGAGCGCCGCTGCCACTGAAGAATCAACACCACCGCTGAGACCGAGGAGGACACGGTCCTTGCCCACAATCTTGCGGATCTTCTCGATCGATTCGCGAGCGAGGTCGGCCATCGACCAGTCTCCTGTGCAACCGCAGATCTTACGGAGGAAGTTCTCTAGGATGTTGATACCCCCTTCAGAGTGGTCCACTTCCGGGTGAAACTGGATACCGAAAATCTTACGCTTTTCATCCGCGATCGCGGCGTAGTCGGAGTTTTCAGTCGAAGCAATTGCTTCGAATCCGGATGGCATCTTTGCGAGACGATCGCCATGCGAATTCCACACGCGAAGCTTCTTTGGCAAGCCTTTGAACAAGCTCCCCTTTTTGCGGACGTTGAGAATACCGTGGCCGTACTCGCGTTCGTTACTCTTCTCGACCTTACCGTCAAGCAGATGAGCGATCAACTGTACGCCGTAGCAAATACCGAGTACCGGCACACCCATTTGAAAGATCTTCTTGTCTGCCTTGGGTGACTTGGGAGCGAGCACGCTGGATGGTCCGCCAGAAAGAATCACTCCGATCACTCCGTCTTTCTGCAATTGCTTGGCAGTCGTTTTGTAGGAGTAGATCTTCGAGTACACATTGCACTCACGAATGCGTCGGGCAATTACCTGAGTGTATTGAGATCCGAAGTCGAGTACCGCTATAGTCTGGTGCTTCATATTGGAGGTGTGGATTAAACTAGGATCAGGGGTCGATTGTCACTCGTATTCAACGAGCAGCTACGACCTAAAAAGAGAGTTCGAAGTTGTTGTATCCGCATTTCGGGCATTGCTGCCCATCGGAAACGTCCTTCTTACGAATTGAGTAGAGTTCGCCGCACTTAACGCAATGGAAGATGCGTCGCTTACGTCGGATATCGAACACCCTCTTCTCCCGTTTCTCGTAGTAGAACCACACTCCCGCTATCAGAAGTAAAGCGGAGCCAGTGTAGAGAATGAGAAACCAGGTAAAGGGATGCACGAAATTGGCTTGGTTTTAAAAACGCGAAAATGCGTTCTTCGCGGAAGAACGCATTCTCAGAAAAAGTAGAAGTTCAGAGCGTGGAGTCGGCCTTACTTGGCTTCTTCTTCCTGCTTTGACTCTTCAGCTTCGGGAGCTTCTTCCGCAGGAGCTTCCGCCTCTGCTTCTGCTACTGGAGCTTCCTCTTCAGCAGCTGGCTTTTCAGCCTTCTTCGCCTTGGCCTTGCTCTTCTTGCCGTAGCCTTCGTCGTCCGCGTCGATCAGCTCGATAAGAGCCATTTCCGCAGCGTCGCCACGACGTGTACCGAGCTTGTAGATACGAGTGTATCCACCATTGCGGTCCTTGAACTGCTCAACCTTGTCGTCGAAAAGATCGTGTACCGCATCTACGTCGCGAACGCGTGAAATTGCGATACGACGGTCGTGCAGAGATCCCTTCTTGGCGAGCGTGATGACCTTCTCTACGAATGGACGAAGAGCCTTCGCCTTCTTGAGGGTGGTCTTGATACGGCCGTGCTGGATGAGGGCTGTTGAAAGATTGGCGAGGAGAGCTTCACGGTGCTCCTTCTTGACGCCGAGTGAATTGCTGTGCTTGCGGTGACGCATGGCGGTCTACGGTGATAGTTTTGCGTTTAGAGCTCCTTCTTGGAATCGAGGAGGCGTTCGTCAAATTTCATACCAAGCGAGAGACCGAGGGACTCGAGCTTGTCTTTGATTTCGTTGAGGGACTTCTTACCGAAGTTACGGTACTTGAGCATCTCTTGCTCGCTCTTCATCGCGAGTTCACCAACGGTGGTGATGTTCGCGTTGTTCAAGCAGTTAGCGGCACGAACGGAGAGTTCGATTTCGTTAACGCTCATGTTGAGGAGCTTGCGGAGCTTGTTCTGCTCTTCGCTTACTTCGCCACCTTCGTCTTCGAACTCGTAGTTCTCGTCGGATACGTTGTCGAACACGTCGAGGTGGTGCTTGAGGATCGCGCCGGCCTGCTTGAGAGCGTCGTCCGGAGTGATACGACCGTCGGTCCAAACTTCGAGGATGAGCTTGTCGTAGTCTGTGATTTGACCAACACGGGTCGCCTCAACAGCGTACTTAACCAGGCTAACTGGGGAGAAGAGAGAATCGATAGCGATAACGCCGATCGGATCTTCCTCGTCCTTGTTTTCGTCGCCTGGGCAGTAACCACGACCAACCTTAACTTCGAGCTCAGCCGTGAATGGCATTTCGCGGTCGAGGGTGCAGATGATCTGATCAGGATTCACAACTTCGACGTTGGAATCTGGCTGGATGTCCGCAGCGGTGATCGCACCGGCACGGTTTGTGTTGATCATCAACCTAACACCTTCGCGCTTGTGGCAGACGAGGAGAACCTTCTTCAGGTTGAGGACGATGTCGGTGATATCTTCAACGATACCGTCTACACTCTGAAACTCGTGGCTAACTCCTTCGATCTTCACCGAAGCAATAGCAGCGCCCTCAATCGAACTGAGGAGGACGCGGCGTAGCGAATTACCAATCGTGTGACCATACCCTGCCTCAAAAGGTTCAGCATGGAACATCGCGTAAGTGGAAGAGGAACCCTCTTCTACTTTAACAAGGCGGTTTGGTAGTTCGAACTTTCCAATACGTTTCGGCATGTTGCGTTATGGTCTTCGGATGGGCTTAAAATTAGTTGGTCGGAGTGAAAAAGTAATAACAGATACAATCGCGATTAGAAGCGGCTGTAGAACTCAACGATTAGCTGCTCGTTGATGCTTGGCTCGAGCTCTTCGCGAGTTGGCTCGCGGTTAACGACGCCACGGAAAGCTTCGTCGGTGCGAGTCATCCAGTCCGGCACATTGCGGAGGCGGTTTGCTTCCATGTTACGTGTAGCGAGCTGGCGGGAAGAAGTGCTGTTGCGAACTTCGATCTCGTCGCCAACCTTAACCTGGAAGCTAGGGATATCTACCTTCTGGCCGTTCACGCAGATGTGACCGTGGTTAACGAACTGACGAGCAGCCTTACGAGTCTTGGTGAAACCGAGGTTGTAAACGATGCTGTCGAGACGGGTTTCGAGGAGCTGCAGGAAGATGGTACCTGTTACGCCACGAGTGTTCTTCGCCTTGTCGAAAGTGCGGCGGAACTGCTTCTCCATGAGGCCGTACATGAAGCGAAGCTTTTGCTTCTCGCCGAGACCGATAGAGTACTCGGATTGCTTGCGACGGAGACGTGGTCCGTGCTGGCCAGGTGGATAGTTACGCTTTTCGAGAGACTTGTTGGAGCCGAAAATTGGCTGACCGAAACGTCTGCTGATCTTGGTAGTAGGACCGGTATAACGAGCCATGACTTCTTAGATTTGAAATTTCGAGGTTGAAGCGAACGCGAACTAGACGCGACGACGCTTAGGAGGACGGCAGCCGTTGTGAGGAATTGGTGTCGTATCGGTGATCGAAGAGATCTCGAGACCAAGAGTTTGGAATGCGCGGATCGCGGAATCGCGGCCCATTCCAGGTCCCTTCACTTCGATCAACACTTCCTTAAGACCGTGCGCCATAGCTGCCTTAGCAGCGTTCTGCGTAACGATCTGAGCGGCGTAAGCTGTGGACTTACGAGAACCGCGGAAGTTCATCTTACCAGCACTCGCCCAAGAGATAGTGTTACCCTTAAGGTCAGTGATAGTGACGATGGTGTTGTTGAAAGTCGCGCTTACCTTAGCGATACCGGTAGTGATATTCTTGCTACCCTTCGCCTTGCGAATCTTAAGGTCGCCGATCTCTTCCTTGAGGAGATCTTGAGCGGTTGGCTGCTTCTTAACGCCGCCAATAAGCTCTTCCTTTTCTTCAGGAGCTTCTGCTGCCTCTGCACCTTCTGCAGCGACGTCCTTTGCTTCTTCTTCTTCAGCTTTTACGTTTTCTTCAGACATGACGTAATACTCCTATTGTTATTTGCGGAGGGCTCCGACGGTCTTGAGCTTACCCTTGCGAGTACGAGCGTTTGTCTTAGTACGCTGACCACGAACTGGCAGACCACGACGGTGGCGTAGACCACGGTAGCAGTTGATCGCCTGGAGACGCTTCATGTTAGCTGTCAACTCACGGCGAAGGTCACCTTCGACGATGAATTGGAGCTCTTGAATCTTGCTCATGATCGCATTGATCTGCTCTTCGTTCAGTTCCTTCGCACGCATATCTGGATCGATACCGGTTTCTGCGAGGATGCGCTTAGAGCGAGTTGGTCCGATACCATAAATGTAACGGAGAGAGTACTCGAGCTTCTTGTTGGCTGGAATGTCAACGCCTAGGATACGTGGCATGGTGTTCTAGCAAGTTATTGGTTAAAAAGTATTTGTGAAGAAGTGCCTTCGAAACGGATTGTTGTTTCGGATTTGGCCCTATCGCGGCGGGAAGGTTGGCCAGTTAACTCAAACGCAGAGTGCGTGGAGAAAAAGGGCAAGGAGATGAGCCTTCGCGCCTCGAAAGTAAAGTTTAATTTGTATAAATTTGAATGAAATAAGCCGCGAGGCCTACGAGGAAGATAATCGCCACTGCCATATAAAGAGCACCGACATTCTTCAGTTCAGTCGCGCCGCCGAGCGCAGCTTCAGCTCCAGCGTTCTTGCGACCACGGATACGCCCTTTCTTCAGGAAGCCGTCGTAGTGACGTTGGAGCAGGTGCGTTTCGATCTGCTTCATTGTGTCGAGAGCGACACCAACCGTGATGAGCATTCCAGTACCGCCAAAGAAAATAGCGACACGCATCGGAATATCATAGAGGAAGAGCAGAACGTCCGGGAAGACAGTGATAACAGTCAGGAAGATCGCGCCGGCAAGCGTGAGGCGAGTCATGACGAAATCGAGGAACTTAGCCGTTGGCTGTCCCGGACGAACACCTGGAACGTATCCACCGTACTTCTTGAGGTCATCAGCGATCTGGATCGGACGGAACATCACGGATACCCAGAAGTAGCTGAAAAACAGGATCATCAAACCGAACACCACATAATAGGTGGTGCTTCCGCGAACGAGGAAGTTAGCTGCGTCAACAAGCCATGGCAGCTCGAGGGCGGCACCGATTTGAGAGATGATCTGCTGCGGGAAGGACAACAAAGCAGAAGCGAAAATGACTGGCATAACACCCGCGTAGTTGACCTTGAGCGGCATGAACGAGCTTTGACCGCCGTAAACCTTACGGCCGACCACCCGCTTTGCGTACTGAACCGGAATCTTACGCACAGCCTGAATGACCGCGACCAAACCAGCAGTAACCAGAATCAGAAGCGCCGCCATCAAGATACCGTGACCGAAAACGAGCTTCTTAACGCCTACTGGACCAAAGAACAGGTCGTAAGTCGCCTTAGCTGCGCCTGGCAAGTCGGAGATGATACCGATCGTAATAAGGATTGAGATACCGTTTCCGATACCAAGCTTCGTGATCTGCTCACCAATCCACATTAGCAGGACAGTACCCGCGGTGAGGAAAACGGTGGATGCAATCAGGAACCAGAACTTATCTACGATTACGATCTGACCGTATTGGTCACCGGAGAACCCAGGAAACAGGGTTCCAGGGTTCTGCAGACCGAGAATCAAGAGAACCGCCTGAACCGCACAGATAATGACGGTAGCGTAGCGAGTGTACTGGGAGATCTTTTGACGCCCCGCCTCCCCTTCTTGCTGCAGACGAGCGAGAGCCGGAAAAACCGCCCCCATCAACTGGAAGATAATGGAAGCAGAGATGTAAGGCATGATACCCAACGCGAATACCGCACCACGCAGGAACGCGCCGCCAGTAAACATGTTGTAGAGTCCGACCAAGCTGCCGCCACCCGAAGCGGTTTGATCCGCGAAGTAGTCCTGCAACGGCTGCATGTCCAAGCCAGGAAGCGGGATGTTCGCGCCGATACGGGCGATAAAGAGAAGAGAGAGCATCAGAAAGATCTTCTGACGTAGCTCTGGAATCTTCAGACAGTTGGTAAACGCAGATAGCATGCCTTAATGTTATGAGTCGGGGGTCAGGATCAGATTACGCTTCGGCTACGATCGCCTCGCCGCCAGCCTTCTCGATCTTCTCCTTAGCGGAGCCGCTGAACTTGTCAGCCTTGATCTTGAGCGCCTTGGTGAGTTCGCCTTCGCCGAGGATCTTGAGCGGCTTGTCGTTCAAACGAACAAGGCCAGCAACCGCGAGCGCATCGCGATCAACCTCAGTTACGGAGTCGTCGAGCTTCTCGAGTTCGCCAACATTGACGGATTCGTACTCGACGCGGAAGTTCTTGTTGTTGAAGCCACGGATCGGCAAACGACGGAAGATTGGCATCTGACCACCTTCGAAACCGATGCGGATACCGCCACCGGAACGTGCAGTCTGGCCCTTACCGCCACGACCACAGGTTTTACCATGGCCGTTGCCTTCACCATTACCGACGCGCTTGCGACGGTGGGTAGCACCCTTAACATTAGATAGATTATGGAGTCTCATTGTGAGGCTTTCCTTTTAAAGGTTTAGATTAACCGCGGAGACGCTTGTAGTCTTCGTAGGTCTTGAGCTTCTTAAGGCCGTCGAGTGTGGCCAAAACGATAGCGTTCGGATTGTTAGAACCGAGCGACTTGGTAAGAACGTTCTGAACACCTGCTGCTTCGAGCACGGCACGAACACCACCACCAGCAATGATACCAGTACCAGTCGTCGCTGGACGGAGGAGAACCTTACCGCCATCGAACTCCCCGATCACTTCGTGTGGGATCGTGTCACCCTTAAGCTTAACTGGCTCGAGTTGCTTGCGAGCTTGCTCAGTGCCCTTGCGGATCGCTTCCGGTACTTCGTTCGCCTTACCGTAACCTACGCCTACCTGACCTGCTTGGTCACCAGCGACTACGAGAGCGGAAAAGCTGAAACGACGACCACCCTTTACGACCTTCGCGCAACGGTTGATGAATACTACCTTTTCGGAGATACCATCGTCTTCGCGCTCTTCGCGCTGACCGCGATTTCCACCGCGACCTTGACCACGGCCACCAGGACCACGGTTGCCACCAGGACCACGATTGCCACCTTGGCCTCTGTTACCACCTGGGCCACGGTTTCCACCTTGTTGGCCACCTGCGTTTTGTTGTGAAGTCATCATAGGGCAATTAGAAGTCTAGGCCGGCCTCGCGAGCGGCATCTGCGAATGTTTTGACGCAACCATGGTACTTGCGTCCGTTACGGTCGAAAACAACCTTGCTGACACCAGCTTCCTTGGCCTTCTCGCCGAAGAGCTTGCCGAGAGCGGCAGCGCCTTCGAGATTGGCTTTGAGGTTCTGGGAGCGCACGTCCTTGCCGAGCGAGGAAACGAAAGCGAGGGTTGTACCTGACTCGTCGTTGATCGCCTGAGCGTAGATGTGCTTGTTGCTGAGGTGGAGGCTGAGGCGTGGGCGCTCTGGTGTGCCGATAACCTTCTTGCGTACGCGCCAGCGGCGCTTTTGCACGAGCTCGTTTTTCTTCTGAATTTTCATCTGTTAACTCTTCTTTCTGAGTTTGAGGATCAAAACCTAAGCCTTGGCTTAGACTGACTTGCCCTCCTTGCGGATTACGTGCTCGCCGATAATGCGAACGCCCTTGCCCTTGTATGGCTCGATTGGCGCGAACTTCTTAATGGAAGCAGCTGCCTGACCGACCATGTGCTTGTCGATACCTGTAACCGTGAGCTTCGTGCCACCTTCAACCGCGATCTTAACACCTTCTGGGATGTCGTAGTTACAGTCGTGGGAGTAGCCGAGCTTGAGGTTAAGCACCTTGCCCTTGAGAGCCGCCTGGAAACCAACACCGGAGATCTCGAGCTCCTTCTGGTATTCCTTAACGACGCCACCCACCATGCCATTGATGATGGAACGAGCTGTGCCGTACATGGCATTGGCGAAGCGAGTGCTTTCAGCAGGGCTAACCTTGATCTGGCCGTCCTCAACTGTAATAGCTACCGCTTTGTTGAAAGTCTTTTCGAGCTTACCCTTTGGGCCTTCAACCTTAACGGTAGTTCCGTTAACGTCGACCTTTACGCCGTCTGGGATAGCGACTGGTAATTTACCGATTCTGCTCATCTCGTAGTTCCTTTCTTACCAAACGTTACAGATGAGCTCACCGCCGAGCTTGTTGCGGCGTGCATCGCGGTCCTTCATAACACCCTTTGGTGTAGTGAGGATGCAGATACCGAGGCCGTTGAGAACGCGAGGTATCTCAGTGCTCTTCGCGTAGAGGCGAAGACCTGGCTTGGAAACACGCTCGATGCCGTTGATTGAAGCTTCGCCATCGACGTACTTGAGACCTACTACGAGAGTCTTGTGACCCTTGTCGTCCGTGCCGTCCTTGACTTCGCTTACGAAACCTTCGTCGAGAAGGATCTTGGCGATCGCAGCCTTTAGCTTTGAGTGCGGCGCAACCGTCTCAGCCTTGCCGGCAGAAGACGCGTTACGAATGCGCGTTAAGAAGTCGCTGATTGGATCAGTGTGCATACTTTATTTTGGTTAATGGGCCGCGCGATATCCAAAACTCGCGGCCCTAGATGTAATTTTTTGGAAAAGCGGACGATTTGATCGTGATTTCCCAGATCGTCAACGCCCAATATTGTTTACCAGGAAGACTTGGTGACGCCTGGGATCTTACCTTCGAGAGCGAGCTCGCGGAAAGTGAGACGAGAAAGTCCGTAGCGGCGGATGTAAGCGCGAGGACGTCCAGTAACGTTACAACGGTTCTTGATGCGGATTGGAGAAGAGTTGCGTGGCAACTTGCAGAGCTTGCGCTGTGCTTCGTAGAACTCCTCGTCCGTAGACTCCGGATTCGCCATGATGGCCTTTAGGTTAGCACGCTTTTCAGCGTAGCGAGCGACCATGCGTTCGCGCTTCTTGTTACGTGCGATAGCTGATTTTTTTGCCATGTTCTAAAGTAAATTAAGCTGCGGTTTCTTCTTCCTTCTTCTCTTGCTTACGGAAAGGCATTCCGAGAAGCGTGAGCAATTCCTTACCTTCGTCGTTGCTAGAAGCAGTCGTTACGATGGTGAACTCGAGACCGGACTGGTACTTGAGAGAGTCGGTCTGGATTTCTGGGAAGATAGTGATGTCAGTGATGCCGAGGCTGTAGTTGCCATTGCCGTCGAAACGGGAATGAACGCCGCGGAAGTCACGGATTGAAGGAAGACCTACCGCGAGAAGACGGTAGAGGAAGTCCCACATGCGGTTGCCACGGAGAGTGACCTTACAACCGATTGGCATACCTTCGCGGAGCTTGAAGTTCGCGATGCTCTTGCGAGCGTAAGTGCGAACCGCTGCTTGACCTGCGATGTTGCTGAGGTTCTTAACCGCCTCTTCGAGTACGGACTTATCTGCAGAAGCGTTTACGCCGATGTTCATAACAACCTTCTCGATCTGAGGAAGCTGCATGTCGTTCTTGTAGTTACCGGACTTCTTAAGCCCTGGGATCACTACATCTTGGTAGTGCTTCTTGAGTGCTGGAGTGTTTTGAGAGCTCATTGGTTTTAACGTGTCCGGATTTCCGGCCCGGACATCTTGGTTCTCGTGTCTAATTTAGACAGTTAGTGTTAAGTGTATTTAGGCTTTTTTCGCGTCCCACTTTTCAGCGGACATGAGGTTGGAAACGTGGATGGAACCTTCGCGTTCTACGATGGCGCCTTCTGGCTTCTCCTCAGACTTCTTCTCGTGACGCTTGATCATCATCAAGCCTTCAACGATCGCACGGTTCTTAGCAGGAAGAATCTGCAGAACCTTGCCGCGCTTACCTTTTTCCTTACCGGCGAGTACTACAACTTCCTCGCCCTTCTTAATGTGTGCCTTGGCCATCTTAGAGTACCTCCGGTGCTAGTGATACAATCTTCATGAACTTCTTACCGCGAAGTTCGCGAGCGACAGGCCCGAAGATACGAGTGCCCTTCGGGTTGCCATTGTTGTCGAGGATAACGATAGCGTTGGAGTCGAAACGAAGGTAGCTTCCGTCCTTGCGGCGGATAGGAGCCTTTGTGCGAACTACAACAGCCTTAACGACGGAGCCCTTCTTTACAGAAGAGTCGACGCTCGCTTCCTTGATGTTCACGACGATTACGTCGCCAACATCGGCAGTCTTCTTGTTTTGACCGAGACGGCGGATCATGCAGGCACGCTTTGCGCCAGTGTTGTCCGCGATCTGGAGAGATGAACGTAGTTGAATCATGGTTACTTGCCCTTCCCTACTTTATGCTTCCGCTTCCTCAGCAGCTTGTTCTGCTTCAACTTCGGCGAGAGTCTTCTTGCCGAGCATTGGAGCGCGCTCGAGCACTTGAACGAGGCGCCAGCGCTTGAGGCGGCTGAGAGGGCGTGTTTCCATGATCTCTACCTTGTCGCCAAGACGTGCTGTGTTTTCCTCGTCGTGTACGTGAACGACGGTCTTACGATTGATAACCTTACGGTAGCGAGGGTGAGCCTTCTTGTAGCTGTAAGTCACCTTGATGGACTTGTCGCCCGAGATGCTGGTAACTACGCCGGTTAGGTCTTTTCTCTTGTTACGTGAATTTTCCATTGCCTGATAATCTTATGGGTTAGGCGGACTTCTTCTCTGCAGCGATCTTCTCGTTGCGGATGGTTTCGAGACGAGCGATCAGCTTGCGCTTGGCAGTGATCTCGTGCGTCTTCTCAACCTGACCGGTTTGCTTCTGGAGCTTGAGGTCGAGGAGCTGCTCGCGAGTGTCGCGAAGTTTCTTTTCGATCTCAGCAACGGAAAGTTCCTTAATGTCTTTTGTCTTCATTTTCTTTCAGTCCTTTCCGGTTTAGTCGCGATCACGTTCGATGAAACGAGTGCGGAATGGGATCTTCGCGTCAGCAAGAGACATCGCCTGACGAGCGACCGCGAGGGGTACACCTGCGAGCTCGAAGAGGATGTGACCTGGCTTGACTGCCGCCACGTAGTGGTCGACTGGTCCCTTACCCTTACCCATACGAGTTTCGAGTGGCTTCTTTGTGATTGGCTTGTGAGGGAAAACGCGGATCCAGAGCTTACCCTTACGCTTCATGTGACGCGTGATAGCAACACGAGAAGCTTCGATTTGACGACCAGTGAAATGACCGCGCTCGAGGGCTTGGATTGCGAAATCACCGAAAGCGATAGTGTCGCCACCCTTCGCGTTTCCGCGGAGGCGACCCTTCATTACCTTACGGTACTTGGTACGAGATGGTGTTAATGGAGGCATGGCTTGTTACCCTTTCGGCTTAGTCTTCCTTGTTGAATACCCAGCACTTGATGCCGATGATACCGTAAACGGTACGGGCTTCCGCAGTGCCGTAGTCGATGTCTTCACGGAGCGTGTGGAGAGGTACGGAACCCTGACGCTGTACTTCCGTACGAGCGATGTCCGCGCCGCCGAGACGACCACCTACTTGAATCTTGATACCGTTCGCGCCGAGAGACATGGCCATCTGGACAGCCTTCTTCATGGCGCGACGGAATGCGATACGACGCTCGAGCTGGAGAGCAACGTTCTCGGCTACGAGAGTTGCGTCGAGCTCAGGCTTCTTAACTTCCTGGATGTCGAGGAGGATCTCCTTACCAGTTGCCTTGGAAAGCTCGTCCTTGATCTTCTCGATCTCCTGGCCCTTACGTCCGATGACGATACCTGGGCGAGCAGTGAAGATCTTAACGCGAACGCGAGCAGAAGCACGCTCGATGAAGATGCGTGGCACACTAGCGAACTTGAGCTTTTCCATGAGCTTCTCGCGGATGATGTAATCCTCGTGAAGCGTGTCCGCAAAATCGTTCTTGCGAGCGAACCAGCGAGACTGCCAGTTGCGGTTAACAGCGAGACGGAATCCGATCGGATGTGTTTTTTGACCCATTTTGCGTAATTTCCTTAGGCGTTATCAGACAGTACGATGCGGATGTGAGACATACGCTTCTTGCGTTTTGCAACCCCACCACGAGCAGCAGCCTTGAAACGCTTAAGCGCAGGGCCTTGCTCAACAGTTGCTGACTGGACGACGAGAGAGTCGCCAGAAAGGTCGTGGTTGTTTTCCGCGTTAGCGATTGCCGACTGCAGTGTCTTGGAGAGAAGGAACGCAGACTTGCGGGGGATGAACTTGAGCAACTCGAGAGCTGCGTTAGCGTTCTTGCCGCGAATCGTGCGAGCGACCTCGATCACCTTCTTAGGTGACATACGAGCGTATTTTGTACGTGCTTGTACTTCCATTGCTTATCGTGCTCCTCGCGTTACTTCTTACCACCACCGTGAGCCTTGAACGTACGAGTCTGCGAGAACTCGCCGAGCTTGTGGCCCACCATGTTTTCAGTCACGTGGACAGGAATGAACATCTTGCCGTTGTGAACGTTAATATTCAGACCCACGAAATCCGGTGTGATAGTCGAGCGACGTGACCAGGTCTGGATCGGCTTGCGATCGTTTGCCGCCTGAGCTGCTGCCACCTTCTTATCGAGGCTGGGGTCTACGAAAAATCCTTTTTTAACTGAACGAGCCATTTTGACTTACTCCTCGTTTATCTGTTTTTCATCTTCCGTCCGTTACGACGGACGAGGATGAGGCTGTTACTTGTCTTCGACTTGCGACGGGTTGGGAAGCCCTTCGCCAACTGACCCCATGGGGACACGAGCATCTGGCGACCGCCACCACCCTTGGACTTCGCTTCACCACCACCATTGGGGTGATCGACCGGGTTCATGACAACACCACGAACGCGTGGACGCTTGCCGAGCCAGCGGCTACGACCTGCCTTACCGATAACGACGTTCTTCTTCTCAGCGTTGCCGACAACACCGATAGTCGCCATGCACTTCTTGGATACGAGGCGGATTTCACCGCTTGGCATCTTGATCTGAGCGGAATCACCATCGATACCGATGAGCTCTACTGCGTTACCAGCAGCGCGAGCGATCTGCGCGCCCTTGCCTGGAAGAAGCTCAACCGCGTGGATCTTGGTACTTGGCGGGATGAACTCGAGCGGCATCGCGTTACCCGTGTCGAACTCGATCTGCTTCTGAGAAGCGAGAACGCTGTCGCCAGCCTTCAGGCCGGATGGTGCGATAATGTAACGCTTTTCGCCATCTGCGTACGCTACGAGAGCGATGTAGGCACTACGGTTTGGATCGTACTCGATCGCTTGTACCTTCGCAGGGATGTCGAACTTGTTACGCTTGAAGTCTATAATACGGTAGAGCTTCTTGTGGCCACCGCCGCGACGACGCATCGTGATGCGACCGTAGCAGTTGCGACCTGCTGCGTCCTTACTCTTGGACTCAGTGAGCGACTTTTCCGGACGCTTGTTTGCCACATCCTTAACTTGGATGGCAGCGAAACGCTGTGTCGGAGTGACTGGATTAAAACTTTTGATAGCCATTTTCGTGTGGTCTCCTTCGTTTAGGCTGTGAAGTCGATCGCGTCACCCTGCTTGAGAGTGATGATCGCTTTCTTGAGACCGGAACCACGAGAGGTCTTGCCAGTCTTGCGGTTGCGACGTGGCTTGCCGATCTGATTGATGACGTTGACGCGAGTCACGGACACCTCGAACTGCTTCTCAACAGCAGCCTTGATGCTATCCTTAGTAGAGCTCGCGAACACTTCGAATGTGTACTGTCCGAGTTCTGAAGACTGGATGTTTGTCTTCTCGGTCAAGAGTACGTTTTTGATGATCTTATCTGGCTGAATCATTTCGAGCCTCCTTTCGCGCGCTCGACGAGAACTTCGAGACCGGCACGTGTTACGATGATTGTCTTGAACTGGCAGAGGTCAGTTACGCTTACGAGCGGTGCCTCTTCGAGATCGACGCCAGCGAGGTTGCGCAGAGCGAGAACTGATGTGTCGCTGAGCACCTTGTCGATGACGAGAACCTTGCCCTTAGGAGCGATGCCACGAACGAGGGCTTCGCCAACCTTAGTCTTGGCAGGTGAGATATCGAGGGAATCAACAACTACGAGTGACTCGTCGGATACGCGGTCGAAAAGAGCGCGGCCAAATGCGAGAGACTTAACCTTCTTGTTGATCTTCTTGGAGTAGTCGCGAGGACGTGGGCCAAACACGACGCCACCGCCAACCCAGATCGGGGAACGAGTGGAACCAGCGCGAGCGCGGCCAGTACCCTTTTGACGCCATGGCTTTTTGCCACCGCCACGAACTTCGCCGCGAGTCTTTGTGTTTGCGCTGCCTTGGCGAGCGTTTGCCGCCTGAGCTACGACTACTTCCTTAACTGCCTGCAAACCCTTGTCACCTTCGAAGACGGGGAGTCCATCTACTTCAGTTTCGCCGTTTGCGCTGCCGTCGTTATTGAAAAGTTTAGTTTTCATGGTCGATCAGTTCCTTTCCTATTTCTTGGTCTTGATCTGGGAGCGGATGAGTACGGTGTCGCCATTTGCGCCCGGGATACCACCCTTTACCAAGATTAGGTTCTTCTCGGCGTCGATGGAGACGATCTCGAGATTTTGGATTGTGCGCTGCTTCGCGCCCATGTGACCTGGCATCTTCTGGTTCTTGAATACGTGGCCTGGCCATTGGCAGAGACCGATAGAACCGATGCGGCGGTGGAACATCGAACCGTGAGAAGCAGGACCACCCTTGGTGTTGAAACGCTTCATAACACCAGCGAAACCTTTACCCTTGGTCTTGCCGATGATGTCGACCTTCTTGCCAACTTCGAACTTCGATACATCCAAGATATCACCTGGAGCGGCGTCGATAGCTTCGGTGCTGCGGACTTCCTTGATCACGCGTGGTGCGTGAGCGACGCCATGCTTCTTAGCGTGCCCGAGAGCAGCCTTGCTAGCGTTCTTGTCCTTCTTTGAGTCGAATCCGATCTGGATGGCATTGTATCCATCAGACTCGACAGTCTTAACTTGTAGTACTGGGCAGGGACCTGCTTGCAGTACGGTGACAGGAACAACTTGGTTGTCGCTGCCATAAACCTGGGTCATCCCCAGCTTTTTGCCTAATAGCGTATAGTTCATGATTTCTAAGAGGTAGGTGAAGACTTTATGCCTTCGTTTTTATTAGACCCACATTAGCGACCGACAGGATGCCGATCGAAAGTCTGTATATTTAGTATCCGGGTTGGTTATACGTTGATGCTAATGTCTACGCCGGATGGTAGGTTGAGCTTCTTGAGCTCGTCCACTGTCTGCGCAGTTGGCTCGATGATGTCGAGAAGGCGCTTGTGCGTACGAATCTCAAACTGCTCCATGGACTTCTTGTCCACGTGCGGAGAACGGTTAACGGATATCTTCTCGATACGTGTCGGAAGGGGTACAGGGCCGGAAACGCGAGCTCCGGAACGCTTAGCTGTATCCACGATTTCTGACGCGGACTGATCGATTACTCGATAGTCAAAACCTTGAAGTCTGATGCGGATTTTTTGTCCTGTCATGTTAGTTTCGGTAGAAAGTTACGTTGGCACTTACCAACTTTGGTTGAGAAGTTCTTCGAGTTGTTTCGGAGCAACAACTTCGTAGTTAGACCACTCCATGGTGTAGCTGGCACGGCCTTTGGAGAGAGAGCGAACGTCAGTCGCATAACCAAACATGGTCTTGAGAGGGACGCTTGCGTAGATGTAACCCAGATCACCCTTTGTCTCCAAATTTTGGATCTGGCCGCGGCGACGATTGAGGTCTCCGACCACATCGCCTTGGAATTCGTTTGGTGTAACCACCTCGACCTTCATTACTGGCTCGAGGAGTACAGGAGAGGCTTCCTTCATCGCTTCCTTAAGAGCGAAGATGCCAGCCATCTTAAAAGAGGTTTCGGAGGAATCGACTTCGTGGAACGAACCATCGACGATGCGAACCTTGATATCGATAACTGGGTAACTCGCGACGACACCATTGAGAGTCGCTTCGCGGATACCGTCCATAGTTGGCTTGATGAACTCCTTGGGAATAGAACCGCCAACTGTTTCGTCGATGATCTCGATCCCCTTCCCCAGTTCTTGTGGCTCGATTTCGATAACCGCGTGACCGTACTGACCCTTGCCGCCAGTTTGGCGAACGAACTTACCTTCCGCACGAGCAGAAGCAGTGATGGTTTCACGGTAAGCGATTTGCGGCTCACCAGAACGAGCGCTGACCTTGAATTCACGAAACAAACGGTCGCGAATGATCTCGAGGTGAAGCTCACCCATTCCAGAGATGATGGTCTGCCCCGTCTCAGGATTGGAGCTAACAACGAACGTAGGATCTTCTTCAGAGAGACGAGCGAGACCGGAAGCCAACTTTTCTTGGTCGGCAGAAGTCTTCGGCTCGATGGTCATAGAGATGACCGGCTCTGGGAAACTTGGAGGAATGAGAGAAACGTCGTAGCCCTTTGGCACGAGCGTATCGCCTGTCGCCACATTCTTAATACCGACGAGAGCACAGATATCGCCAGAGCGAACCTCTTCGAGATCCTCACGGCTATCTGCCTTCATCTGAAGAATACGGCTAACGCGCTCACCTTTACCAGTACGTGTATTGAAGAGCATATCACCCTTCTTGATCGTACCCGCATAAACGCGAACAAAGACGAGCTTACCAACATATGGGTCGCTCCAGAGCTTGAACGCGAGAGCTGCTGACTTAGCAGCGTCGTCCGCTTCGATTGCGACTTCCGATTCGTCAGAAGCGTGAGCTTCTGTCGCTGGAAGGTCGAGCGGACTTGGGAGGTAGTTAACAACCGCATCGAGCACACTTTGAACCCCCTTGTTCTTGAAAGCGGATCCTGGGATCACACCAACGAACTTGAGGGCGATAGTGGCTTGTCGGATTGCGATGATGAGCTGGCTTGCGGAAATTTCCTCTCCGCTAAGGTAAGCTTCTGCGAGCTCATCATCGAAATCAGCGACTGCCTCGATCAGGGATTCGCGAAGGCTAGCTGCCTCGTCCGCGATGTCGGCTGGAATTTCGGTCGGGATGGTTTTGACTCCCATCACGTCAGACTCGTCGAACAAGAACGCTTTGTTCTGCACGAGATCGACCATTCCCTTGAAGTCTTCTTCAGCGCCAATGTTGAGGAACAGCGGATGGGCGTTGGCACCCAACTTCTCACGCATGTCCGCCACAGCGGCTTGGAAGTCAGCTCCCACGCGGTCCATTTTATTAATGAACGCAATGCGAGGAACGTTGTACTTGTCAGCCTGACGCCAGACAGTTTCAGACTGAGGCTGTACGCCAGCAACTGCACAGAAAACGGCAACTGCCCCATCGAGAACGCGAAGGGAACGCTCCACTTCCGCAGTAAAGTCAACGTGACCCGGAGTGTCGATGATGTTGACCAAATGGTCCACTCCTTCGAAAGGCCCAAAACTCGCCTTCCAATTACAAGAAATCGCGGCCGAGGTAATTGTAATACCTCGCTCGCGCTCCTGTTCCATGAAGTCCGTGACGGCGTTTCCGTCATGAACTTCGCCTACCTTGTGAACTACGCCTGTATAATAAAGAATGCGCTCTGTAGTTGTCGTCTTCCCCGCGTCGATATGGGCAGCGATGCCGATATTACGCGTCCATTCCATCGGCACCGGTCTGTCGGCGCCGTTTTTTGGCGAATGGGCTGTGAGAGAAACTGACATTTACAAAGAACAAAACAGGCAAAGCTGCGGGGCCGGTTAAACTACCAGCGGAGGTGAGCAAAGGCTCGGTTAGACTGAGCCATCTTGTGAGTATCTTCCTTCTTCTTAACGCAAGTACCAGTGTTGTTGTACGCGTCAACGATCTCAGCTGCGAGAGCTTCCTTCATTGGAAGACCACGACGTGCAGCAGCTGCATTAACGATCCAGCGGAAAGCGAGTGACTCCTGGCGGTCGTAAGAAATCTCGACTGGCACTTGGTAAGTTGCACCACCAACACGACGGCTCTTCACCTCAAGGCGAGGACGTGCGTTTTCGAGTGCACCAAGAAGGAGATCAATTGGATCACCCTTGCCGAGCTTTTCGGCAACCTTTTCGAAAGCGGAGTAGACGATGCGCTCAGCAACGGTCTTCTTACCATCACGCATGACGGTATTAACGAGGCGACCTACGAGAACGCTGCCGTAGCGTGCGTCTGGCTTTGCTGGTCTTTTAGTAGCTCTTCTGCGACGTGACATTGTCTTATAAAATTAGAGATTACTTCTTAGGACGCTTCACACCGTACTTGGAACGGCTGCGACGACGCTTTTCAACGCCTTGAGCATCGAGAGTACCACGGACGATGTGGTAACGAACACCTGGAAGGTCCTTAACACGACCACCACGCACGAGAACGATGCTGTGCTCCTGGAGGTTGTGCCCTTCGTCAGGAATGTAAGCGATCACTTCGTAACCATTGGTCAAACGCACCTTTGCTACCTTACGGATAGCGGAGTTCGGCTTTTTAGGCGTACGCGTCATGACTTGTACGCACACACCGCGACGGAATGGGTTTGCTTCGAGGGCACGTGACTTGGACTTCGCCTTGATCACTTTACGGCCCAATCGGACTAACTGGTTAATTGTAGGCATGGTGTGAAATTTTGAGAAAAGAGCGTGAACGTATCGTTTGAAGGTACTTCGGCAAGTTTTTTCTCACCGAAAATAGATCAAAAAGCAGACGCAGCCCGTTCACCGGCTGAATCTGCTTTTTTCCTGCGAATTATACTGGGCGGGACGCTCGTGAGGGGCCTCCCTATGTAGCGGGAAATTTTGAAGGACGACCGGTTTGGGGCGCCACTGGCCGCTCATCAAGCACAATAGTCGCCTGAAAGCAGAAAAATGACGCTCAAGCGTAACAAGACAGGTGAACTCCCTAGAAAATCGCGTCTCAAGCCCCCTCGATCAACAAGCCCGGCGGCAAAGCTTCACCAAAACTCTTCGCCTTCTCTTCGCGGCTTACCGGAACGAAATCTTGCAAGGGCAACAAGCGCGTTGAAGCGACCCCCGACTTTTCTAGCTTACCAACGATCTTACGCCCAAGTCGCGAGGGCACATTCAGAGATCGATCGTCCACCACCCTCGCCGCTCTCAGGAACAAGGAAACCAGTTCCGCGTAGCGACTCTCTTTCCAATCCAACTTGGCTACTCTATTATATAGAGACGCAACACAATCAGGAGACATCACTCGGTCTTCGCCTGCATTAAAGGGAACTCGATTCAATAGGCCTGCCAAACCAGCTAGCACCGCGCCGACATCACCTTCGCCACCGAGGGCCGAATCCAATCGACTCATCAATTCCTCAAAGAGCAGGTTCTTTCTCTCCAGATCGACCTTCTCCAGCATCCCTAACAATCGGATTCTCTCTGACCTCCCCCGCTTGGTCTTCGCAAGGACCTCGAATTCCTCATCAAAAATCCGACTCTGCTCCCCCTCAGAACAACCAGCCACGACGCGACGCAAAAAGATCAAACGCTGCACCTCCACTTTTGCAGGGCGGGACTCGAGGTTTTCGACCACTCGAAATAAGCGAGCTCGAAGATCCTCGTCGCCAGCGACTCCAAAACCAGGACGCATCAAATAACCAGCGAGCTGCAGCCATCCCTCCGCAACAGAGTCACCTCTCGAGGAGACACTCTCCAACTCCAGCAGTTCAGCAGTCAAAGCACGGCAAAAAGCGATTTCCCATTCGTGCTTCTTAGCCCCAGCCGCTCGCTCCATATCGGAGAAGACACGAGAGGCTTTTGGATCACGCACCGAAAGTCCTCCTTTCAAGGCTCTTGCTACCTTAGCCAGTTTAACCGAATCCACCTCCAGCACTTCAGCCACACCCGCGTTCGCTTCCGTCGACTCAGCTCGAAGACTAAATTCCAGCGGCCAGCTTTCGTCGCTTTCCAACGCCTCACAGGCCACCGACAATAGCCCGACTTCGTTCACGCCTGCTACGAGACGAACTGGTACAGAGTCTCGACCTTCCGACTCGATCGTCGCCTCCAAAGCAGGAAGAACACGCTTCCCCATCGAACTGCAGAACGATCCCGCTGGTGACTCGTTCGAATCCTCAGCATGAAACGCGTTGAACGCCACCCGCTGATTAACCCGCAAACTCAATCCTTCGATCCCAACATCAAATCGTTCCCCCGGCTGGGCTCCCTTTGGCAGGACACAAACAGCTCGAGCATCTCCCGATGCAGAACCTTCGACTTCCAAAAAGATTGCCCGGGCAGCTCCGGCATCAATCTGCCGTTTACCCCGTTGCGAAATCTCGCCGAAACGAGCAGCTCCACGAGCAACAGCCAAATAGGTTTCCTCATTCTCTAAAACCGCCGGGGCTTCATCCCCCTGCCATGCCGCAAGTTGCTCCAATAATCGCTCTCGAATCAGCGGAGCCGACAAGCTTCCCCCATTGAAGAGTACACGATCGACACGAGCATCCGCTCCAAGGAACTCGGCTAAATGCCGAGTCACCGCACAATCGACAGCGTACGGCAAGCCCCACTCAAGGAGACCACCCTCCGCTTTCTCAGCTTTGCTGCCTGCCGAACACTCCGGAAAGAATCCCTCGAGAATCATTGCCTTAACGAGTTGAGAGGAAACTTCGGTCGATAGCGTTCCCGCAAGCAAGCCCGAGCCGCGACTGGGAAGGGAAACCGAGAGCTGATTATCATCCCCAGCCCCCTCGCTCAAACACGCTTCCTTTAGCTCTCGAGCACGGCTTATCAAATGCCCCCACTGATCAACACTCAACTCCTCGCCATTGGGCGAAAGCTCAGATTCCAACGCATGCGCGAGAGCTAGATCGATGTTGTCGCCGCCGAGAAGCAAATGATCGCTGACGGCGACCCGCTCAATCCGAGGGCGGTCATCCTCAACATCTCCAACCTGAAACAAACTGAAATCCGAAGTGCCGCCTCCGATATCCACAACAAGGATACGCTCACCTTTCTTCAGACCGTCCCTCTTTGAATCAGCTCCATCTAGCCAACGGTAAAACGCAGCCTGCGGTTCCTCCAAAAGCCGAACTTCAGTCGGATAGTCCGCCTGCTTCGCGGCCTCCAAGGTTGCCGCTTGAGCCGCAGCGTCAAACGAGGCCGGCACAGTAATCGTCACCACTTGATCAACAAACGGAGCCTCCTCCGAAAAACGCTGATCCCAAACACGCTTCAGAAAATCGAGCAGGCGAGCCGATACTTCAATCGGTGACAGTTTTTCCGCATCCGGAACGAGCTTCGACTTCCAAGGCAGGATCGACGCCTCCGGGCTCACAGAGTGATGACAAAGCCAAGACTTTGCAGAATGAATCACTGCATCCGGCGTTTCTCTCGATCGATTTCGAGCAAAGAGCCCCGCAGTCCAATCCCCTACACCATTCCAAGCAAGAAACGATGGCAGCACATCACGTTCAACCTGAGTGATCTTTTCCTCAAGCTGCGGAATCGGCAAAACCTGCGACTGAGCATCATCCTTCCCAAGCTCGAGAAACGACAAAGCACAATTCGTAGTGCCAAGATCAATACCAATACTATACCTAGGGTTCATCTAGAACTTTTATTCGCCCACGAAGATCACGAAGTTACACGAAGAGTTTAGAACTCAAAAACTTAGTGATCCTTCGTGTCCTTAGTGGGCAGAAAATCATTCCATTCTCACCTGGAACTCGACCTTCCACTTCTGCTCGGAATCAACGTGCTGCATCCAAAGCTCCAAATTCCCCAACTCGGTTACGACGGAATTCAATACAACGGGAATTGGCTGCCCTTCCGGGAATTCATCCATCGGAGGCAAAGTGATTTCCAACTTGCTGGTCTCTTCCAAAACCTTGTCGGCCTTGTTCACCAAGTCGCCCGGTTTGTCGCCGCTCCGGATCTCCGATGCGAAGAAACGGAACACCGCCCGCTTGCCTGTCACCAAACCAAAAGAACGACCTTCCAACAGATGCGAGCTCCCCTCTTCCATTCCCTGGGGCACCACACAAACAGCTTTGATCGGTGGCTTAAAACCAGGCACTGCTGGACGCGAAGATTCTAGACCAAGGTAGTAAGATCGAGCCGAACCCGCACGAATTCGGATCCCCTGCCCTGTAACACGATTGCGACCATAACTTGCCGCCCCTTTAGAAACGGCCAAGTCTGGCTGAAAACCTTCCAACTCTCGAGGAGCATCTCCACACCAAGACGCTAGCAACTCTAGCACGCGTGCTCGAATAGCATCCGCTTTGAAGACACCTCCATTGAAAAGCACCGCAGTCGGTTTGAGCAAACTGCCCTCCAAAGCACTCGCCTGATCGCCAATCAGAGCTGACAAAGACTCGCTCGTCTTAACGTTCTGCAAACTACGAGCGAGGAAACGCGCCAAGTGCTTACTTACCACAGCATCGGAAGCGTACGGCAAACCAAACTCCTGCAGGGCCGCACCGCCCTCCTCTTCCGGCATCTCGTCCGCTCCCGTCAAAGCGAAGAAACCGTCAATAACCACACCTTCTAAAGTCTCGCGTGCCAGAACAGTGGATACCGTTCCCGCGAACAAACTCGATCCGCGTGACGGGATCGCAATCGGCAACTCACTCAAACCCGCATCCTCAAAGAGCTTCGCCTTCGCCTGACTTGCTGTATGAATCAATGCGAGAAACTGCCAGTCGTCGATCTCGGTTCCCTCGTCTTCAAGCTGAGCTTGCAGAGTGTAAGCGAGAGCAAGGTCCATGTTATCACCCCCCAGCAAGATGTGCTCACCCACGCTGATACGCTCCACCGCCAAATTCCCGTCCTGCTCACTGACCGCGATCAGGCTGAAATCAGCTGTACCGCCGCCGACATCACAAACGAGAATCACATCGCCCGCCTGCACCTGCTTACGCCACTCCGAGCCGACTCGATCTGTCCACGCATAGAACGCGGCTTGCGGCTCCTCAAGCAAGACGGGCTCAGGCAATCCAGCTGCCAAGGCAGCATCTGAAGTCAGCTTGCGAGCTACCTCATCAAAGGAAGCCGGCACAGTGAGCACGATCTGGGCTTCGTCGAGATTCCATTCACGCCCTTCCATTCGCGCGGCATACAAGACGCCTTGCTTGATGTGCTCAAGGTAGAGTCGCGACGCTTCAACCGCCGACAATTTACCGCTCTCAATTTCCGAGTTCCACGGAAGAACTGCAGACTGTGGGTCCACGTGCGGATTCGAAAGCCACGACTTCGCCGAAGTCACCAAACGATCCGGAACCTGAGCACCATGCTCTCGAGCAAAAATACCGACAACACGAGAACCTCCTTCATCCCAAGGCAACTTGATCGCCTCTACAGAAAACTCGTCCCCATTTGGTAGATACAATGCCGACGGCAAAGAGCTCCGTTCTCCAATCTGATTCGGAGCTAATATCTGCGTCACATCAACGGTTCGACTCTCACCACTCTCGAGATTGCACAGCGTCACCGCACTATTGCTCGTCCCGAGATCGATCCCCAGTACAAATTTCTTTTCCATTTCCCAAAGACATTTCCCCCTATGTGGGAGCGTGCTTGTCACGCGATTAACAGGATACCGTATCCCAATTCCCTACTTCACTTCCACCTGAGCCGGAGCAATTGCAGGCAGTTGCCCGTCCTCATTCTTGATCACGCGCGGCAAGTTCACCTTGCTCGCCTTCCAGCCCTTATGGACGAGCGTGCCACTATGCGGTCCATCGTCTTTGATCGAACCGGACAAACGGTACATTTCTCCTGCATCAACCGGCACAGTTACCTTAGCCCCCTCGGCTTCAGTCGCGACAGGCTCAACTGTGAACATTTCTGAGAATGCAGCCTTGCAGCCTTGGTGCACGACACGGGCCGCACCTCCCACCTGGGCATCGCTGTACTTGCTGATGTCATCCATCAAGAAATCGACCAAGCGGCCCTTGTTTTGTAAAGACGCCAAGACAGCAACCACCTCAGCCTCGGCGGCATTCTTGGGGGCAGGCGGTGGAGCGATCGGCTCCGGAGTCGGAGGAACAACAGCCTCCTCTTCAGCCTTCGGGACCTCTCCCGCAGTCACTGCCTTGAGCACTAACCACAGAGCAAGCGCAATCGCCCCAGAGACGAAGTAAACGTTAAACACGGAGAGCGACTCCACGAACATCAGTCCGTTGAGGATCGCGATCAGAATTCCGGCGACTAGAGCCTTCGTTTTCATAATAAAGTCCTTTTGAAATTCCCAGTAGAGCGGCCAAAGCACCACTCTAAAACCGAAACCGCTATTGAGGACGATCAAGCCCAGTGTCCAACTGAAAAGCAAGCCCCTCAGACCAAAACACCAGGCCCGAAGGCCTGGCGTCGTTTTCGGTTTCAGTCTGATCGACCTCATCCAGAGCGTCGCAGCTTACGCTTCCTTGATGAACCAAGGAGAACAGCCATTCCGCAACAGGCATAGGAAGAGACCAAGGCAAGCGATGGATTACCAACGAGCCATTGCACAATTTCATTCATCGGATTCGTGGGTTTAGAGTTGTCAAAACCAACTCCCAATTAGCATGGGCAGCGCCAACCTCATGCCAACCCTCCTTCAGCAACAAAAAAGCGCCAGATCCGCAGATCTGACGCTCGAAAGAGAAAAAGACAGAAGTAGCTAGCTCTTATTTATACACGCTCGGATCGACGCCAATACAGCCGTCGAGATTCTTGCGGTACTCTTCTGAGCGGAAAGTCTCGAGACGACGCGCGATCGCACCACGCAGACGTTCCTCCTCGATTCGATCGCCCATGCCCTCGTTGAGCTCTTGAGAGAGATAGCTGTCAAGGTAAGCTTGGTGGCGTTCCCAGAGAGAAACGTCGACCTTCTGCTTCGCATCGAGACGCGCCTTGTACCAGTCGCTCTTAACCATCTCTTCATAAGAGAAAAGCTTACGAAATTCCGGATCGTGATAAGTCATGCCTTCGTACTCGCCGTGCGCCATGATGTGGAGAAGCGCCTTGAGCGGAGGACACGCATCATCGATCGAACCATCATCGAAGTAGTTGAGCGCGATACGACGCTGCGTCTCAACGATGTTCTTAATGGCGTCAACGTAGATCGCCATGTCCTGCTGTTCCGGACGAAGGATGTCTTCCGGGAACACGGAGCGCGGGTTCGAGAATACACGACCACCAAACGCTTGAACAAACTCGCTGGTGATACGGTAGCCAAGACGAGACGCCTCGATGGTTTCGCCTTCGTATTCAAAATCCTTACACGGCTCAAGGTACCCCTTTTCAATCATGTACGCTGCACGACGCTCGTCCGGCTTCATACGACACCAGATCTCAGGAATCAGCAAGCTGATGTCGTGGTCGCAACGGAAGTTCGGACCAACGCAACCTGCAGAAGAAATGAAGCACTCGTATCCAGTAACGATATACGAAACCAGAGCCTGATTCATGTCCACGATAGGAAGCAGAGCATTGAATGGGCCCTTTGTCAGAGCTCCCTCCGAACCTGCTCCGGTTGTGGATGGAGACTTACCAGTCAAGCTAGCGATGAAGTCCATAAAGGCCTCTGGCAGCTCTTGGTAGTGAACAGGTCCAAACGGAGCCAACGCGCGGATACCTTCCGACGGACCGTTGTTACGGCGGCCAGGAAGAACACAGTTAACCGGGAAGTGAGGCTTCGTGCCAGGAGCGAGACGACGGTAAAGAGCCGCTCCCACATTCGCCACGTAAACGCTGCGCTCGTCTTCGAGATCGAGGCGGTTTTGCAGGTAACGTGGATTCTTAGTCGGAACTCCATCAACCAAACGCGGATTGGAAGAAGAGATCACGTAGTCCGGCTTCCCCGCAGCATTGAAGTCGAGGATACAGTCCTGCATGCCCTGCGTGAACTGACCGAAACGAATCGCGTCCTTAACCATCTCATTCGAATAGTCGCGAGTGAGCGGCTCATAGTTCGAGAAGAACAAACCGTTCCCGGAAAAATCCTTTTCCGTAGTCTTATCGTAACCACGGTGGATCGCTTCGTCCGGACGCTGGAAGAGACGGTACTCACAGTTCTGGATGAACTTGAGCGAGCGATAGCCTTTCGCGCCACGATCGAGACCGTCCAAATGCTCAGCCGGCACAACCACAGCAGAAGAGATGTCATCTTCAGTCTGAATCTTGGACGCAGGATAGAAGTCCTTACGAAGGCTGAACACGCGCCATGAACCATCTTCCGCAAATCCAACACGGAGGTACTGAGAAATCAGCTTCTGATCGCGATACTTGAGCTCGTTACCTGGGCGGCCATTCACGATATCCACGCTAAAGCGGTCACGCCAACCCGTGCCCCAGTCATCCTTATAGAAACGCTTAACAACGAGAACGATGTCGATGACGTATCCAGGAATACTGTCGAGCCACTCGTTGTACTCGTCCGTGTAAGCAGGAGATGGCGAGAGCAACTTGATTACAGAACCAAGAGAACGGTCAGTGCTGAGGAGCGGACGCGTGTCCTTGCGGTTCAATGACGCATCCTTGTAGCGAGCCCCGTAGTTCTTGCTGACAATCTCCTCTACAATATCGAAATCCTTCTTGAGATCCGCAGTGAATACTGGACCTGCTACGATCGCATCAGTCAGCGACTTCGAAATTTCAGACTTACCGCCACCTGATACCGTACAAGGCTTGTGGCAATAGGTGCCGACAGCGCTTGTCCCGAGCAGTCTCCAACGACGCCCCGCCATCGGCTGCGTCATTTCCACCTTATAACCAGACGGGAGAATGTAAGTGTTGTCCGGCTGGATCTTGAGCTCGTGCTCGACTCCCGCAAGAACCCAAGAAATCTTCTGATCAGTTAGCGTGAAGCGAGAACCTTCCGGAACGTAGAAGATATCTGAATACTTCTTATCGATTGCGTAACCTTCCGGCTTGAAATCTACAGACTCACCAAGCGCCTTAACCGCCTCGTCATAAGTGTGATCGACTGTGAGCGTGTACTTGCTGAGATGGAAGTCCTCACCCAGATCGTAACTCGCAAACGCGAGCGCGCCACCAGCGTGCTCTTCCTCAACGTTACCGTAGAGATTGGAAGCGTAAGAGATCTGAGTCTTAACCTCCTTCTTGCAGTAACCGTAGTAGTTGTCAGCGATCAGCGTAACGACGACACCACGAGAATCACGAGAAGTGATCTTGAACGCACCCCCATCGTTGTAGAGCTCATCGTCCTTCTCCCAACACATGCCATCACGCTTCTGACGCTCGGTCGCTTCAGAAATGTGTGGAAGGCCGAGGTCCTTCTTCTTCGTGTAAATCAGGTGTGGAGCAAGAATAACGCAGCCGGTGTGGCCCGACCAGTTTTTCACATCCAAACCAGCATCGTTTTCCGCCAAGAACGGATCACCGGCATTGCCGAAGATCGACTCAACGAAGTCGAGGTTACTGGTCATGTTGCCAGGAGCAAAAAAGCGAACTTCCATACGCTTCTCTTCAGTCACCCCCGCAACCGCAGGCTGCACAAGCGGACGTAGCAGAAGCGAAACGAACGTACGCGCCTTCTCCTCTTGAGCCGCGGTAAACGGCAGCTCGAGCAGGCTGTCTGGCGGCGTCAACGCCTTCGCAAGCAAGCCCTTGAACGCAACAAGCGGCACCTGCTTCTTATCGGCAGCGATCGGCAGACCACCTTCTGCGACGTGGAAAACGCCCTTCGTCGTACGTCGGTCGCTCTTCGGGTTGTTGAGGATACCTTGCTTCGTGCGGAACGAGCTAACGATGTCCGACTCGAACTTGTCTACATTCGGTGGGATCGACAAGGCACGCGCCATGCCATGGCGTTCGATGATCAATGTCTCAGACGGCAACCAGAGTCGCTCCTCCGCGCCGAGAGGCTCGAACAAATCCTCGAGGTATTTCTGGATACGTTGGTCCGCAGGGCAAAGATGCTGCTTTAGAAGCCGGTTCTTTTCCTGCACGCTCTTGAGGAGAGAATTCCCCATTTTGAGGAACGGAAACTCACTTTCATCTCCATAAATCGGCAACCCTCGCGAGCGCAGCTTTATGTTAAGATACTCGGTAAGCGAGCTCTCGTCGTAACAATTCTTACCCGTCTCCGGGTCGAATCCGATTTGGGTCTTTAGGTCGGTACTTTGCGTATCCATTTTCTTATACTTTCGCTTTATTTCGGCCTGTCAGTGCTTTCTCCAAGCTTACACTCTAAACTCCTAAACCGTCTGAATGCTAGGCATCGTCGGAACGGCAGCTAAGAGCCTTCGGGCGTATTCAGTTTTTGGGTCACGATAAATTTCTTCAGCAGTCCCCTGCTCCACTATTTCGCCATTTTGCATGACCACGACCTCGTGGCTCATATGCTCAACGACCGCTAGATCGTGGGCGATAAAAAGATAGGTAATTCCATACTCGTCCTGCAGGTCTTGCAGAAGGTTCACGATCTGGGCCTGCACACTCACATCGAGGGCGCTCACGCATTCGTCGCAAATGATAAACTCCGGACGAGAACTCAAAGCTCGAGCAATGCCAATCCGCTGACGTTGCCCTCCGCTAAACTGGTGCGGATAACGCCGCATCGCATCGCTCGGCAAACCGACCTTCTCAAGCAGCTCAGCCACCCGGGCATCCCGGTCCCCCCTGCTCAAAGAGGGCTCATGAACAACCAACGGCTCCGCTACGATCGCCCCCACCGTGAGGCGTGGATTGAGCGAAGCGTAAGGGTCTTGAAAAATGGTCTGAATACGCTTCCGAAACGGAAGAAACTCACCTTCGCTTAGAGAAGTAATCTCCGTCCCGTCGTATTCAATCTTTCCGGACTCGGATGGGATCAGCTTCAGAATCGCCTTTCCGATAGTGCTCTTACCGCTACCGCTTTCGCCCACGAGACCGACAGTCTGCCCTCTTTTCACAGAAAAGCTAGCCCCTTTCACCGCCCGAAACTTACCAGGACCCTTGAAGATTCCACCAGAGCTCGTCGGGTAGCTCACGTCCAGGTTGGAAACACGGAGCAATGGAGACTCTCCACTCACGAAGCCGCCTCCTCTTCTTCCGCTATCGCGGCATAATCCACCACCGGCAAACGCTCCCTCTTCATCCCCAGCAACGGAATGCAACGGATCAACGCCTTCGTGTATTCATGCTGCGGCGCGGAAAGCACTTTCTCCGTCTCGCCATGCTCCACGATGTTGCCCCGATACATAACCGCCACCTCATCCGCGAAACCATCCACGATCCCGAAATTATGGGTAATCAAAATGATCGCCATCCCCTCGCGCTCTCGCAACTCCTGCAGCAGCTCCATAATTTGAGCCTCGATCGTCACATCCAAAGCGGTAGTCGGTTCGTCCGCCACGAGAATGTCCGGCTGGCAAGCCAAAGCCATGGCGATCACCACACGCTGCTTCATGCCTCCGCTCATCTGGTGCGGATAATCGCCGTAACGCTTTTCCGCATCCCGAATTCCAACCTTCTTCAACAGCTCCACCGTTTCAGCTTTCAGGTCGGAAACGTCATCGCGGTGAAACTTAAGAGCCTCTTCTATCTGAGCCCCAACCGTGAAATACGGATTCAGCGAGGTAGAAGGCTCCTGAAAAACATAGGCGATTCGCTTGCCCCGCACCTTGCGCAGCTCCCGTTCGCTCAATCCAAACAAATCGACGCCGTCAAGATAAGCAGCGCCTTCCACTTCACACTTGGGAGGCGGCGGCAAAAGACGAGAAAGCGACATCGAAGTGACGCTCTTGCCACTTCCACTTTCCCCCACGATTGCCAAAGTCTTTCCGCGATCCAAAGAAAAGGAAATCCCCTTAACCGCCTGCACTTTAGAGTGGCGGCTATTGAAGCGGATTTTCAGATCTTTTACTTCAAGCAGCATTGTCGCCGCTCATCCTGCAAAGGGAGGAACAGACAACAAGTGGAAAAGAGCAAAAATTACATACAACTTTGTATTTAATAGATTCATAGCAATATCTGCGTTACAAATCGCCTGATCCGAGGACCGTTTTTACAATAATTCCGCCAAACAGACGGCCTCTGCGCCCCCGCTCCAACTTTCGCTCGCTAAAACAGTCCGCGGCGTCCCATCTCCCCTTCGCTCCATCGAACCCCGCTTTCGCAAACTTCACCATTCTGCATTCCTATCTCTCAATTCAAAGAGTGGTGCCCAGGGTGGGACTCGAACCCACACGTCCTTGCGGACAGCGGATTTTAAGTCCGCTGCGTCTACCAATTCCGCCACCAGGGCATGCGAAAGGGAAAGTTCGGAAATGCAGCAGACTTGCCGCAGGAAAACAAGCTTAGGCTGAGCTATTTTTCACGACCTCTTCGGGGAGAGAGCCCTTGATTGAAGCCCCGAACCGCGCGACCTTACCTCAGCCCCTTCTCCCCCGAGTGAAAGAATCAATCCCAGACACCGTCCGTCAGCAAGATACTGCCTCAGTCAAAGACGCATTGAGTATCGCTCGCTTTCGCTCCGCCCTCGACTGGACTCTGGCTCTACCCACCTGGCAAACAGCCATCGTCCACTCTCTCGCCCATTTCGACATCGCAGCAGGCAGGCAAGGCGTTTCTCAGGCCACAGCCCTCAGAAGCCTCCCGATCGAGCGGAAATACCAAGTCATCCGCCACCTAATCGCAAGTTCACCTCCCACCCTCGGCTACGCAGAAACCAATCGCCTCGCTCGCCTCTGCGGCTACACCTCCCACTCGCCCAATCCCTCTCTGAACCGACTTGGCGACAAGCGATGGGAGCAGTTCTGCTCCTCTGTACGCCTCCGACTAAGCGCTCGCTACGAGCAGTACAAGTCTTCGCAAAACGAGCTTTTCGCCCACCACTACAGCTTACCCGCCCGATGCGTCGCCCGGATCTGCAGCCAATCCAGCCTGCAGGAAGATGCTCTCCAAGAAGCTCGACTGGCCCTCCTAGACGCGATCGACAGGATCGACCCCGAGGAAAACTTCGCTTCTTACGCTCGCCATTGGGTCGAGCGGCGAGTCAAAAACTTCCTCATGCGGGAACAGTTCCCAGTGACGGCCCCCATCAACGAAATTTCAAAAACGCTTCGTTCCGACACCCCAAACCCGAACCTCACACACGCAACCCAGTCCAAGACGATCCGGCTGGATCAACCCTCACCACCAGCGGACGCCAGTCCAGAACCCCACACCCGTTCCGCAAGCCACCCCAACCACCTCGCCACAATCAGCGACGAATGCGACGCCATCACGAGCGCTCTTTCCGAACTCACCGAGAAACAACGCGAGGTAATCCAACACCGCTTCGGACTAGGCGACAGCTCCGCCCCGCTTTCCCTCGCTCAAGTCGCCCAACAAACCGGAATCTCCCGCCAACAAGTTTTCCAGCGAGAGAAACGAGCCCTGCAGAGATTAAGAGAGTTGCTCGCGCCAATCGGACTTGAGAAGGCCTAGCCCCCTCCCCCTCAACCTGCTATTGACAAGTCCTGCCCACCCCAACCTCCTTCCCACCGTGAGTCAAAAGATCGGTATCATCGGCGGGAGTTTCGACCCGATCCACAACGGGCACCTAATCATCGCCCTCGACGCTTGCGAGCAGTTCAGCCTCGATCGCGTCCTCTTCGTTCCCGCCTTCCAAGCCCCACTCAAGTCCAAGTCGCCCGACGCCTCCCCTGCTCAACGCATGCAGATGGTAGAAAAGGCAACTGAGGAGGAACCTCGCTTTCTGGCTTCAGACGCAGACTACCGCTTCGAGTCAACCAGCTATTCCGTCCGCACCGCCGCGACACTCAAGCAAGACTTCCCCGACGCAGACCTCCATTGGATCTTAGGCGCAGACCAAATAGCTCAACTACACCTATGGAGAGACATCGAAAAACTCTCCGAGCAAGTCACCTTCATCGCCTTCGAACGCCCCGGCTTCAAGAGCACCGCCTCCCCCGAACTCCCATCCCATACTCGCATAAAAAGAGGAAAACTTCGCCAGCTCGACATCAGCTCCACCGAAATCCGAGAGCGCCTCAAAAGCGGACAATCCGCCAAGTACTTCTTGCCAGCGAATGTCTTTGCTTACATCAAGGCCGAAAATCTCTACCTTTAGAGGACCACACGCATGAGCACCGAATCAAAAGAAGAACTGAAAGGCGAAGAGCTACTCGCCCTTTGCTGCAAGACCTTGGACGACGCCAAGGCGGAGAATCTGGTCGCCCTCGACGTGCGCGAAACCTCCACCATCACGAACTACCTCGTGCTGGCATCCGGACTCGCCGAGCCTCACCTCAAGGCCCTACGCCGCGAACTCGATAAAGCGCTCAAGGACCACAACGTAAAAATAATCGGCGTGGACGAAGGCGACTTCAGCGGATGGGCCGTCGTAGACGCGTTCGATATCATGATCCACCTCTTCTCAGAAGAGACACGCGAAACCTACAAGCTCGAAGCGCTCTGGAAGGACGCCATACCTGTCGACGTCGAAAAGCTGCTCGGAAGCTAACGCTTTCCAGCGATCAAGCCCACTTGCCGATCGCAACAGCTCCCAATTAGAACTTATAGCCGAGCGCGCTAATCAAGCGGCGGTCTTCCTTGCTATCTTCCGGCAGAGAATTGTCATATCCAAACTGGAAGCGTAGCGACAAATTGATCGCGTCCGTCACGTCGGTCCGCAACGACGCGGCAAAGTCGATTTCGTACTCCTCCGTGTCATCCAGCGGCATCGCGAACTTGAAGTCCTGCTTCAGTCTCACCTTCTCGGAAAGCTTGTAGTCCCAATCCTGGAAAACGCTCACCAGCGAATCGCTATCCCGGCCCTTTTTCAGCTCACGCCAACGACCGCTCGCGCCCAAACCGGCAGACAACACCGTCGTCTTCGAATCCAGAAAACGCGTTCCCAAACCCAGCTTCTGCTCGAAATTCGAGAAGATCGATTTGATCTGGTCCGCGGAATAAATCGACTGCGACTCATAGAACGCTCCCGGCGAAATGTCCTTCCGCCAACGAAACTTGACCGAATACTTGTCCAGATTCGTCGAACCATCGGAATCCCCGTAGGCGTAGTCGGCATTAAAGTTCAACCGGCTCTTCTCGTACTTACGCGACATGTCCAAGCGATAGTTCAGCGTGGAAAAGTCCTTCCGCCCACTCGCCGAGTTGTACCCAAACTGCATGTTCTTCTTCCACTTCGGCATCACGTCGAGCCCGTCCTCCAACTTCGCTAGCCAGCCAGCGACACCCTTTCGCTTCTTCTCCTCAGGAGCTTGCTCCGCCGCCTCGCCTTTCTTCGGCTCCCCCTTTTCGACAGCCTGCTTTCCCTTGGCCGCAAGCACCTTCTCCGGAGCCACCTTCTGAGGTGCCGGCTTGGCCGGCGCCTGCTTTTCCGTCTTTTGAGCGCCGCCTTCGGCTACCACCGCCTTCTTCTCGTCCTCCCCTTCTTTAATATTAGGAGAGGCTTCTGGCTTTGGCTCCGCATCGTTCTTCGCTACAACGCCCCCGAGTCGCTCCAACGTTTCCACGCGAGCACGAGGCAAAGTCACCTCCCCCAAGTACCCGACCCTCATGCGAATCTCGCTCTCGTTCTGAGAAATAAGTTCCCCCGTTAGCCGATCTCCATTGTCGAGAATCACCTGGATTTCCTCCCCTTCCGCCCACGCTAAAGCGAGCGATAAGTGAATTAGGAAAATGGATACGAAAAACTTACTCATGAGAAATAGGCTGTAGGCTCTATTGGGAGCGTGACTTACACAAAAACACAACGGGTTATTTCTAAAAAAAACGTAAACACAGAACTTGTTCCAAAATTTCACTCCAAAGGAAGCCAAAGTGTTAAAGAGCCCTTTCAGACCGGCCGTTTTCCAATGTGTTCGTATCCATATTCATCATAGAACATCAAACTTAGGAAAAATACATTATGCGTAAGAACACATCAAAGAAGGGTTTTACACTCGTCGAAATCATGATCGTTGTTGTCATCATCGGCCTCTTGGCTGCGATGGCTATCCCAGCCTTCCAGAAGGTTCGTACTGACTCTCGTCAATCTGCTCTCTACAATGACGCTCGTCAGCTCGCTTCTGCAGCACAGCAGTACATGCTCGAGAACAACGTGACAACAATCGCTCACGGTTACGACACTTCTGACGGTACACTCGGCACAGAGCTCGAAGAGTACGTTCGCCAAATCGGCAAGGGCTACACGATCGGCAATGCTAACCTCACTATCAATGGTGACTTCACCATGACTCACCCACAGCTCGACGACGTTTACACGTTCACAGCTGAAGGTCAGTTCGAGTCTAAGGCAGCTCCATCTACCTAAGCTTAACCGAGTTAGTTAAATTTCCGCAAGGTCGTGCTGGTTTCCAGCATGGCCTTTTTTTTGTTTATCGCTAAATAGCGGCGAAGATGCTGTTTGAAATTATTTGTAGGGTCGACGCTCGCCGTCAACGCCGTCAACGCCGCATCGCAAGAGCCGAAGCCGCAGAGCACCCCGGCACGCCGCATTCTTTTCATCCCGATCAGTATCAACGGAGCAAATACAGCCCCTAACACCTCGCCAAATACACGATCGAATCACTCTCCGCCTCCGGAGGCTCGAAACAAAAATCCCCGTACACCGACACATCCCCGAATCCCGCCTCCCCGAGCAACTGCATCATGTCATGCGGCAAGTGCCAGCGGATCGTCATCTCCTTTTCCTCACTGGCTAGCAACGCTCCGGAGCGATCCCTCCTCTCGTACCGATTGAAAAGCCTCAAGCGCTGCGCCGTCGCATCAAGCTGCCACCCCTGATACGCCACCAAACGAATAGCGCCCCCTTTCAACTCAACCGACTTGCGCTCCTCAAGCGGGCTCTCGCTTCGCCCATCCCAAATCATTTCCCAAGGCATGTGAGTCGGCACGATCAATTGCCCGCCTTCCGCGAGATGCTTTCTGCAACAAGCCAAGCAGTCGGAAAGTTCGTCATCCTCCAGCAGCATCTGGATGCTAAATCCTGGAATCAAGATAGAGCCAAACCTGCCCTCCCCCAAATCAAAGGCCCGCATGTCCCCCTTCACGAGTTCCGCCTCAAGCCCCTCGCCCTCTAAACGACGAGCGCAAAGATCCAACATCGCCTGAGAGCCATCAAGCCCCGTCACCTCGTATCCACTTTCAACAAGCGGAAACAACAAACGCCCCGTGCCACACCCCAAGTCCAGCACAGGTCCAGGAACCGCATCCACAAACCACTTGAAAAAATCCAAGTCCTCAAAATCGCTCAGCTCGTCCAAGCTGTCATAAAGCTCCGCCTCTAACCCTTCGTACTGATAAACGCCCGACATCACGAACACGCTGGAAGCCAACTCACCAATTCCAAACCCATTTTTCGAAAATCACCCCTCACGCCTGAGTACTAGACTCCAGTCAAAGCCAAATAGAAGCCCCTTTCTCAAGCTCGCTGAAATCAAACCGTTCAAAACCAGAACAAGCCGCTCCTGGCTCAACCAACTCTTGCTCAAGCAACTCCACCAGATTCTTCCCCATGACGACTCGAATCCTCATCATCGACGAAGACCCTAAGGCCCTCGCCGCCTACCAAGAAGCCCTCGCCCCCAAGTCCTCGACCTGGACCCTCGACTGTATCCAGTCCGCCGACCAAGGACTCGCCGCCGCACGCGAGCACAAACCCGACGTCGTGATCGCCGCCCTCTCCGCAAACGACGGCCACGGAGCAGAGATCCTCACCAACTTCGAGGACATCGCCCCCGACGCCCAGCTCTTCATCACCGCCACCGAAGCAGATAAGCCCAAGCTCGAGAGCACCTTCGGATCCTCCTTCCAATACCTCCCAAGCCCCTGCCCTGCCAACCGACTCATCAGCGAAATCCAACGCTGCGTCGCCATCGACAGCTGGCTCGGCAACGATCGCATAAAAGAGATCGTCGCTAAAATGGGCGAATTCCCCAGCGTGCCTTCCATTTACCTGAAGGTCGTCAACGTCCTAAACTCCAAAGAGTCCTCCGCCGAAGATATCGCAAACGCCATAGCAGGCGATCTAGCCATATCCGCAAAAATTCTCCAAACCGTAAACTCTTCCTACTACGGCTACGACGAGAAGATTTCCGACATCTCCCAAGCCGTTAACATCCTAGGCACCAACTGCGTCAAAAACCTCGTCCTCGCGATCCAGGTTTTCAACAAAATGGGGACCTCCCCTGAGCACAGAGCCATTACCGACCAGCTTTGGCACCACAGCATGTCCGTGGCAGTTGCAGCCCGCCGCATTTCAGCTCACGAAAACAGCAGCAACAAAGCGGCCGAAGAAGCCTACTCCGCCGGCCTCATGCACGACATCGGAAAACTCGTGCTGCTCAACTCCGTCCCCGAACAATTCGAGGAAGCCCGCAAGCTCGCCAGCGACCAGTCAATTTCCCTCCGTGAAGCCGAAGACCAAATCATCGGCTGCAACCACGCCGAAACAGGAGCTTACCTGCTCGCCCGTTGGGGCATGCCAGCCAACCTCACCGAGGCCGTCGCCCTCCACCACGAGCCCATCAACTCTTTTGGCAAAAGCTTCTCCGCCCTCGCCGCGGTACACATCGCAAACGCCATCGTCCACCAGCGCCAAAATCCGGAGCATCCAGGAGCAACCGCAAACGAAGAGTTCCTCGCCGACCTCGGAAAGGCCGACTCCTGGGACACATGGCTCGCAGTTTCCTCGGGCAAAAAGCCCACCTCCAAAAGCAAATCCGGACTCAGCCTTAAATCCAACGAACCCTCGCCTAATACCGAAAACGCCCCTGCCGCGGAGTCAACAGAAGCCAAAGAAGCAGAGGCCGCTCCAGCAAAGGCTGCATCCAGCAACGCCACCGAAACACCCTACAAGGCTCCCGAGAGACCCAAGAGCAAAACGCCTCTCGTCGCGCTCGCGGCATGCATCGCCCTCGCTGGCTTCGGTATCTACGCCTTGAATACGATCGAACCTCAAGCGGAACAAGAAATCATCAACGACGAACCGTCACCACAAGAGTCGAACCTAGCAGCAAGCATCGAGAAGGCAAAGGAGCTCTCCGGGATGAACCGCACCGAAGACGCCCTAAACGAAATCTTCGCCTCCCAAGAGCAACCAAGCCCACCGGAACCCGAAACGAAAGAAGAGCCGCCTGTCACGACAGCAGAAGTCAAAACGCCTGAGCCAACCGAGGAGCTACCCGAGCCCGCCGCTCCCAAACCACTCCCCAAACCAAAGCTTCCCGATACCAAAGACGCCTTCCCGAACATCGAGCTCGCTGGCATTTTCTACAACGCCGATCGCCCCCTCGCCAGCATCAACGGAAAAATTCGAAAAGTCGGCGACACCGTCAGCGGAGCAAGAATCATCCGCATCGAAAAAAGCCACATCGTCGTCCAACACGAGAAGACCATCCGATCCATCAAGCTCAACTAGCTCTACCGTAGCGCCGTGCTATAGCCCGCGTCACCATTGCAGGATCATCCATCCATCTAAGGTCGCTAGCTCGAAGCGCCACGCATAAAAACAAAAACAAAGCCCGAACCTCTCAAAGGTCCGGGCTTTTCAAATTCTCTAGCTAGCGGGGCAACTAAAACGCGCTCGAATCGACACTCTCGATCCACTTCACGTAGCTCGAAGCATCGCCGTCGTCGATGAACTCAGTCGTACCCTCCACATCGCCTTCCGCGGAGTAGAAAACCAGAAACGGAATTCCCGTGATGCCAAAACGCTCACGCACTCCAGTCTCATCCTCCGACTTGCGAGCGATCAAAATCTTCGCTCCAAGAATGTCCTCAGATTCCAAATACTTTTCCAAGGCGTCACTCTCCTTGAGAACTTCGTCCAACGCGTTGCACCATTTGCACCAGTCGCCATTGCCTTTGAAGATTGCAAGAAGTCGCTTTCCTTCAGCGCCACGTTTCGCCAAAGCCTCATCAATATCAGAAATCCATTCCATAAGCGGCCCATCCAAAGCGCCACCTAGAAAACAACAATCCTAAATCCGCCACTTCGCCAAAAACACCGATGCCGCAGACGCAGCATTCAGCGACTCGCCCTTGCCAAACCGAGGAGCAAACAACTTCCCATCCGCCATCCGGGAAACCTCCTCCGACACCCCACGCGCCTCGTTCCCGATCACGATCGCGCAACGCTCCGGAAACTCGAATTCGCTCAACGACCGAGCCGTCTCATCCAACTCCGTCGTAAACACCCCAACTCCCAACTCCCGCAGTCGCCCCACCGTATCGGACAAATCCGCGCCAACCGCCACCGGCAAATGAAAAAGCCCCCCCATCGTCGAACGAACCGTCTTGCCGTTCTCCAGCTCCGCGCAGCCTTTCCCAAAGACAACCCCATCCAACCCAAACCAGTCGCACGCTCGCACAATCGCCCCGCAATTCCCCGGATCTCCCAGCTCGTCCAACAAAACAAGCCGCACCTCCCCGGACAAAGGAAGCTTCTCCAGCAAATCATCGAGTCCGCAACTCGCTCGCTCGACCAAAGCCATCACCCCTTGGGACGCCTTCGTGTCCGACAGCTGAGCAAGCTGCCCCCCTGTCCCTTCAAAGACCTCATCAGCCAGCCGAGAAGCCTCCTCCAAGACAGCCGCCTCCGACGCCTCTCGACGAGCCTCCGGATCAAAGATCAACGCCTGCAGTCGACGCCCGCTCTTCATCGCTTCATCCAGAAGATGCCAACCCTCGATAAAAAATAGCCCCTCCTGTTCCCGCATTTTTTTCTGCAGAAATTTTCGAAAGTAAGAGAGTTTCGTCTTCGATAAAGCCAGCGACATTCCCAAACTAAGAGCCATAAATTTCACAAAGGGCAACCTTTCGCACTTCCTTCCAAATACTTCATAACTTCCCCTATAACCCACCATCCAAACAGAGTCGGTCTCATGAATCGCGGTCGAAAAAGACGCAGCTTAACTTCGAGCTCAAAATTCGGGCTGCGACTTGAGCTGCGCTTGGGAAGGTACGGTAAAGCGGGCAAACGAATTTTCAGCCGAAATGCAGCGAGTACCTGAAGGCATCGATTCATGAGTCCGTCTCGAAAAATTATCCACATCGACATGGACTGCTTCTACGCAGCCATCGAGGTGCGCGACCACCCCGAGCTCCGAGGCGAACCCGTCGCAGTCGGCGGTCGCAGCAGTCGACGCGGAGTGCTCACCACCTGCAACTACAAGGCACGCGAGTTCGGCATCCACTCCGCCATGCCCACCTTCCAGGCCAAGCAACGCTGCCCCCACCTCATCGTCATGCCCGTACGCTCCGCGGTCTACAAACACGAGAGCCAGCGAATCCGCGAAATCTTCAACGACTACACCGACCTCATCGAACCCCTTTCCCTCGACGAAGCCTACCTCGACGTCAGCCACCACAACCGCCCCGCGTCAGCCATCGCCAAAGAAATCCGCCGTCGCATCCGCCACACCACCGGGCTCACCGCATCCGCAGGCATCGCCCCCAACAAGATGCTCGCCAAGATAGCCAGCGACTGGCGCAAACCAAATGGCCAGTTCGAAGTAAAGCCGGACCAGATCAACGACTTCATGAAAGATCTCCCCGTATCCAAGATCTGGGGAGTCGGCAAAAAATCCGCCGCCCGCCTTGCATCCTTCGACATCCACACCTGCGGCGACATCCAGGCAAAACAAAAGCTGGAGCTACAACAACATTTCGGAAAATTCGGCACCGAACTCTACGAGCTCAGCCGCGGCATCGATTTTCGTCCAGTAGTATCGAACCGAATACGAAAGTCGATGAGCTGCGAACGCACCTACGCCACCGACCTCACTTCAATCGAAGAGCGCCAAGAGCACGCAGCCGAGATCTTCCACGAACTCACCGGAGACCTCGCCCGTTTCAAAAGCGACCGCCCCATCAGCAAGCTCTTCGTCAAATGCAAGTACTCCGACTTCACCCGCAGCTCCATCGAACGCAGCGGCCTCCCCTTCAAGCTCGATAGTTTCCAAGACCTGCTCGCCGAGTCCTACCAACGCCGCTCAGACCCCATCCGCCTCCTCGGACTAGGCGTCCGCTTCCTCGATCCCGAAGCCCAAACCCGCAACCTCCAGCAACTCGAATTCGACTGGCCCC
>NZ_JAENIL010000022.1 GCF_016595505.1 Pelagicoccus mobilis | reverse complement strand
GGCTAGCCGGCCAGGGGGAGCAAGAACCCGCCTAGAATGTGTTAACCATGTCCTTTAACATGTGTTAACTATGTCCTTGAACTAAACACGGCGGTCACGCCCTACCTTATTTCTGGTGGACGAGGGATTCGTAGAGTTGGACGGCTTTGTTCATCTCGACGAGGACGGTCTCGTTTTGTTCGGTGGCGGTGGAGTAGTCGCGTCGCTCGACGCTGGCGATGAAGCAGTCCCAGTAGCCTTGGGTGAGCAAGAGCTGGTTGGTGATGGTGTCTGTGTTGAGGGGGCAGCGGATGAGCTCGTGTATGCTGCGTTCGAAGAGCTGCTTGAGGGAGGCGAGCTCGTTTGTGACGCTTTGGTCTTGCTCGGTGTCGAGGCGGGCGCTGAGGACGAGCTTCATGTAGCGTTGGGAGAGCATGCGTTGGCGGCCTGCTTTGTTGATGATGGAGGTGAGGCTATCCATCTCGCGAAGAATTTCGCGCAGGGTCTCGATTCGGTCGAGGGAGGCTTCGCTGATGTCCATGATCTGGGCGGCGACTGCCTCGAAGGCGAAGGCTTCGGAGGAGAGGCTTCGATTTCGGACGGCGATGACGCTCGCGTTCATGGAGACCATTTTGGCCATTTTGGCGGAGCGTTCGATGTCGTTGATCATCGAGTCGAGCCGCTTGGAGAGGGATTCGGTGAGTTCTGGCACGCTTTGCATTGTCTGTCGGGTAGGCTAAGGGCAGACAGCAGCGGGCGTGCCGGATTTGGAGCTCGTTTTGGGATTATCCAGTTTTTCGCAATTGGAGTTTATGTATCGATTTCGCTCATACGAGCGATCGATTTTGCGCAGACTAGGTGGTGAAGAAGTCCCTCTCTGGGATGCCAGGGAAGGGAACCCTACTGGTAGAGGCTTGGAAGGAGGGCCTGGTAAGGGGGCTCGCTGAGCTCGAGCTGGGAGGTTTGGCTGGCCTTGCGGAGTTGGTCCTCGGGGGACTCTCCTCCGGCGGTGGCGTAGCGAAGTATGGGCGCGTAGGCGGTGAGTCCTTGGCCTGGTTTGACGCGGTCGATCTTCCCGGTGAGGGCGTTGACGCTCCAAAGGGGCGCGTCCTGCGGGACGTCTTCGAAGAGGTCGGGCTTTCCGTCGGCGAGCACGAAGCCGCAGAGCTGGTAGTTTCCGTTGGCAGCGTTTTGGTAGAGGTCGGCGAGGGTGGAGATTTCGTGTTTTGCGAGGGCTGCGATCTTTTTATCGAGCAGTACGCTGAACTCGGGTGAGGGGACGGTTTGCTCGATGGTGGAAAGCCAGAGCGTCTGGTTGTCGTCCGCGGGGGGCAGCGTTTTAAGTTGGGCGACTCGTTTTTTGAGTTCTGGGCTGAGGGCGAGCCCCCAGTGCCAAGGGTGGAGCTCCATGAAGCCGATGAGCTGCTGTTGCCAGTAGGTGCGGAAGGCGGGCGAGAGCTCGCTTTGCGATTCGAGATCGTTTAGGAGCTCGAGCAGGGTGAGGCGTCCGGCTCCGGAGCGGAGGAGTTTGAGGGTGTTGACGATGGAGTGGTTATAGTAGGTTGATTCTGGAGACAGGGTTGAAGGCTTGTAGAAGAAGCCCCAGAAGGAGCCGTCGTCGCGGCTAATGAATTGGATGTTTCGCGGGGCGGGTTCGGGATTGCCGGCTTCGTCGAAGCCGCGGACCTTGAAGGTGAAGGTGACGTTTGATTGGGTGGGGTCGGAGTCGGACTTCGAGATGGGTTCGACGAGATAGATGCGGTATTCACTTTGTGGATCCGAGGATCCCTCGAAATACTGAACGGTTGATTGGTAGACGTTTGCGAAATTGTCTAGGTTTTCGAGTCGATCGAGGTAGGCGGTTTCCTGGTCGGTCAACTCGACGCTTGCGCTCAGGTAGGGCTTTTCAGGAGTGAAGAGGGCTTGGGTCTCTTCGTTTGTGAAGGGGCTTTGGGTGTCTTTGAGTTTTATGAAGTCGTCTTTGAGCCGGAGGGTTTGGGAGAGGGCGGCCTTTTGATCGGCTGGCAGTATATCGAAGCTGTGGATACGCTCGACTTGATCGAGGTAGGGGGTGAGTTCTTTGGCGTCGGCGAGTTGGAGCCAAGCGTTGTCGAGGGCGGCCCATTTGGTTTCGGTCGCTTTGAGTTCTTGGACTACGCTTTTGAGGTAGGGGGTGAGTTCTGCTCGGCGGTCTGCGACGTAGTCTTCTTTGAGCAGAGCGTTGAGTTTTACGAGGCGGGCTTGGGTGGCCTTTTGCAGGCGTAGGAATTCGGCTCGGGTCTTGGCTTGGTTGGCGTTGTTGGCGGCGATGCGGAGCTCGCGTTCGACGCGGTTGAAGGCGCGTCGGTCTTTCTCGAGGGCGTCGGCTTTGAGGGTTTCGTAGTTTTTGAGGGTGGTCTCGAATTGTTTGTCGGCGGTGGTGCCGAGGTCGCTGGCGAGTTCGCCGCGCGTCTTTCGGATGTCTGCGGCGAGGCGTTGGATGGCGGCTTCGTTTTCGAGGGCGTCTCGACTGGTGGCGATCTTGTTGAGATCGGCGATGGAGGCGTTGTATTGGTTTTCCAGCGACGTTTGCAGATCGATCCAGTCGTTGAGGAGTTCGGCTTGGCTGGCGAGTTCGGATCCGGGCTGGGTTTTATCGATTTCGGCCTGCCACTGTTGGATCGCTTCTTGGACTTGCGAGGTTTGGCTGGACTGCTCGACGGCTTGCAGGGCGGCGAGCGCTTCTGCCTGAAGGGCTTCGGCGGCTTTTCGCTCTTTGCCTTTTTGGATGAGGGTGAATGAGACGAGGAGGCCGACTACGACGATGGCGGCGGCTCCGCCGTAGAGGGGGAGGCGTTTGCGTTTAGCGAAAGTGTAGGCGGCTTTGATTTCTTCCTGGAGGTCGGCTGGAATCTGGGAACCGGTTTTGGTGGCTTGGGATTCGAGTGACTTGAGTTTGGCGACTCGGTTGGCAAGTTTGACGGGTTTGCCTTTGTGGACGAGTCCGTCTCGGAGTTCGCCGATAGCGATTCGTATTGAAATGCTGGATTCGAATTTTGATCGAATTCGGGAGAGTTGGGTGGCGACTTTCTCGAAGTTGTCTCGCAGCTCTCGGGGCAGTTCGCCTCGAGCTTGGTTGATGGCGAGCGCGTAGTCGCAGGCGAGGTAGGCTTGCTCGGTTTTTTGCCAGTCGGCGGATTCGCTGAGGTCTTTGGCTTCTTCTACGACATGTACGGCTTGGTCGAAGAGGGTTTTGACGTAGTCGGCTTCGGCGGTGGCGAGGGTGTTGGCGAGAGTGGCGTTGTGGAGCTCTGCGAGCGGGAGGCCTAGCTCTCGGTAGCGGCGGACGACGTCCTCGGGCTTTTCGGTGGGGATGAGTTGCTCGTGGGCGTCTTTGACTTCGGCGGCGGCTTGTTCGAGCAGTTGTTTTTGCTTGGTGGCGGCTTCTTCTTTGGCGTTGGCGTCTTCGGGGAAGGTGTGGGCTATGAGCTCGATGATCTGGTAGGCGCGGATGGTCTCCTTTTTTGAGCGGACGGCGGTGCGGTATTGCTTGAAGAGCCACTCCTTGAGTTCGCCTTGCTGCTCGATGGCGGATTGGATTTTGGATACGCTATCGAGGTCGACGAGCTCGGGGGCGCGCCAGGAGTAGGTCTGGCAGCGTTTTTGCCAGGGCTCGCTGAGGCTGTGGTCGAGGGAGCGGGCGGTTTCGAGGAGATTGGGGTGGCGGCTTTCGATGAGCAGGCAGTCGAGGAGATTGCCGTTTTCGAGGGCTTGGGCGGCGCGTTGCAGGTCGGCGTTGGCGCGTTTGACGGCTTCGGCTTGCTGCCAGGCGAGTTTAGCGGTTTCCAGTCCGGTGGATTCGCCGGTGATGGCGGTGCGGATGCGGTAGGAGAGTCGGTTGGCTTCTGGATAGGCGGAGGCGATCATGGCTGGGAGCGACGAAGCTTGGGGGATTGCTTGCTGATGACAATCCAATCCTTGCTGGAGTTTGCCATTGAGGCGGCCTGCTTGAGGGCGTCGATTTGCGTTTCTCGGGCTTGGCTCTCGAGATAGAGGGCGAGATCGCGTTGGCTGAATTGGCTGCGGGTTTGGGTGAGCTCGAGTTTTGCGGCTTCGATGGCTTCGAGGGTGTAGCCGAGGATGGTCTGTTCCATGAGGTCGGAACGGATGAAGGTGGCTTCCCAGAGGGTTCGGATCCTGAGGATCTGGTCTGTGTTGGGGCGGGCGCTGAGGTCGAGCGTGGCGAAGGCTTGGTGGATGGCGCTGGCGACTTCGAGGGCGGAGTCTTGTTGGGAGGCGAGGGTGAGGGGCTGGCGGAAGGTGGAGGACTGGAGAGCGAGGTCGTCGCTTTGCTGGAGGAGGTTGGCCATGAGCTCGTTGAGGTAGCGGCCTAGGCTCATGGGGCTGCCGGGGATGAGGCGTTCTTGCTCGTCGAAGCCGATGAAGGCGTGTTGGGGGCCTTGCTTGAAGACTTGGTGGATTTGGAGGATGGGGGCGAATTGAGCGTTTTCGAGGATATCGGACTTTTGGACGAAGTAAGAATCGAGGGAGCGGAGTGTGGCGGGCGGAAGGGATTGGAGGGTGGAATCGGCCTGCAGTTGGTAGGCGTCGAGTGAGTCGGACAGGGCTTGGGGTGAGTAGCTGACTGCTGGGAGGAGGGCGATGGGGGAGAGGGGGCTTGGAGAAGTAGGTTCTGCGTTCTGAGTTTGAGGACCTAGGGACCAGGATTTGAGGAGGGGGGCGGGGAGGAGGGCTAGCTTGCGGATGGCTGGGTAGCTGATGGCGGTGAGGGGGAGGGCGTGGGAGTCGGCGTTTTTCTGTATCAGGTGCTTGGGGACAGGGATGCCGGCTGCGAGCGTTTGGTCGTCGGCGGAGTTGAGGGTGTCGAGGAAGGCGATGATCTGGGAAGGGGTGTCTTCCCCGGCGTTGGCGAGGAAGGCTGCGGTGGCGCGGGCGGATTCGAGCTGGGCTCGTGGGTAGCCGGCGTCGGCGAAGCGTTGCCAGACTTCCTGCCGGGCTTGCAGCGACTGGACCGCTCTTTGCTCGGTCTCCGAGTTGTGGGGGGAGATGCCGCTGTTTTTGTGGGAATTGAAGAAGAAGACGAGCAGGGCGATGCAGATGAGGGCTCCTCCGACGATGGCGATGTTGATGGAGCGTGAGAATTCGCGTGCCCCGAAGTGTCGCTTGGGGCGTTTCCGCTTTCGCTTGTCGTAGGCTTCTGGGATTTCGACGCGGGGGGCCTTTTTGAGCATGGCCGCGGCGGGTTGTGGCGACGGGGCGGGTGTCTCGTCGCTAGGCTCTTCTGGTGGCGTTTCGCTTGGGGGGGGCGTAGGTGGAAAGGTTTCTAGGGGGAGTTGGCTATCGGGTGCGGTGGCTCCTGTCTGGAGGGGGCGTGGGGCGGCGTCGATTTCGTAGGGGAGGGGGAGATTGGGGAGCTGCCCGCTCCAGGTGTAGTCTTGGGGTTGGTCGGTGGGGAGGAGGCAGCTGGTGAAGGTGTGGGTCCAGCGTTGTTCGGCGGGGAGGTCGTTAATGACTTGGCGCAGGTATTCGACGAGGAGTTTTTCTTCCTGTAGGGATACCTCGAATACGTGGCTGCGGGGGGCTTGGGCGATCGCGACTTGGGAGAATTTGGAGGGGATGGCGGGAATGGACCATGAGGATTCGAGGTCTTGCAGGTCGAAGGATTCGAAGGGCTCGAGGGTGCGAGGGGGTTCGTTCCAGGAGCTTCTCCAGCCGCGCCAGTTTAGGAGGATGGCGGCGGGATTGGGGAGGCCGATCGCGTCTTCGGCGGGAAAGGCGAGGTGGTGGGCGAGGTGGTTGTTTCGCTTGGAGTAGTCGGTGCCGGCTTCTTGGATACGGCTGAGGATGTGGTAGGTGCCGGAGCGAAGGGGGGCGATGCGGTAGCGGAGGATGAGGGGGTGTCCGCCGCGGGAGTCGGCGGTGTAGCGGCTTTGGCTTTCGAGTTCGGCAATGAGGTCAGGCGGGAGATCGCGGTCTCTGGCTACGCAGCAGAAGCCGGACTTGCCGGGTTCGAGTCCGCGTTTGGCGCTGGTGTGGATGTATTGGAGGGAGTTGATGGTGGAAGGGTGAGGTATGAGCTATGAAGTATGAAGCGGGCTGGGGGATTGTTGGGAAAGGATCCAGAGCACGGGGGTGGTGGCGAGCTGGGGCTGGAGGCGTTTGGGGTTGGGGGCGAGTCGGCCTGCGAGGGGGCCTTCTGCGATCTCTTTGGGTGAGTGGCCGAGGGAGGAAACGGGGAAGTAGGTGACTTGGGTGGAGATGGACTCGGCGTTGGCCACGATGGTGGGGCAGAGCTTGGCGAGCAGTTGGCGGACTTGGCTGGAGTTTTCTGCGATTTCTTGGTCGGTGAGGGGACGGTCTTCTGGGAGGTGAAGGCAGTCTGGAGGGAGGAGGTTTTGCCAGAGGTCGAATTTTCCGACGATGAGGGCGAGGGGGGTATCGATGCGTTCGAAGCTTTCGAGGGCTCGCATCTTTTTCACTCGGACGCCGAGTTCGGAGAGGATGGTGTCTTGGTCGTCGGTGGCTTGGGTGCGGAGCTGCGGGTCGCGTTTGCGGCGGAGGAGCTTGCGGAAGGCGGGTGAGGTGGAGGGGTCGAAGAGGAAGAGCAGCCCTGCGGAGGAGGCGACGTGGAGGGCGCCTGGCGAGTCTTCGAGGGCGATGCCGGGTTTGAAGTGCTCGCCGGCGTTGTCGTAGAAGACGAGGGAGGCTCGGGTGTCTGGTGACTCGAGGTGCTGGAGGTAGTAGACGAAGGGGCGCGGGAGGGGGACGAGTTTGCCGTCGCGGTGGAGGCGTTCGTACATGACGCCTTCGAAGTCGGTTTTGGAGATGAAGGCGTCTTCGGGGGTGGTGGCCGAGAAGAGGCGGTTTTTCATCTCGTTGAGCTGTGCGTTGCCGGAGGGGTCGCCGTCCTGGAGGTTGGTGGAGAAGCTGCGGATGAGCTCTTCGGGCAGCAGTTTGAGGAGGACGGAGAGGTAGTAGGACTTGCCGGAGCTGGGGGCGCCGACGAGGGAGAGGATGAGTTGGCGTTGGGAGAAGAAGGAGGGGGGGAGTCGGCCGCGGCAGTGGGGGCAGGCGAGGTCTACGGAGGGGACGCCTTCGGCGTCGAGGGCTTGGCCGAGGTGGTTGAAGCGTTCCGCGGCGAAGCGTTTTTTGACGTGGGAGCCGAGCACGGGGTCGCCGGTGAGGGAGTCGTGGACGGCGATGTTAAGGGCGTCGCCGGGAGCGAAGTCTTTCCAGCAGTAGGGGCAGGGGTGGTGCTGGTGTTTGGGTTCTGGGGGGTGGGTGTCTCGTCGCTCGGTACTGGGTGTTTGGTTATGGGGGGTGGGAGCTGGGGGTGGCGGCAGTGGATTTGGAGCTTCCGCTTGTTGTTGGGGATTAGTGGAGAGGCTGAGGGCGAGATCGGCTACGGTGAAGCAGGCGTCGCCGTAGGTCGGGAAGGCGAGGTGGTCTTCGGGGTGCTTGAACTTTGCTTGCAGGTGATCGGCCGTAAGTTGGCTGGCGGGGAGGGTTTCGCGATCTTCTGGGGTTTCGCGGGGGGCGAGATCCCAGTTGCCTTCCGAGAATCCGTCTCCGATCTGCTTGGGCTTGCGGGTGATGCGGACGAGGATGAGGTGCTTGTCGAGCGAGAGGGCGTAGTTGCGGTTGGGGCGGAGGGGCGTTTCCCGGGTGATCTCGCGTCCGTCGAGTCGGATGGGGTAGGACGGGTCGAGCGGTTCGAGGGAGAACTCTCCGGAAAGGTGGTGGATCTGGCAGAGCGGGGATTTTTGTCCGTCGAAGGTGCGCCCGCTTAGGTTGACGGGGAAGGTGTCCGCTTGAGTGAGGGCGCGGGTGGAGCAATCGCCGATGGCGAGTCGGAATCTGGGGCGGAAAAAGTCGAGGAGACCCATAATGCAGGCGGGATGGTTGGCTTAAAAAGTAGGGTGAGCGGGAGTTTTGGCAATGGCAAGCGCGGGAAACGCCAGACGATGTGGATTTAAAAATCCTTAAGCTAGAGGGAGATGGAACTTTTTTGAAAAAAAGCCTTGCGCGAAGGGTTCCGATTTCTAGCTTGTGCGGCTCTTAGCTGACGCCCCGTTCGTCTAGCCAGGCCTAGGACACAAGGTTTTCATCCTTGCGACAGGGGTTCGAATCCCCTACGGGGTGCCATCAGCTAATAAAAGCCGCCGCTCGAAAGAGTGGCGGTTTTTTTGTGTCTGGGCGGGACGAGCAAAAGGGGATGAGTTCCGAGTCGCAGACGACAAGACCGGGCACGAAGATGCGTGGCTTCATGAATGGGGCCATGTATCACATTTCATAGGAGGCACGGATGAGGTCTAGATCAAATGGTCTTGGTCCGGCTAGGTAGTGGTTGGAGCCTTTGAGGCCGTCTCCTTGCCAGGAGATGTGGTAGCAGGTTGCGGTGGTGGACTCGGGGGCAGTGCCTAGGTTGGCCATTCCGTTCGCATCGAGAGTATGGGAGCCTTTGAGGAGCGGCTTGTCCGCTTCGGTGATGAGAAACTCGATTTTAACCGGATGGCGCGTGTCGTTGACGGCAATTACTTGATGTAGGCCGTCTTGGGGCTCGGAGAGCATGATGCAAATGTCTTGCTGTACTTGTTGGACTACTCGAAAGGCGAGCTTCTTCGCGCCGTAATAGTCGACGATCGCGTCGGATATTTCCGGCCAGCCGTCGCGTAGATTCCACCAGAGGATTCCGCTGCGGCGCCCTTTGCCCATGCGAAACCGTTCGATGAAAAACTTCAGAGCTTCGGCCTGGGATACTTGAGAGGCGAAGATGAAATCGTCGAGCTCCTCCGGTACTTTGCCGAAGAGGAGTTTGGCCTGGCTGGCCATGAGTTGTACCCGGTAATTGTATGCAGTGCCTCTTGGTTGCGGGCGTACTGCGTGGGTGAGCCACTCCTCGTTTTCTTGCCAGGGCCAGAGGCTGTCTGGCGACATCATTTTCTCGAGTGACGAGCGGGCAGGGCAACCGTGATAGCCTATCTCGCTGGCGAAGTGGGCGTTGGACGAAGTGTAGAATTTCCCCTTGAAATCGTCGCGTGGTCCCCAGAGGTGATCTTCCGGACGCGCGTCAAAAGGTGCACCCATTTCCCAAAGCTTGGAGCTGTAGAAAGGTGAGCTCGGCAAATAGTCCCGCACGGGATCGAGGCGGCGGCAGGCAGAAGCCAAGACTTCTCGAGATACCTGGTCATCCACATTCGGATCGCAGAATGGTTTCGCAAATTCGTAGAAGGCATCGATTTCGTTGTTCCCCGCCCAGAGAGCGAGGGATGGGTGGTTTCGAAACTTTGGGATGATCGCTTCGGCTTCCAAGCGGACCTTCTCGTGGAAGTCGGGCGTTTGCGGATACAGGGCACAGCCGAATGCGAAGTCCTGCCAGACCATGATACCAGCCCTGTCGCATAACTCGAAAAAGGCGGTGTCTTCGTAGACGTTGCCTCCCCAGCAACGGATCATGTTGCAGTTGAGCTCGACCAGCATCTGGTGTGTCTCTGCCAGTCTATCCGCGTCGCGACTGTGAAAGGCGTCGAGAGGCACCCAATTGGTTCCTTTGATAAAGATCTTTTCACCATTTACGATGAAGGCGAATTCTCCATCGCCGTCGGCATTGGTTGTATCGGTTTTGTTGAGACGGATGGTTCTGAAGCCGAAATGGGATGACCAGTTTGCCAGAACATCACCGGCCTGGTTGGCTAGGTCCACTGTAATGTGATACAAAGCCGCCTTCCCAAATCCGAGTGGCCACCAGAGCTCTATGTCATTCAGGTCGCACCAGATTTGTCCATGTGGTGAGAGGACTGGTGATTGGGTTTCGAATACTTTCTTGGTTTTGTCGATCGTGTGGACGCTTAGACGCACCGAGCAATCGTCGAGCGGCCAGCGTTCCGTTTTCAGGTCCCAACGCGCGACCATGCGGGCAAAGTTTTTTTCAGGGTCTGTTTCTATGGTGGCCAAGCACACGCTGCGGAATCGAGTTTTCGGGAGTGTCTCCAGATAAACGCTACGCCAGATTCCAGCAGAAATGATCCGTGGCATGATATCCCAGCCGAAACTGTGGGCCGCTTTTCGGATGTGGAGTGACTCCCAGTTGTTTTCCATCGCCCAGGTTCCCGGCTCGACTTCGTATTCGTGGGCGGCGAGCACCGTGGAATCGATGGCTATGACGAGCTCGTTAGGGCCCGTTCTAAGCAATGCACCGACTGGTACGCGATGGGCTATCAACATGTTTTCTAGCTGGGCGATTTTGACGCCATTGAGCCAAACGCTAGCGAGGGTATCGATTCCTTCAAAGACGAGCTCAGTGCTGTCATCCCATTCGTTTTCGCTCACTTCGAAACTGCGGCTGTACCACCACTGGTGGGTCTCCAGTTCGCGAAGCTTGTAGACGTTGTGGCTGTGATCGAGATCGGCGGGGAGCAATCCTGCTTCAATCATGTCGAGCTCCACGTTGCCGGGAACCGTTGCGGCGATACCATTGAACGACTCCGGGATTTGTATGGTATCGGATTGTGAGGCCCGGTTGACTTGAGGGCCAAATTGCAGCTTCCAGCTGCCGTCGAGGTGTTTGCGATCCATGGGGCTACAGAAATTAGTCATTTGTTGGGAAGAAGTGGGATTCGAGCATGCGGCAAAGCGCATGGTAAACCGGAAGGTGGAGTTCCTGGATTTTGTAGGTTTCGGACTCTGGCATTCGTAGGCAAACACTGCAGAGGTCGTTCATTTTGCCGCCGGATTTTCCGGTCATGCCTAGTGTATCCATTTGTTTGGCCCGAGCTACTTTCAATGCGTGGATGACATTTTTTGAGTTTCCGGATGTGCTCAAAGCCCAGAGCAGATCGCCCGAGCGCCCATAACCCGCTACCTGTTGGGCAAAAACGAGATCGGGCGCAACGTCATTGGCGAATGCCGTGGCGAGGCATGTCTGACTGACCAGCGAGAACGCCCGCAAGCCCGCCTCCAAGTTGTCATTTAGATAGGGATCGTCGAAGGACTCGGCTAAGGGACGTTTGACCGTGAAGGCTTTCATTAGCTCGCCCACAATGTGCTCGGCATCGGCCGCGCTGCCGCCATTGCCGCAGATATATACAACGCCATCGTTTTCGTAGCAGGCTATCAAGCGTTCGAAGGCCCCTTCGATTTCGTCTGAAATAGGGGCGAGAATCGGGTAGCGTTCTATGAGTTCTGTTAGAATCGGGTGCATTGTTAAAGAGTTGGTCCGAGCTGCGCCACGGTGATCGCGGCAATGTCGCCAATGCTCTCGTCGAGCGCGGCGGGTTTGACGGTGCAGACTTCGAGAGAATGAGGCAGGCATTCCTCCGCGAGTACCCGTTCCATCGCTGGGCGAATCAAGGTTTCGCAGCGGGCGAAAATGCTGCCGATAACAATCGTGTCTAGATTGAGCAGATCGATGGCGATGGCGAGGGTGCGGCCGAGCTTTTGGCCCACGTGGTCGAAAACGTTTAGGGCAAGATCATCGCCTTGCAGAGCGGCTTCAGCAACAAGTTTTGCCGAGAGGGTATTGTGTGCGAATAGACTGGATACACTTCCGCGTTCGCGATGTTTGTCAGCCATCCTCTTGGCGACTTGTGCTATGCCACTGCCACCGCACCAGCCCTCGACCGAACCAGATTTCCCGTAGCCTAAGGGTCCGTCGCCAGTGAGACGGAGGTGGCCAATCTCGCCGGCATTGCCATTGGCGCCATCGAGGAGTTCCCCATTGAGGATAAGGCCCGATCCGAAACCGGTACCCATTGTGCAAAACATCATGTGCTGGCTTCCGCGGCCGGCACCGTGCCGCCACTCGGCGAGCGCTCCTGCGTTGGCATCGTTTTGTAAGTAGGCGTGAACTCCGAGGCGTTCTTTGAAGAACTGGGTTACAGCGATCCCGTTCCAGCCCGGAAGGTTAGGTGGCGAAAGGATTAGGCCTTGTTTTGCGTCCAGAGGTCCGCCGCAGGAAATTCCAATGGCTTCAATTCGGGCGTGACTGCGTACCAGTGATTTGGCTTTTACAAGAAGCTGGTCCAGTATATCCAGAGGGTCACCTGTAGTTGGAATTTGGGAACGGTCCAAAATGTTTGCGGATTCGTCGCCGACGCAAACCGCGCACTTCGTGCCTCCAATATCTATGCCAAGGTAGTGTTTCATGGTTCGGATAAATGTTTCAGCACCATTGCTCCATGGCTTGAGATTGGGGGTGTTTCGAGGAATAGACTTCCTCCTTTGTGGTCTACGGCAGTCGTCGATTCAATTTCGCCGTTTACGGTATTCCAGTGCTCGATGAGCCAATTTCCGGCGGCGAGATCTTCAAGCTCAAGTGTGGCAGTGGCTGCGGGTTTTAGATCAACGGCGAATGCGTTTTCCCGATGCCAGAACCAGATCGCTATGAAGTCCTCAGAACGTTTTCCGGCGGCGCCTAATGTGGGGATTTGAAACTCTGTTTCCAATCCGTCCACATGGAAATAATTTCCGACACCATCGTTGCTGAGTTCCACGACTTGCTTGCCTGCAGGTAATTCGAATTCAAAGAGGAAGGTGTCGTGGCGGCCGAGTACGTCCCATTTATGTGTTTCGACAGTACGACCGTTTATTTGCAGAACCGCGGTTGCTCCGAATTTGAGATCGCTGTTGATTCGCACGGGAATGCGGAAACGTGCGGGTCCTTCGAGTTTCACTTCGAAACTTACCGATTGGGGAAAGCCGCGTCTCAGACTGAGTGGGTCATTTATCAGCACTCCCGGGAAGTAGGCGAGCTCGGGAGAATTGCCACCGTCGAGCTTGAGAGGGATTTCGCAAATAGGACGATGCATCCAGACGAATCCGGGAGTTGGATTGAAGGGCAGCTTGGCGTCGCTGCTCAGGGCGGGTGAAAAGGGTATCAATTCATCCCGATGGGCGAGTCGTGTGGACTCGATGAACGACCCCAATGCGTGCAGTTCGGACAGGCGGCCGGCCTCGATGAGCTCATTAGTGAACCAGGGAAGGGAAGGTAGTTGTAGCTGCCCCATTACGCCGGCCCACATGGGAAGCATGACAGCGAGGTCTGTGTGTTTGGTACCTTCGGGTAGAACCATATGGTCGTCGCCGTATTCGCCAAAAAATACAGGTTTTTCCAACTGCTCGAAATCCGGGTGTAGGTAGAGCATGTTGTTGATCATATCTATCCCGTAGATGTGCGGCTGCAGGTAGTCCATCGAGTCGTTCACCGGACTGAATACGTTTTCGATGCTTGTTGTTACGAGGTGTTCGTGCACATCGATGGAGCGGATGTAGCCTGCCATCTCGCGGTGCCAGTCGGCGACGCCTGCTTCGTTTTCATCGAAGCGAAGGGCGTCGACCCAGTGGACTTCGTTGAACAATTCCCACGCCATGATCGCGGGAGAGTAGCCCCAGCGAGCGATAATATAGCGGTACTTTAGGCGAGTGAGCTGGCGGGCTTTATCCGAGGTGAAGAAGTCGGCCGGAGATTTCAGGAATCCATCTGGGTTTGCGGCGTTCCATGGATTTTCGGCCCAGTTTGAATTGGTCTCGGTGCTGTACTGTCCGTGGTATTGGAAAACCAATTGTATGTAGACATTGGCTTCCTCGGCCAACTGGACGACCGTATCCATTCTGTCGGCGATGGAGAGATCGATCTGGCCGGGCAAAGGGTGCGTGGCATCGTCCTCCGGAAGCCAATCGAGATTCATGCCGCCCCAGTGGGTCATCCACACGCGGGCGAGATTGAGCCCAGCTTGGTTGAATTGCTGAAAGCGCGTGGAGTAATAGTCTTCCAGTTTATCCGCACCCGGTGGCCAAGGAATGTTGCCACCGAAGGGAACGAAACGATTTCCAGCAGTATTTGCGAAGGCGCGGGGATTTTTCGGATCGATGCGTATTCGCTTCTGATGGGGGAGGGTGTGGATCTGTTGGGCAACGGTATCCGGGAGAGGGAGCGTGACGCGTAGGTCGTCTCTGTTTTCCCAGATATCTACGAGACGGTAGCTGCCTGTAGCACTTGGACGTTGGCGTACCGAGTACTCGTTTTCCGCAGAATAGAAGCAGGGGATCGAAACGGTTTCGCCGGAAGGAGTTTCGATCGTCGCCCAAATATCTCGAGCGAAGGGATTCTCTTTATCTGCTGGAATTTCGAAGGAAAACTCTACTGTTTTCGCGTTGGTAGATTGCAGTGCTAGAATGGCTGTAAACACGAAGCAAATACAGGAAGCGAAGCACGTTGTGCGATGGTTGAGCATGCGAAAGGCGTTTTTTAGATGGTGCCGCGCCTTTCTTCCAGTTCGAGGCGGATGCGATGCATCTCGGATTCTGAGAGACGGAAACGCCAGAAGCCGATGGCTGCGAGGGCCAAGCCAACGATGGGGATAGCGAAGAAGAGAATTCGCAGAGTGAGCAGCGAGCCTTCCGGTTGGTTCGCGCCGAGACCAGAGTCGTATCCAGAAAGCTCCAACAAGAGCCCCGACAAGCCTACGCCTAGGGCCATGCCCAGTTTGGCGAACCAAGTGCCGCAGGCGACGAAGGTGCCTTCGCGGCGTTTGCCTGAGTGTTGTTCGTCGTAGTCGACGACATCGACCCCCATGGAGCTGAGGAGCATGTAGAACGAGCCGTGCAAGACCGACAGCAATGCGGAGGCGAGTAGTTGCAGGACGGGAGCATGCGGCGTATAGAGCCAGAAGGTCGATAGGTAGACTAGTACGCCTAAGGAAAGCACCCACTTGAGCGCTTGGCGTTTGCCGATGCGATTGGATATTTTGTTGACCAAAGGCATGATGATGAAGACTCCCGCCAGGTTGACGAAGCCCATCTTGAAACTCCACATATTGCCCTCGCTGACATTGCCGCCGCAAACGTAGTATACGGTGAGGATGTAGCCGATCCCACCAATCATGCTGTTGCCCATACCGTAGGCCAAGCTGATGAGGAGCTGGGCGCGGAAGGGCTGGACTTTGAGGGCGGTGAAGTAGGTATCCAAAAGTTGAATAGGGGGCTGCTTGGTGGCGACAACCTTGTTGTAGTAGCGCTCCTTGACTTTGAAGAAGAGCATAATGCCAATGCCGATCATGAGGGCGCCGGCAATGAGGGTGTAGATTTGGGCGCCGAAGAGAACGTCCGGCTCATCCTCGCCGTCGGGGATGAAGATCTTCATCGTGGTGAAGGCTGCGGCGCTGTAGAGGCCGAGGTCGACGATGCGCTGGATGATTCCTTTAAATTTGAATACGCTCGTGCGCTCGTGGTAGCCCGGAGTGAGTTCGCTGCCCAGGCTTTGGTAGGCCATGTTGAAGCAGCTCACGGCGATCACCAGCAGGGAGGAGGAGATCGCCATGAACCAGAAGTACTGGCTTTGGCTCCAATCGCGTCCCACCAAAAACATACAAGGAAGCAGGAGGCCGGCGAGGATGGAGCCGACGAGAATGAAGGGCCTGCGCCGTCCCCAGCGTGTGCGGGCATTGTCGGTCAGCCAACCGAAGAGGGGGTCAGTCACGGCGTCGACCAGGCGGCTGATCATGAGACAGGAGCTGACGATGACGGGACCGACGCCTAAGAAGATATTGAATACAGGCCAAGCGAGGGAATGGTAGAGCCAGTTGCCCCAAATGTCGTTGGTGATGCCGAGCCCGTAGACCACTTTTTCGGCGGGTGGCAGTTTGTCTTCGGGTTTGTCTGGGTGGTGCTCGTGCGCTTGTGACATCGTAGGGGTAGGAGCGGTGCGAGGTTGGGGTGTTGCTTAGAGCCGAGGTTCTGTGACGATGATTTCGCCTGCGAAGCGCTGGCAGCTTGCCCGCCATTTTCGGGGGGATTGGCTTTGCTTCAGTAAACTGTCGAAGGTGGCTTTAGCCATGGCCTTAAGCGGTTGTTTCAGGGCGATCAGCGAGTGACCTTGCATGGTCTCCAAATAGTCGAAAGTACCGACTGGTAGATCGCTTCCTAAGCGTTCGAGGGCGCCCGAAGCGGCAATGCCGAGGCCGCCGTGTGAGCAGACGATGCCGGCGGGTGGATTGGGGGAGTCGAGGGCGGATTTGAGATGCTGTAAGACTTCCGCGTCTCGTTGCGAGTTCCCCTCGTAGCGAGGGAGGAGAGTGATGTGGTGCCCGTCTCCTGCCAGTTGCCTGAAGGCTTGTTGGCGGGCATTTTCGCTGGGAAGTTCCGGATCGTGGGCGAGCATCAAGAGTGGACCAGGAGCGGCCAAATCGTGCAATTTCGCTATAATGTCCCGCATGCCCTGTGAGGAGTCGAGGGCGACTAGATCTGCGGCAGAAGTCTCATGCTCCTGGTCAATAACGACGATGTTCATCCCAACGGATTTCAGCCGGTCGAGGAGGGTCCAGTCTCCATGGGGCACATGAGGCCAGAGGACTAAGTTGCGAGCACCCATGCCGAGAAGCTTAAGGTAGAAATCCGGGTTGCTCAGCATGTTGCCTTCGAAATCGTGCTTGTAGAGCAGGACGGTGCCGTGTTGGTCGGCGAGGACATCCAACTCGTTCATCATGGAAGTGAAGAAGGGGCTGTGAACCGGCGCTACAAGGACGGCGAAGTCCAGTTCGCAGCCGAATCCGAACGGTCGGGCAAGCACCTCGGTGCCGCGGCCTGCTGTCGCGGCGACGATCTTGAGGCGTTTGAGCTCGTCGAGGGCACGTCGAACGCTGACGCGACTTGCACCGTAGCGTTCTCTGAGAGCTTCTTCCGTAGGAAGGGAGGCTCCGACGGGGAGATCGCCGTGCAGGATGGAGCTAACAATGTCCCTCTCAATTTTTCGATAGATCTTCATCTCCAGCATCGAGCGTTGGAATACAGATGGATTAAATGTATCTAAAGGCAATACAAATGATCGGTGCCTGCGAGCTAACTTTGGATTCAGGCCGACTGAGGGTGTTTAGTGCTCGTGTAATTTTTTAGCGGAAAATCGTCGTTCTCTCAGTCGCTTTCTGAGTTGGTTGACGCTTTGGATCTTGCTGCTCTCGACCTGACGTTTGAGCTCGGTTGGGAGCAGTGCGAGTTGAAGGAGTTGGGCGACTCGAGAGCGTGAGATATCTTCGTTTTTCGCGATGTCGGATTGTGTCACGGATGGATCCGTTCGCATCCTCTGATGCCATGAGTCGACGGTTTCGAGCAGAGCGAGGAGCGTATCTATCTTGTTGTTTGGATTGTTTGTAAGGAGCTGATTGTTATGGGTTAAGGTTGCTTTTTTGATGCTCCGGTCAACCTGTATGATTGTGCTGAAATAGTTCGCATGTTCACGCTTTTGCCGTGCCATCAGCTAATAAAAGCCGCCGCTCGAAAGAGTGGCGGTTTTTTTGTGTCCGCGTGGGAGTATTCAGCCGAGGCGGATATCGTGATTCGGTACGATGCTCGCAGGTGATCCCGGGTATGTGCTTCTGGCTCGGCGAAAGGAGTGTTTCTTGGACTCCCTCTCGAAATCCGGTATTTTGCTAACCGGAATTATCTCTTACAAAGAGGATAGTATCCCAAATGCGCATACACAGTACTTTGCGAAGTTGGGGCTGAAATATCCGCTAAATGAGTATCGTGCTTCGTGGAAGATTGCGGGCTTGCCGCTTGCCCAGCGATTGCGAGATAAGACGGCTGAGTGGAGCGATTTAAGGCAATTGATTCCGGGCATCATCGCACAAGGGTTGATGGGCTACGCCTATACTTGCCCGGATGTGATCGGGGGAGGGGAGTACCAGTCGTTTCTCGCTCTCGATTCCATCGATCAAGAGCTTGTTGTACGCTCCGCCCAAGTCCACCCCCTGATGCCTATGATGCAGTTCTCGGTCGCTCCCTGGCGTGTCCTGAGTCCGAAGAGCAATGACATCTGCAGAGATATGGCAAACTTGCACGCTGAGTTTGGAGAAAAGATCTTGGCTCTTGCTCGTCGCTCTGCCGAGACAGGGGAACCAATCGTTAAACCGATGGCTTGGTATTGGCCGGATGCGGGTTACGAGCGAATACAAGATTAGTTCATCCTCGGTGACGATTTGCTTGTTGCGCCTGTCGTCGAAAGTGGTGCCCGCAGTCGCAAGGTCAGTTTTCCGGAAGTCGTGTGGATAGGTGACGATGGATCACGAGTTGTCGGACCCGCCATTGTTGAGATCGATGTTCCGTTGGAGCGTCTGCCGTATTACCGCCTCCAATCTATGGATAGCTGAGTCGTCGAAGATTTGCTGAAGCGATCGACGCGGTTCCGGCTAATAGTGGAGTGGGCAGGGACCTTGCCTGCAACGCCTCGCCCGAGGAACCAGCGGCAGGCGAGGTTGACCTTTACCTCCTGCTCTAACCGTCGCTAGGAGCGTATCCCGAAAGGTCCCGTACCTTGGCTGCTGCTGCTAATTTAGCGGGCTTCTAGTAAGTGTAGGGAAAGTTCCCCCAATTGGGGGATTGAGGAAATCCGGCTCTATTGGTATTCTTCATTCCACGATCCCCAATCCGTGCTTGATGTACCCCATTTAATCGCGAGCCAAGCGACTTTGCGGTCAGCGATCTGAATACGTCGATTCGGTCGCTTGTTCGCTGCAGTTAAGCCTCAAACACCTCCCTTTTTTTTGGGGGGGTTGGTTGGAGATTACTTTAGACAAACGAACAATACCAACCCCGCAAACTGATATGAGTAGTTTTGATGTGCACAAAACCCCAAGGGTAGACCGGCGTTCTCGCTGGTTATGGCCTTTGAGCGCTCTGGCGCTGGCTCCAGCCTCGCTGTTCGCCCAGGCCAATGATTCCGATGATTCGGATGAGATCTTCGAGCTTTCACCGTTTCAGGTGGAGGCGGGCAGCAACGAAGGCTATCGCGCGACTTCGACGATGGCAGGTTCGCAGTTGTCGACACCGCTTAAGGATGTCGCGGCGGCCATCTCCGTAGTCACGGAGGAGTTTCTTCAGGATACCGCTTCGACCGACTTGAAGGATATCTTGGTGTATCAGACGAACTCGGAAGTCGCGGGAATTGGGGGGAATTTTTACGGTACGAGCGCTGACGATGGTGGTTACCGAAACGAGATGTTGGTCAATCCGCAGCGTGGCACCCGTTTGCGCGGACTCAACTACGCGGACATCACCCGCAATTACTACAGCTCCAACATCCCAACCAATTCCTACAACACCTCGCGTGTCGATATCAGCCGCGGATCGAACTCGATCCTTTTCGGGCTCGGTAGTCCAGCGGGTATCATCAATGGCTCGACCAAGGATGCGATCCTTTCGGAAAAGGGCGGCGCTGTGGAGTTTGCTCTTAGCAGCTATGGTTCGCACCGCGAAGTGGTCGATCTCAACATTCCGCTCATCGAGGACAAGCTCGCGGTTCGCTTCGTGGCAATGAATGACGATGAGGAATTCCGCCAAGATTTTACTTACGAGAAGGATCGGCGACTGTTCGCTTCGCTTCGCTGGCAGCCTGAGCTGGCTGACGGCATTTACACGCAGGTCGACGTCCGCGCGGAGTATGGGGATATCGATGCGAACCGTCCCAATTCGGTGACGGCGGCGGACTTTATTACGAACTGGTTCGGTCCGATCGGGCAACGTCTCATGTACGATCCGCTCTGGTTTAATGGTTGGCCACAAGATGGTCCCGACGATTACGAAGGACGTTGGGATCTGGAGAATTACTTCGCCGGCGCTCCAGCTCGTAACTGGTGGGACGGCACTCCAGCGGTCATCTTCGCTGACCCCGGCGCAAACGTCGTGGGCAACGGAACGCTCGACGCCTACCGTCAACGTGACGGGGATCCTTGGGGCGGCCTTAGCGGCGTGACGAATCCGAACTGGAACGAAGGCGGCTGGGAGGTCTGGAATAAGGACACAAAGGCTTACTACTCTGGTAATGCCGAGGTCACTCGTATCATCAATCAGTTCGAAAGCTCGACCGGTCAGGATTTCGTAGGCTTCGGCTCCGGTCTTTGGCCGACTCAGATGATCCTCGATGGCCCGTTGGCGTTTATCGATCGAACCATCCAGGGACCCAATAAGAGCGAGTACAACGAGTTCGACTCCTTGGAGCTTTCCTTCATCCAAACCTACTTGGACGGTGATCTCGGTATCAATCTCGGTCTCTACAAGGAGACTTACGAGTCCGGTCATATGAACGCGGTGGATACGAATCGAGTCTCGGTCGATGTGAACGCTAACCTCCGCGGTGGTTACGCCAATCCTGACGTCGGGCGTCCCTTCGTCCTCGGCGGGGCAAGTGGTCAGGACAATGTGGACGAAGTGGAAACCTTCCGTGCGAAGGCCTTCTACCGCTTCGATCCGAACGAGCACATCCAGAACGATTTGATCTCGAAACTCTTTGGAGAGCAGACCTTCACTTCGGTCTACACAGATCAGCGGTTCGACTATTTCAACGCGGGTTACAACCTCTACGCTTGGGATGCGGATACCTATGGATTGGTCTTTGACGACTGGAAGGGACACTCCGGCATCTGGGGGATACACTACCTCGGCGATGATCTCAGGGGCATTCCCAGCTTCGACGCGATCCCTGCCTCAGCCGTTCCGGGAATCACTAGCGTGCACGCTCCCGGAAGCACCGCCAACGTATTATCCTTCGACCATGTGGATGCCTGGGACTGGCGCACCCACAACTCCGGTTTGCTCAACTATCGCGATGACAAGGATGACCTCTACACGTGGGCTTCCCAAGGCTACAACACGACCGAGTCGCTGGCATTCGTTTGGCAGGGCAACCTCCTGAACGACGCGATCAAGCCGCTCTTCGGCTGGCGTGAGGACACCTATAATGCATGGGATAAACCGGGAGACGTGCTTTACAGTATCGAGGACGAGTACAACCGCACCTTGCCGTTTCATCCTGATTGGCAATTCGAAGACGAGGCGACGCTTCCATTGCCAAGCATCCAGCGTCGTAGCTGGGGGGTCGTCGTTCACGCGGATCGTTTGCTCGAGACCTTTGGCAAAGAACTGCCTGACGGCATGGAGTTGAGCTTCTTCTACAACGATTCCAACAGTTTTCGGCCTGCGGATGCAGGCGTAGACAATTACGGCAACAAGCTGCCGCTTCCGCAGGGGGAAACCCAGGACTACGGCTTTCGTGTGAGCGCGTTTAACAACAAGCTCGAGTTGCGTGCTACCTGGTATGAGACCAAGCAGGCCAATACGACCATCAGCGATCCGTCCGGTATGGTGTTCTGGTCCAAGGGGGCCGTCGCACGCACGATCAGCGCGATGGCCCAGGAAACCTGGGGTTCTGGCCCACACTATGACCAGCCAACTCCGGAATGGCTCGTCAACGATTGGTTCCTTGGCGAAGGCAACTACGATCAAGGCATAGCCGGACAACCGATCCCGGCCGATTGGCAGGATCAGCTCAGCACGCTTGTTAACCAGCCTCTGCGCATCCGCAGCGGTGCGGTGCCAGGTTCTCCGAACTACGTGGCTCAGGGCGATATCAATCCCGACTCAAACCGTCCTTACATTTCGCCGCCGCTAACCGACGACGAGATCGCCTACCGAACTGCATGGTTCAATGCTCGCAGTGACGAGCAATGGTTTGGGCCTCTCGATCGCGATTGGGTGGCTGCTAAAGAGTTCGCCAAGATCGAGGACGACTGGCGCGTCTGGGACGAAAACTCCCCTGGCGGTCAGCAATTGCTCAACGACCTGCGTTCCGAGGGTATGGAAATTGAGATCACCGCGAATCCGAACGAACGCTGGCGCATCAGCTTCAACGCATCTCGCAACGAAGCGACCCGTACCAACATCCTTCCGGATTGGGCTGAGTTCGTAGAAGTTTTCAGTCCTCTCTGGTTCGATGGCTGGGATAACAACCCAGGCGGACCTTCGCAGCTCAACTACTGGTTGATCGACGGTTATTCCGATATTCGACACTGGACTGGCAGCCAAAGCTACTCCTCGGTTTCCGAAACTTTTGGCGGTCGTATCATGCAGAATGTCTACGCCCCTTACCTGAACCTGCTTTCAGGCGAAGGCCAAGGTGTGAACGAGCTACGTAAGTGGCGCTATAACTTCGTGACCAACTACAAGTTCGAAGAGGGCGGTCCGCTTGGCGCTTTCAATATCGGCGGCGCGGTGCGTTGGCAGGACAAGGCAGCCATCGGCTACTATCCGAAGTATAACGAGGAAGCGAGCAGTTGGGTAACCGACGTCAACAATCCTATCTACGGCCCAAGCGAAGTAAACTACGACGCGTGGATTGGATACGAACGCAGGTTGAACGACAAGTACGACTATACCGTGCAACTCAACATCCACAATCTGTTCGCGGATGACGATATGATCCCGATCATGGCGAACCCGGACGGAACCATTGCCCAAGTTCGTATCCCCGCCAAGACTACGTGGACCATCACTAACTCCATCAAGTTCTAAACGCGGCTATCCACTCTCCAGTCTAATGTAGTTTGTGGGCCTTCCCTTCGTGAGGGGAGGCCCGCTTTGTAAGATCTGTACCGCCCGAAGTGAAACGGTCTTTTTGCATAGCGATCATACCTGTTACCCTCCTGCTGGGAATGGAGGTGACGGCTCAAGAGCGTCATGTGTTGTTTGATACGAGTTCGTCAGGGACCAAGCAGACGATTGAGAAGTGGGGCTTGGAGCTAACCTGGCCTAGCTCTGATAATGCGCGTCGTACCCTTGAGTACATGGGGAAGGATGCGATCGACTTCGCTCGCGTGGGGTTTCACGCCGATGCTCCTTTGGTCGATGGCCAATTGACCAACGCCACAAAGAGCCATCTCGACGAGATGGCGGAACTCGCCATCCTTGTGGGCGAAGAAAAACCTTGGGCGTTGATGCCAGCGACCGAGTCGGGTGTCGATAGTTGGTACAAGAATGGATCGCAAGTGGTGCCGGAGCGTTGGATACAAGGGCTGAAGGCGACCATGGATTATTACGACCATGAGTTCGGATTGTTGGAGCCGTTCAACGAACCGGACTATCCGTGGGGGCAGGGAACGAAGCAGAACTATGCGGACATTTTTCAGTTGCTCGATTCGGATAGTTATTTCGATGGGGTGAGTTTGGTCGGACCCAGTACTCTGAATTCAGACAAGGCGAGTGAGTGGTATGCAGGGATTAAGGACCGAGCTGATTATGGGTCGACACACTCTCTGGATGGCACGATGGAAACTTACATATCCTTTATCGAGGGTGTTGTCTCTGATGGGAGGAAAGCGATCAATCCCGAGGCTCATAATGTTGCGGAGCTGCTCGCCGGGGCGGAATATGGTATCGAAGAAGCGATGTGGTGGGCAGCTGCTGAACGGACTCGAGCGAATTTTGTTAGAGCGAATAAGGGAGTGAGTCTTGGGTATTCAGAACATCGAGACAAGTGGACAGCGGCGGCGGTCTATCACGCCCCGGACGGTGATGTGCTTGGATTTGTCGGTTCTGCGGAACGGCAGGCGAAGACGACAGGCTATCAGTTTGTCGCGCTGGATCGGGATGTGTTTTTCGATGGTTACGGACCGACTCGCTTTTTCATGATCGATGCACCGGGAGGTACTGGATATCAGCAGAACCAGCCGAATGCGGAGCGAGTAATCAGTATCGAGTGGGGAGAGGACGTACAGCCGGTTATTAGTGGGCGTTACCAAATCGTGAATCGCAACAGCGGCTTGGTGATGAGTGTAGGAGGTGGCAGTCAAGGGGATGGAGCGAATATCCGACAAGGGACAGCTTCTGGCGCTATGTATCAGCAGTGGGATGTGCTGCCTTTGGATGATAGACACGGCGGAGACTACAGTTACTTTTCGATGAAGGCGGCTCATTCTGGTAAGTCTGCCGATGTTCGTGATTGGTCTCTCGTGAGCGGAGGGAATGTCAATCAGTGGTTGGATTATGGGAACGAGAACCAGGAGTGGTTTTTTGAATACGAGGAGGATGGGTATTTCTATATTCGCAGCCGTTGGAGCGGAAAGTACTTGGAGGTGGCGAGTGCGTCGCTTGAATCGGGCGGCAATATTCGTCAAGCGGACTTCGACGGCGGAAGCCATCAGCAGTGGCGCTTGTTGCCGGCTGAGGCGTCGGTGGAGTTTGTGGCTCCGTCCGCTCCAGTGGGATTGGAAGTTGTGGCAGGACCGGCCTCAATGGCTTTGAGTTGGTCTGCCAATGGGGAAGGTGATTTAGCGAGCTACAATGTCTACCGGTCCCTTTTGCCGGAGGGACCCTTTGATATGATCGCAAGGAATCTGACGGAACCTGCCTTAGTCGATGGGGCGGCGAATCAGGTGCTGACTTACTACTATCGGGTAAAGGCGGTGGACGAGTCGTTAAACCATTCGAACCCTTCTGAAATAGTATCCGGAAAACCACGACTAGGTGCGAGCTTGGTGGCGGCCTACGAGTTTGAGGAGGGCGTTGTGGATGCCTCAGATAACGGGAACGAATTGGAACTGGTTGGATCCCTAGCCTTTGAAGAAGGTAAGCTTGGCGAACGGGCCTTGTCCTTCAACGGGAATGGAAACTATGCTCGCTTGCCCGCAACGGTGGCTAACTTCGAGGCCTTGACGGTGGCGGCTTGGGTTAGGTGGGGAGGCGGAATCGCCGAGCAGCGAGTGTTCGATTTTTCGCGTAACCCGGAGTCTGGCTTTCATCTTTCGACGGGGCCGTTTGGCGAGGGGATGGACTTGGTCGGCAAGCATGGTGGGGAGAACTGGAGGGTGCAAGGACCGGAGCTTGCACAAAGCGCTTGGGCCCACGTGGCGGTAACGCTCGATGGACAGCAAGCCCGACTCTTCGTTGATGGGGTTCTGGCAGGAACTGTGGCGACGTCGGTTCGTCCGGTGGAGATGGCTCCTGTATTGAATCAGTTGGGACGAAGTTCGTTCGATTCTGGAGCGGCTCGATTTGTCGGCAGTTTGGACGATGTCAGAATTTACAACTACGCCTTGGCTGACGTACAAGTGGAAGCACTGTTTGAAGGGCGTTCGCTGAGTCCGGCGGAAGCATGGCGTTTGAGTTACTTTGGCTCAGGCGAGGCGACAGGAGACGCCGCGGATGACGCCGATCCGGATGGAGACGGCATTTTGAATCTGAGCGAACGGGCGTTTGGTGGAGATCCAACTAAAAGTGATATTTGGATACAGCCACGGATGGATGATTCGGGAGCGTTGCTGAGTTTGATTTATCGCCGATCTCGAACGGCTTCGGATCTCCTTTTTTCGGTGCTTGAGAGCTCTGACTTGGATGGGAGCTGGGATTTGTCCGAAGGGGAGAGTGAAATCTTGGGAACCGAGGAAGATGTAGAAACGGTACGGTTCACACGTCGCGTGGTCAGCGGCGAATCGGTGTTTCTGAAGTTACGCGTAGAGTCGCTCTGAACTTATTCGTCGATGTGGATAATGCCGTGGCGGATGGCGGAGATGGCGGCTTCGGTGCGATCGCGTACTTGGAGTTTGGCGAAGAGGGTTTTGAAGTGGGATTTTACGGTTTCGTCTGAGATGGAAAGGTCGCGGGCGATCTCTTTATTGCTCCGCCCTTTTACGAGGGCTTCCAGCACTTCGCGTTCTCGGTCTGTGATTGGTTCGCGGCGTTCTCGTTCGGCGAGGCGTTTTGCCACGGTGGTGGGGAGAGTTGCCTCTCCTTTGTAGACGGCTTCGACGGTCTCGGCGATGTCTTCGATGGGCATGTCCTTGAGGATGTAGGAAGCGGCACCGGACTGCAGGGCTCGGTGGATATCTTCGTCCCAGTCATAGGTCGAGATGACGACGATTTTCGCGTCGGGGTAGCGTTTGCGGATGGCGAGGGTCGCTTCGGCTCCGCCCATTCCCGGCATGCGCAGGTCCATCAGAACGATGTCTGGGAGAACGTCCTCGTAGACTTCGAAGGCTTCTTCTCCGTCTGCGGCCTCGGCAATGACGCTCATCCGGGGGTGGCTGTTTATCAAAGCGATCAGTCCCATCCGCATCGGCGGGTGGTCATCTACGATCATAACCTTGAGCGGGTGTTCAGCGTTGGGAGAACTCATTTCGTGGTGTCGGGGCTAGTCGCTCACGCTGGCTACGATGTGCGTGCCTTGACCGAGGGCGGTCTCGATTGTGACTTCGCCGTCGAGCAGTTCGATGCGTTCTTGGATGCCGACTAGTCCGAAGCTGCGTTTGGTCTCGTTGTCGACTTTCTCTTTATCGAAGCCGATCCCGTCGTCTTCGACCGAGAGTTCGACACGGCGTTCTTGGAAACGGATCTCTACGTTGATGTGCTTGGGCTGGGCATGCTTGCACGCGTTGGTAATGGCCTCTTGTCCTACGCGAAGCAGGTTGTTTTCGACGACGGGGGCGAGGCGGCGACGTCCACCGGTTATTCGCGTGGAAACGGTGATGTCGGTATCTTCGGTCAGTTGCTTTCCGATGCGTTCAAGAGCGCCTGAGAGGTCGCGTTGTTCGAGGACTTGAGAGCGCATATTCCAGATGGTGTCGCGGGCGTCGGAAAGGGCGGTACGGGCGAGCTTATGGGCGGTCTGTATGTGACGTTGGGTGGTTTCGCCGAGGTTATGGGAGTCGGTGCGAACCATTTCAAGCTGGACGGAGATCGCCCCGATGTTTTGCGCAAGGGTGTCGTGGATCTCGCGAGCGACGCGGTTGCGTTCATTGAGAATGGCGGTGAATTCGGACTCTGCCATTGCTCGGTGTTGCTTTTGTTCGCGGAGTCGATGACGGGAGAGGAGGACGATGACTGCGATGGTCAGCAGAGCGATCGAAAGGATAACCGCGAGGGTGTAGGCGACGCGTTTGGGGGTCCACCAGGGAGCCTGTTGGATGACGGCGAGGTCAGCGGGGGAGCGGAGAAGGATGTGGAGTGACTCAGCCCACCAGAGTCCATTGAGAGGCACGGTTTCACCTTCTCCCACGGTGGCGATCCCCGACAGGGATACGATGCTCCCTGGACGCCAGTTGGGCGGTGGGCTTGAGAGTTCATTGAGGAGGAGGGAAGCGCGGACGGTTGTATCCAAAGCTTGGAGCGTGAGTTCGATGCTTTCGGGGTAGCGTTGGATTTCGAGGAGTTCTGCTTCGAGGCTAACGAGATCGGAATCGTGGCGGGTGATGGAGAGAATCTCGTCGAGCGTTGCAGGGACGGGTGGGGCTTGCGTGCCTGCTTTTTTGAAGACCGCGTCTTGGAGCACAGGGCTGTAGGTTCCGGATTCGGGGAAGCCAAGGACATCGACCAGATCGCCGGGGTTTAACTCTTCGAGCTGGGTGCTCTGGACCTGCAGGCTTTGGTCTTGGTCGCGAATCCAGAAGGCTTTTCCTGGTTGGTGATGGGTAACGATGCCTCTGACATGGATGCGGTGGCCGGGGCGTCCGCCCGTAGGATCGAAGGTGAGTAGCTTGGAGACGGGAGTGGGTGAACCGTCGAAGTCAATATGGAGGGGTGGGACTAGGATCTCTGGCTTAACCCCGACGGGTGTGTGGAGGATAGGGCGAAGGAATTGTCTGTTTCCGTTGTGCAGGTAGAAGCAATGTCCTCGGAGTCGGATTTTGGCATCCAAAAGTTCGTTTGGGTCGATGGCTTCCCGCATTTCGACGAGCAGGTGGGAGTTCCCGTCGGCCAGCTTGAGTTTGGTGTAGGAGCGGGGAGTCGATTGCTCTGAGCTGTTGGAGAGGTAATCAGGAGTGGGAGCGATCTCGGCGCTCCTAACGATGCCAGTTACTTCGACCCAGGCGACATCCTTTTGCCCTGAGTGGAGCTCCGAGATGGTTGTTTGGATTGGATCTGGAATCTGAGTGCTTCCGATGCGGCGAACTGAAGTTGCGGAAGCGCAAGGGGCGTAGTCTCCAGGATTGCTGACACCTTCGACCTCGATCAGGTCACCCGGTTGGAAGTCGAGCGCTACGCCAGGTTCGGCGAAAACGAAGAGCCCGTCGGTATGGTCCTGCATGGAGAAGGCGTTGTTCTCGCGGGAGAGGAAGCAACCTTGCAGGCGGATGGGGATTTGCTGGGCGGCTTCGTCCGGGGTGAGCGCTCGGATCTGCGCGGCGGTCGTGAGCAGCTTGGATTCGGGTGAAACTTGGGCGAGCAGTGGCGCAAAGCAGAACGCGAGAAGCGTGGCCAGAAAGGTCGCTGAATACAGGGGGTAACGCGTGACAGGAAAGGTCATCAATGAAGGGGAGCAGGGCGATTATCTTCCGTCTCCCTGGGGGCTGGGGTACTGTTTGAAATTCAATAGCTAAGGCGGCTTGGGGCAAGTGATAAGGGAGCGAAAACACGGTGGCTAAGATTTCCCCCAAATGGGTGAGAGGCAGAGTCGCGGGACTGTGATAGGCTAGCTCTTCCAAGGCATGAAAAGTAGGGAAGATGGAAATACGCGCTTGAGCGGGGAGGGAACTGAGGTTGCCGACTCGATTCGAGTATTGGTGGTCGATGATCATCCGTCGATGCGTATGGGGATCATTGCCTTGATCGATAGCCAGCCAGGCATGAAGGTGATCGCAGAAGCCGCGGATGGGGAGGAGGCGATCGAGGTTTACGAGGATGTGAAGCCAGACATCGTGCTAATGGACTTGCGAATGCACAACATGGGGGGAGCGGAGGCGATCTTGTCGATTTGCCGGAAGTTTCCCGAGGCCAAGGTGATCGTGCTGTCGACTTATGATTTGGACGAGGACATCCACCGGGCGATCCAGTCGGGGGCCAAGTCTTACCTTCTCAAGGACATGCCGGTTGAGGAAATCGCGGGAACGATTCGGAGCGTATTCAGGGGCGAGGACGTTTTACCCCGTCAGGTTGCGGAGCGTTTGGAGGAGCGTTCGCGTCGGCGGCAGCTTACCGAGCGTGAACGCGAGGTATTGGAATGTTTGATTCGAGGCCGCAGCAACAAGGAGATCGCTCGCAGCATGTGTGTTTCAGACGAGACGGTGAAGTCTCACTTCAAGGCTTTGTTTGCGAAGCTTGGGGTGCGGGATCGGACAGAGGCGGCGATCACTGCGATCCGGCATGGGATCGTGCATTTGGATTGAGTCGGTCTTATTCCGTTTCGCCTACGACAGGGAGCAGGAGGTAGGAAGGCTGGGCCTTCGAATGGTGGACGGTGTTGAAGGCGATGGTGCCAGCGGTTTCATCGTAGTTGTTGCCGCCGGTGTTTAGATTGCGTTCCCAACGGGGGAAATTGGAGCTGGTTACCTCGAGGCGGATGCGGTGCCCGGGGGCGAAGTAGTTGCTGGTGGCTCGAAGATCGATGCGAATCTGGTAGGTCTGGTCGGGCTCGATGAGAGTTGGGTTTTCGAAGCCATCCCGGTAGCGCATTCGCAAGGCTCCTTCCTGGATGTTGAAGGCGCGGCCGTCTGGGTAGACATCGACGAGCTTGGCCGTGAAATCCGTATCCACAGCGGAGGAAGAAACGCTTAGGAGCACTTCGATGGAACCGGTGACTTCGAGGCCTTCCTTTAGCGGTTCGGAGGTGTAGACCAGAACGTCGTTGCGGAGCTCGATTTCCGACTGGTCGTAGCCGCCTGCTTCGGTGTCGCTGCCAGTGCAGCAGGTGTGCCCACCGAGAGATGGCACGGGATTCATCGGATCGTAGACGAAGCTGTCGTAGCCGCTTGCTAGAGGAGGCTTCGGAGCGAGGGTACCGTCGCCTAGCCGGCTGTTTGCCTGTCCGCTGCTGCTGAGGTACCACTTTTCGGGGTGGCTATTTTCGGGTGGCCAAGTGTCGCTGCTCTTCCACTCGTTTTTGCCCATGAGGTAGTATTGCACCTTGGGCATGTTCGTGACGCCGTTGGTTTCTCCTTTTAACCAATGATCGAGCCAGCGGATCTGCAGCTCTTGGAAGGGCATGCGGGCGTCGCCGAGTGGGCGGTCGCCGACGACAGTATTCTCGCTTGCGTCGCTGAAACCGCAATGGGTGCTGGGCGCCATGATGATGAACTGGTTTTGGGCGGCGCGTTCGCTGAGGGCGTTTTTGCTGAAGAGCTCGAATACCTCGAGGGTTTCCTCCGGTCCGTAGTCGTACCAGGAGTCGATGAAAAGGGCGGGGATGTTGAAGGTGTCGTGAGCTTGCACGAGGTCGAGATCGCGAAAGTAGGGTCCGTCGGGATTGCTGGTGGCCCAGAGCTTGTAGTCGGAGGGCGGGGTGCCTGCTCGTTCGAGGAGGGTGTCGATAGGGAGGGTGTCGAGGAAGGTCAGGTAGTGGTCGAAGTCGACTTTGGGCGCGGGATCGAAGAGGGCGGCGGCGGGTGATTGGAACCATTCCTGACGGTCGACTTGAGGGGGTGGTTGATAGAAGACTTTGCTGCCGTTGCTGGCGAACCAGCCAGCGGTTTGGGCGAGCTCGAAGACGCCTCCGGAGAAGGACTGCCAAGCGCGTCCCGGCTTGTAGTAGCCCGATGCGGGCGCGAGGGGGATGGAGGTGAGGTGGTTGGGGTGTTTGGCAGCGGCGAGCACGAGTTGGGCTTCGCCTTGGTAGGAGCAGCCGACGGTGCCGAGTTTGCCATTGGACCAGGGGCGGGTAGTAAGCCACTCGACCGTGTCGTAGCCGTCTTCACGACGTCCGGTGGCGATACGGTATTCGCCTTCGGATTCGAAGCGCCCTCGGATGTCTTGGATGGCGAGGGCATAGCCTTGGCGGACGAGTTCGCGGTAGAGCGGGTTCCAGTCGATGACCGAGGCTTTCCCGTAGACGGTTCTGATGAGCACGACGGGAAGCTTCTCGTTGGCCTTCTCCGGGAAGTAGAGATCGGTGGATAGCCTTACGCCGTCCCGCATGGGGATCATGACGCTGCGCTCGAGACGGATCCCTTTCTCGCTGGCTAGGAGGCAGCTGGTGAAGGTGAGGGCGAGGAGGATGGCTCTGAACATGAAAGGGGGCCGCTTCGGTGTTCGTGTTGAATTTGGAGGGAGAGATTGGCGGAAGCGTCGCCCTCTGTCTTAGTTTCCGATTGGCGAAATCAAATAGCTGTAAGACATATCTTCGGCTGCGACAAGGTATTGGTCATGTGGGCGGTAGCCCCAGCTGTTGTCGCCGCCTACTCCCATCTGGGAGTGGTCGATGTTGACGCTTACGAGGGGGCGACGGACGATATCGCTGGTGCGGCGTTGGGCTTTTTTCATGCCCGGATCAAAGTCGGATTCGTATTGGTGGCGGGCGTTGAAGCCGAAGGCTCGGTCAATGGCTTGGATACGAATGCCAGAACCGCGTGAATTGGTAAGCTCAAGCCAGCGGGTGTCGGTTCTGTATCCATTTTCTTGTGGCCTTCCGTATGCGAAGAGAAGCTGTTCGACGCTGGATTGATATTGGCCGATGAAGGCTGCAGTTTTTCGGTCCGAGTAGTTTTCGAAGGGTCCGCGTCCGTACCAATGGGCGTTTGAGAACTCTTCTTTCAGGATGAAATTGTTTCCGAATCTTGGTAGGTCTGGTAGGGACTCCTTTAGGATGTCGAGTTTGTTGCTTACTTGGACAGATCCGTCTCCAGAGATTGAGTACGTGATCTTGAGTCTCGCACGGCCAGAGGCGAGCTTCTGTTTGGATACTATCTGCACAGTGCCGTTGGAAAGGACTTTATGGCTGAAGAGTTCTAGCTTTTGTTCTTCGGTTGCTCGCTTCCAGATCGCGTGGTGTTTGGGCATGTTGTAGCCGAAGTCGTTGTCGGTGGGTGCGCGCCAGAAATTTGGCTTTAGTGGTTCTTTGAGGACCTGTTTGCCGGAGTAGGTCAGTTTGCTAAGGGCACCTGTTTTAGTATCGAATGTGACTTCGAAATTTGGACCTGAGACGAGGAGCGTGCTGCCGTTCTCCTTTATGGTTGGGGCTGCACTTCCAGCAACTGTCTCAGCGATGCTTGGCAATGCTATATTCGAGAGAGCGAATTGTTCGCTGGCCAGTGGATAGCCGATACTTAGTAGGGGTTTCTTTACAGCAAGGGCTGCGGATAGATTGAGTAGATATTCTCCGTTGTTTGTATTGATTTTAGGTGTATCCAGTTTTACTCGACGTGCTTCGCCAGGAGCGATGTCTTGAGTGGGTAGATCTCCGCTCGCGAACATTTTACCGTTTTTCAGGAGAGTCCAACTGATCTGGAAGTCTGCGAGGGAGGTGAAATCGTAACCGTTGGTGATTTCGACCGTTTTTGCTTTTGGATCGTAGTCGCGGAACTTGATGAACTGGTAGACTTTTTTGACTTCGAAGAGCGCGGGATGCGGAGTGCGATCGGCGCTGATCAGACCGTTGAGGCAGAAGTTTTGATCGTGTCTAAGGTGTCCACTGCCGAGGTGACCGCCGTAAGCCCAGAAGGGGTTGCCGTTTTCGTCTTCGGACAAAATGCCTTGGTCGACCCAGTCCCAGATGAAGCCGCCTTGCATGATGTCGTAGGATTCGATGACGTCCCAGTAGTCTTGTAGGTTTCCGACGCTATTGCCCATCGCGTGAGAGTATTCGCATTGGATAAGGGGGCGTTCGGGAGTCTTTTCGGCGTATTCGATCATGTCCTTGAGTTTCCAATACATGGGAACTTGCAGATCTGAGTTCGAGTAGTGGGTAGCTCCCTCGTATTGGACGGGACGGGTGTCCTGGACAGATTTTAGCCAGTCGTAGGCGGCGAACTGGTTTTGTCCGTTGCCGGCTTCGTTGCCCAGAGACCAGATGATGATGGAGGGGTGATTTTTGGCCCGTTCGTACATGCGTTCGGTACGGTCGAGGAATGCTCCTTTCCACTCGGGGCGGTAGGCGGGGTGGATCGACTTGTCGAAGTCACCCTGGTTGGTGGTGCCCATGCCGTGCACTTCGATATTGGCCTCATCGACCACATAGAAACCGAGGCGATCGCAGAGCGTGTAGAAGGCGTCCTCCTTGGGGTAGTGGCTGCAGCGGATGGCGTTGATGTTGTTTTCCTTCATCAGCTGCAGGTCCTTGAGGGTGAGCTCCTGCTCCATGACGTGCCCGTTGACGGGGTGGTGATCGTGAAGATTTACGCCCTTCAGATAGACGGCCTTTCCGTTGACGAGCAGTTGGGCGTTCTTGATTTCGATGCGGCGGAAGCCGACATCGAAGCGGGCGGTTTCAGGGTCGCCTTCTTCGGGTTGGACGACAACTTGAAGGGAGTAAAGTTCGGGGGTTTCCGCAGTCCATTTGCGGACTTGGGGAATGCTTTTAACGAGGGAGACCGATTTGTTTTCTCCGCCGGGAATCTTCACGGATTTCTCGAAGGAGAAGATCTCGTTGTCGCCGTCGTAGAGAGTGGCGGTGAGTTGGAGTTTGCGGGTTCGTGGGTCGCTGTTGCTCAGCTCGAAGTCAGTGGAGAACGTTCCGTCTTGGTATTGGTCGTCCAAGTTGGCGGTGATGGTAAGGTCTTTAAGGGTGGCTTTGTTGGTGGCGTAGAGCCAGACGTCGCGCTCGATACCGCTTAGGCGCCAAAAGTCCTGATCTTCCAGATAGCTGGCGTCGGACCAACGATAGACCTCGAGAGCGAGAGTGTTGGCGCCGCTCTTGAGGTAGTCGTTGATCTTGAATTCAGCTTCTGTCTTGCTGCCTTCGCTATAGCCGACTTTTTGGCCGTTGATCCAGAGGTAGAAGGCGCTGCGGACTGCTCCGAAACTGAGGTAGATGTCTTTGCCGTCCCATTGGTTGGGAACGGTAAATTCGCGGCGGTAGCTGCCGACGGGATTGTCGGAGGCGTCGATGAAAGGCGGGTTTTTCGGGAAGGGGTAGACGAGATTGGCGTAGATGGGGATGCCGTGGCCTTCGAGCTCCCAATTGCTAGGGACCGGGATGGTCTCCCAGCTTGATACGTCGTAGGACGGGGCTTCGAAGCCAACTGGGCGATCAGCGGGCTTGGGTACCCAATGGAATTTCCATTCACCGTTCAGTGACTGGTAGTAAGGCGAATCTGCTCGACTCGAGTCGGCGGATAGGGATTCGGACGCGAAGCGGGTGATGTTTGCTTGTGGAGCCTCGCGATTGACCTGAAAGATTTCCGGATTTCGGAGTTCGTCTGTTTGAGCCAGTAGGCTGCTTCCTAGTGCGATCGAAGTAGCGAATCGAAGTGTGTTCTTGGCGAGAGTTGCGATATTCATTTAGTTTCAGCAAGGGGTTCTCCTAGGGCTCTTGACTAGCGGGCGTGTTGGGCTGCCCCAGCCAGCGTCTTGATGAGGATAACGTGAGATGCTCGCTGGGTCTATCCCCCGAATAGGGGAAAGATTGGGGTTCGTTGCTCTCTCCGGGCGTTGGATGGATCGTTTATTCAGCAACCGTATCGTATCGATAATCTGGGGATGAGGAACCATCGCCGATGGGTTTCCCCAGATCGGGTTGTTTTGAAGCGTTTCGCTTCTCCCGCTTACTCTTGGATCATGCCGATGTCTTTTAACCAGGCTTCGAAACTGTGAGTCCATTGCTTGGCTGAGTGGTCTCGCCCGAGTCCGAAGCCGTGGGTTCCTTTGGAGTAGATGTGCAGCTCTGCGGGGACGTTCTTCTCGTTTAGAATTTGGTAGAAGGTGAGCGTCTTTTCGGCGGGAGTAGAGGTGTCGTCTAGGCCGTTGACGATGAATAAGGGAGGAAGGGTTTGGGCGTTGGAGATCTCCTCCTGGTAGCCCTCCTGTAGCCAAGGGTAGATGAGGTAGGCGAAATCTGGGTAGCTGTCTTCGCTTGCATCGTCTGGGTTTATGAGCACGGAGAGGGATAGGTGCCCGCCTGCGGAGAAGCCGCCAATGCCGATTTTGTTGGGGTCGAGATCCAGGGCCTTGGCTTTGGAGCGAAGGAGCCTGATGGCTTCCTTGGCGTCAGCGGTGGCGGCGGGTAGGTAAACGTCTTTGGAGTAAGGGCGTTTACCTTTGCTGTCGGCGGTGTTGGTCCGGTATTTGAGGACTATGGAGCTGATTCCCTGTTCCTTGAATTGGAGGGCGACTTCGTGGCCTTCGCTGTCGATCCAAACGTCGTTGTAGCCGCCGCCTGGTAGGATGACGACGCCGATGCCGGTGTTCTTTTCGGGTGGAGCTTGGTAGAGGAAATAAGTAGGGGTGGAGACGTTGCTGTAGGCTCGGGAAATCTGCAGTCGGGCATCCGGGAGCCAGGAGCCGTGTTTGATGAGGTCCGGCTCTGGGTAGAGGATGGGGTTGTTGCGAATGCCGTTCGGCCACAAGGGGTGCTCTTCCCCTACAAGCCTGTCGATGGCGGTTTGTTTTTGGCGCTGGATCTCCTCTTCTTCTGCGGCCGCTTGTTTGTCCAGAACTTCGATGGCGAAGCCCCAATCCCTGACCATGTCGACGACTTTCACCAGCATGGGGTTGTGACCTTTCTTGAGCTTTACCTTGAAGACATCTTGGCCGAATCCGAGCCCGCGGCCAACGTAGTGGCTGTGCACTAAGGAGCCGTTGAGCCAAACCTTTATGGCGTCGTCGGATCCGAGCGAGATCATGGCTTCTTGGTTTTTGTCGGAATAGACCTCGCAGAATGCGTAGGCCATTACGTTGTCCGGTTGTGCGAAGAGGGAATCGAGATCGACGATTCCGTTGCTGGAGGAATGGACGTGCTGTGGGCGCACTGGAACCGTTTCGTTTTTTTCGTTCGTGTAAGTGAGCTCGGTATCGAGCGTCAGAGCGCTGTTTTCTTCTCCCCCGATGCTGGCGAGGTAGTCGTTGTAAAAGCCAAGGTGCGAGCTTCCGTCTGGAAGTGGGCTCTCGAGTTGCGGGCTTGGGAATGGGCCTGCTATGATCCAATTTTTGATGAAGCCTCGGGCGTTGAGTTCATGGACGACGTTGCCGTCTGAGAAGGCTTGGGGGAATGCTGTGGTGCTTGACGCTAGTATCAGTAAAGAGGGGAGAACGCGGTTGAGCATTTTAGGGGGTGATAGCTTCCAGGAGGTGGAGGATACTGTTTGGGCCCGGTTGAGTCTATCCCCCGAATAGGGGAAAGAGCGAGGAGGGAGCACTCGTTGCGGTGAGGGCTAGATCGAGCCTGGCTCTGGTTGTACAGCCAAAGGAGCAACGCTAGAAGCTCTTGGAAATCTGGATACTGTAGCGGCGAGGTGGAGCGTAATCGACTACCGCTACGTCACCGCCGAAACGATTGGCGCGGTTGAGCTTGAGCTCGTCGGTTAAGTTCGAGGCGAAGAGTTTGACAGAATACGCGTCGTTTGAGGGATGCCAGGCAAGCGAGAGATCGATGAGGGTGGTGGAAGGTTGTCGCGCGAACTGGTAGGGTTCGTCATTTGCTCGATAGTCGTCGTTGCATCGTATCATTAGTCTGGGTACGATTCGGCTGTTGTTAGCGAGTTGATAGTCGTAGCTTGCGAATAGGGAGACGGAAAGGTCCGGAGAAAAGGCGACTTGAGAGTCGTGTAGTTGGAATTGGTTAGGCGTGCCGTCGATCGTTTGCCCGCCGGTTTGGAAAGGATTGGATGAGACGAAGTCGTCGTATCGGCTGTTCGCGACTGAGGCTCTCGCTCCGAGGTGCAGCGCTTCGAGAGGGAGCCAATCGAACTCTACTTCGAGCCCGCTGGAAGTGATCGATCCTACGTTATCTACTACGCCTATAGTTGTTCCGTCTTGATCGACGAAAGTTGTCGCAAGGAGATCTTCGTACTCATTGAAAAAGAAGGCGGCGTTGAGGCGAATCCGATCATCATCGGTTGTCGTTTTGTAGCCGACTTCGAATGCGGTTACCTCTTGCTCGTCGTATTCGTCTGTTCCGGTTTTGAAGTTCCCTGCCATGAAGCCGGTGGTTCCGGTTGCGTATAGGAAACTATTTTCATCCACGTTCCATTCCAGTCCGACTTTCCAAGTGGGGCGTTCCCATTGGTGATTCGAATTTTCGATAACGGGGCGATTGAAGGAGAGTTCTGCGGGGGTGTCTGTATCGAGTCCGACTAGCGACCAAGTCCGTTCGTCGCTAGTGTGACGTGCACCGAATGTGAAGCTTAAGGAATCGGAGATTTTGCTGGTGATTTGGAAGTACGGCGCGAGGGATTTTGTTCGCATCCTAAGTTCCTCCATCCAACTTGCCCATTCGTTTCGCGGAGGCGCTGTGGGGTCGGGGGCGTTGTTGACGAGGTCGGAGAGTTCTCGCCAGAGAAAGGCGTAGTTCAAGTCCTCGCTGAGATAGTAGATACCGAACACCCAGAGTAGGTCGTGGTTTTCGGGTGAGATGACTTGAAACTCCCCAGTGGTGGTTTGCGACCCCATACGTTGACCACCAGCAAAAGAGTTGTAGGTCGAAAAGTCGCCGTCTTCGATGCGGAAGTCGGAAAAATCGGTGTGTCCGAGGACGAGTCGAGTCTTGATCTCGTCAAAGTCCTGCTCCCATTCGAGAAGGAGGGAATCTTCTTCCAGTCGTTCTTGGGATGGGTAGTCGCTGTTGATGTGATAGGGATCTCGTAGGACTTCGGCGGCCCCGTCGTTCTGTGGTGTATTTGCGAAATCAATACCAGCCCCGCTGGTCCCTAGGGAGTTGTCGAGGTTCTCGGATTTTCCGATGAGGGGAAAGAGGGTACCGAACGGGCTCGAAAGGCTGCTGGATTCATCGATTGGGATGCCGATGGGTTTGTATCCGAACGATCCGTACCCATTGGAATTTTCCTCCCATCGTTCGATTTTCAGTCTCAGGCTTGCCTGTTCCGTTGGTTCCCAGAGAAGTTGCCCTCGAGCTAAGAAACCGTCCCGGTCCCCGAGGGAGAGATCTGGATCGTAACGGTTTTCGATATAACCGTCGCGTGAGGTGTCAGCGAGCGAGAAGCGGAGCGCTGCGGTGTCGCCGATTGGCATGTTTGTGAAAGCCCTGGCTTCAAGCAGAGAGTCGCTGCCGAGGGTGAGGGTGGCTTGAGATTCGACCGTTCCAAGTTCTGGTTTTTGGCTCAAAGCGTTGGTGGCGCCTCCGTAACTATTTCGCCCGAAGAGGGTCCCTTGCGGACCGCGAAGGATTTCGACCCGTTCGAGGTCGAGGTAGGGGCGCATGGTTTGGGCGTGCCGGCTTTGGTAGACGCCGTCGTTGTAGGAAGCGAGCACGAGGTCGTTGTGCTCAACCTGCTGTGTTCGAGCGCCCCGTATCGCTGGGCGTGGGTCGTAGCCGGATCGACCGATGACCAGACCCGGAACTTGTGAATCCAGATCGAGGAAGCTTCCAATCTCCCAGTTGGAGAGGGATTGGCCATTGATCGCCGTTACTGAGAGCGAGGCTTTTTGCGGGTCTTCCTCACGTTTTTGGGACGTGATTTTCACCTCCAAGAGTTCGTCCAAGCTCATCTCGAAGAGGTCTTGACCGAAGGTTGGCAGCGACACCGTGGCCGCCATCGCCAAAACTAGGGCTGTGTTCGGGGCAATGGGCATTTGAGTGGATTTGGAAATCGTTACTTCAGGCCTGTCCCTGAGTCGATAGGATATTCACAAGAAGCGGAATGAAGTGCCGGAAGATGTCAAATGTGGGTGCGGGTTTCTGGTGATGGTATTAGATTGTACATAGCCAAAGCGTGATAGGTAGGTGGAAAAAGCTCAATTTATTGCTTGGCTGGGACACGGGGGTATTTTTCCGGAGGTACGGCTGTTCTGGGGTCGGATGGGCTGCCTGCGAGGGGCTGGCCCAGCTGTCGTCGAATCAGATCCATCAAGAAAGATGGTTACCTTTGTAGACCCTGGATTCGGATGACTCCTCTCTCATTCGATTTGGAGATGAACCACAAAAAGAGCCTGCTCCGACTAGATGAGCAGACTCTCTGATAAGTAAATTGGAATTTCTACAAGATGAGTATCCGACCCATCGGATGCATGGGGAGAGCAGACGGAAAATGGATTAGTATTGGCGTGAAACTATTGAGACCAACTGACCCCGAGTTCTTGTTTGGCATAGCGGGCGGCGCGTCGAGTGAGTCTCTCGCTCAGGTCGGTGAACTCAGCCAGTGATGCTAAGTTTTTCGTTTCGTCGGGATCTTTCTGGAGGTCGTAGAGTTCGGTCGCGACGAGTGGGCCGCTGCGTTCGCCGGCTTTGAAATCCATTTCTATCCAGGTGATAAGTCGGTAGCGTTTGTTTCTGAAGGCGTAGCCCATGACCGTATTTCCCTCCGTATGTCGGTGAAATTGGCTGACGGCAAAGGGCTTGTGGATCGCCTCCGAGTCGGCGAGTAGCGGAGTGAGGCTCTTGCCTGCGAAACTCGCAAGAGCAGGGATATTGCAGAGTTCGGTGAGGGTTGGGGCGAGATCGATTGAGTCGACGGGGGTAGTAGTTTGAGGGGTCGCTGGACCGAAGGACTCGGGGGGTACGACGATGAACGGAACGCGGGTTGCTTGTTCGTAGTTGGTGTGTTTGCACCACATGCCGTGATCTCCGAGATGCCAACCGTGGTCTCCCCAGAGGGCTACAATCGTGTTCTCGGCTAAACCCTGTTCTTCCAGGGTTTCGAGGATTCGCGCTATTTGGGCGTCGATGTAGGAGACGCAGGCGTAGTAACCGTGCACTAGCTCGCGTTGCATCTCCTCTGGAAGTTTCCCTTCAGGAATTCCACCGTATCCGCCTCTGAGTTCCCAAGAGTCTTGGTAGTGGAAATCTGGTGACCCGACTGGCATATCCGTGACGGCGGCGAGTGGAAGTTTGTCGGGATCGTGGAGATCCCAGTATTTCTTGGGCGCGATAAAGGGAAGGTGAGGCTTCTTGAAGCCCACGACTAGAAAGAAGGGTTTTTCGTTTTGCTTCTGTTCTTCCAGGAAGGAGACTGCCCAGTTCGCTCTCAGCCCATCTCCGTAGAAGTCGTCGGGGACGTCGTTTTCGAGTCTTTCGGTGATGAGCTTGAAACTGTTTAGGTCGCTGTTGTCCTTCTTTTCCGGAGGGGCCTTGAGGCGGAAGGACTTGATCTTGCTCAGTGCGTCTCTTGCTCCGAAATGGTTTATGAGAAGATGAGGCGTTTCGACGCTGGTGTGAGGCTGGCTCCAAGAACGCGCGTCGTTCTTTTTCCCGTCCGAGCAGCGTGGATCGAAGACTTTTCCAACCGAAGCAGTGTGGTAACCGTGGTTTTTGAAATGCTGGGGAAGGGTGATGAGATCGGGCTGATGGTCACGCATACGGGACTTAAAGTCCCAGACCTGAACCGAATCGGGTCTTTGCCCTGTGAAGAAACTGGCTCGGGATGCTCCGCAGACTGCTTGTTGGCAGTATGCATTTCTGAATACGGTTCCTCGAGAGGCAAGTTTATCGATGGCCGGTGTGATGGCGTGGCTGTCCTGATACGCTCCGATGAGTGGCTTGAGGTCGTCTACAGCAATTATGAGTACGTTGGGCGAGTCGCTAGGAGCGGCGCAGGCCAATTTAAGAGTGGTGGCAACAACGGTTGCACACGCGAGGCGAAGAATGGTCTTCATGTCGTATGGTTAGGCTAAAAAATGGTGAGGCCGGAAGTGCCCTCTTCCGGCCTCGAAGGATTTTTATATCCTGACTAGAATGTGAAGCTGTTTGAGATGGTCCATTCACGGCTCGCTGGGATACGGAACGTTCCCGGAGAGCCATCTCCTTGGACAGTGACGGGGATCAGTTTGTCGTCAGCGAACGCGTTTCTCAGGTTTCCTTGGATACGCCAGCGGATGCCGTTGCCGAGCTTCATCGTATAAGATGCGAATAAGTCGATCTTCTCGGCACTCGGACCCCAGTAAGGATTGTCGATGTCGAACTTGTCGACGCCATCGGATGGGTCAGTATAGACTGGATACCCGATAGCCACCTTGTCTTCCCAACGCACGCTGCCGCCAACGTTCAAGCCTTTGAAGCGGCCGTCTGTGAAACGGTAGGAGGTCACCATGTTTGCACGCCATGGGCGCATCTCGGCTACGTTGGTGCCTTCCTGTTGTAGTGCGAGTTGGTACTTGGAGTAGAAGAGAGTATTCCACTGCGAGAGGATGGATTGGGTTCCGCCGCCACCCCACATGCGGGTGTGACCTGCGGGACCGTTCCAATGAGCATTGCGAGCTGCTACGAATTCCTTGAGCGAGCCAGCTATGTTGGTATTCTTTGCCGTTTGCTCGGATGCGTTGAAAAGGATACTCCAGTTCTTTGTCGGCTCAAAACTCAACTCGTATTCAACCCCTTCGGACAAGGTATCGGCGGTAGAAGTAATGCCGACTGGCTTTGATCCACCTAACCACCAGCTGTTCTTCCAGCCGTTTTCGAGATCCATGCCCCAGGCTTCGTAGAACTCGGTTGGCAGCAGGTTCCCCAATACGCCTTCAACGTGCGAGCGTTGTTCTTCGAGAGCCTCTTCTGCGGTTTGTCCACCGCGTGGACGGTACCACCAGCCTTTCGAACCAGGCTCTCCATTGAGGTTAGCTTCGAATCGCTTAGCCGCACGGTAGGCGCGTGCCTCCTGTGCTCCGATCACCCAGAGGTTACCGGGGTCGAAGCTGGCATCCTTCACAAGGGTTTCGTAGATGTTCACCTTGAAGTGCATCTTCCCTTGGAGTGCGGAAACCATGAAACCGTAGTCAGTGGTGTCTCCTGATGGAGCGCCGAGAGGATCTCCAAACACGCCGATGCGGCCGGCAGCTGGTTGGAAGTTCGAGGATTCGTTGTAGAAGAAACTGAACTCGGAGCCAAGGGGGAGCTCGGGCAGGAACTTAGCGGTGTGGAGAACGACCGACCAAGATTCGCTTGATCCTTCCACCACGTTTCCTGGCTCTGTACGGAAGTCATAAGAGGGATCCGTCAGGTCGAGGTAAGTGTCCGCTGCGACGAGGCTGGTTGTGTAATTGTCAGGTGATCCATCTGCAACGAGACCATAGCCCTTGGCAGTGTCTCGACGGTATCCATAAGTGGGTACAATCGCTCCTCCTGCTAGGTAAGCTTGCCAGATAAACGCTTCAGAATCGATTTCCTGCAAGTCACCTCGCGCGTCCTTGATGGACTTCTTGCCGCCCTCGACGGTCGAGCCGTTGATGAGGTCGAAAGACATGGTTCTCCAGCCAACGTAGTTGTCTGGGTTTTCCGATTGGGTCTGGTTGGACTGGTCCCATGGGCGTATCCACTCAGCAGCTGGGTCTACGCTAGGAGCGTTCCAGTTCGAATCGAATAGCAGGATCGAGCTGGAGTCTGGAACTTGCAGAGCGGATACAGGTTGTATGTTGAGTCCTCTCGGAGAATTGACTCCCAAGAGGGAATCACTGCCAAGATAGTTCATCATCATGAGTTCGCGTTCGGTCTGCGATACCTTTGGCGTGCCCATGAACTCGCCGTACTCGCGGCTGAGCAAATAGGAGGCCCACTGTTGATCGCGTTGTTCGATACGCTGCTCGGATGCGAAGCCAGTGAAGAGGTGACGTCCTAGCATTTTGGAGAGCCACGACTCGTCCATGAAGTCGGTGGCGCGAATGTCCAAAACGGCGGTTGCCTGTTTAACTTCCCGTTCTGTTTGGCGAGCTCCCGTACCGAATCGAGTGCGCGAGAAGAGATAAGGGCGGCCAACATTCGGGTTCGGTGTTTGGTCGGATGCTAGGTGAGTATTGACGTCGACTGCGATCATTGGGTTGGCACCCATTGGGCGGAATGAACGGTCGCCGTAGTCCTGGCGGTCGTAGGCGACTTGGAATGCCAGACGGTTGTTGAAGAAACTTTGGTCCAGAGCGATGTTGAAGGCCTCGAAGTCGCGCCATTCACGTTTGTTGTCTCCGTCGATCAAGTTATTCTTGAAGTCGAAGATCGAACGGTCGGTGAGAGACTCGCGCTTGAATGGAGAAAGCGTATCCGAAAACTCGAGACCCGCTTGTACTGCATAATCGGGGTATCGAGCCACTGATACTGAGCGGTAGAATGGCAGGTAGCCCACTCCTTCATCGGGCAGACCGTCAGATCCGATGCCCCATTTTGTAGTGTGATTGATTTCGCCGATGCGAAGCGGACCCCACTGTTGGGAAGAGTTCGGATCGTCGAAGACAACTTGCACGCCTCCGGTCAGCTGATCGAGAGCCGGTGTGTAGTTCTCATGCCCACCAACAAAGGTACCTGAGCCGGGGATCAAGGGATTGTCGTTGTAGGCTTCCAGCGGATTGACGACCAGCTTGTTCAAGCGATCAAACCATGGGGTTACGAGGTCTTCCGGTGGGATCGCACGTGGGCGGTTTGCTTCGATGGATCCATTCTCGAAGTTGGAAGTGATGGTGGTGGAAGCCGAATCGCTCTTAAGGAAACTCGGTTGGTATTTCAGAGCGAAGTACAAACGTTCGTCATCCTCGAACGCTGGGTTCTGTTGGAACTTCTGGTGTTCGGTCAGGGCTGCCATTCGAATGGCCAACTCGTCTTCAAGAATGACTCGGTTCAGATTAACGGACAAGCGTTGGGTTCCCCAGCTGCCGAAGCGGATATCGACCTTGCCCTCATCTTCCCAAGAGGCTCCCTTGACCGTTGCATTGATGATACCTGCTGGGCTACCGAGGCCGAATAGCATTGAGTTCGGACCACGCTGCAAGTCGATGCGACCGGTGTTGTAGTTGTCCCATGGAATATCGGTCAGGAAGTAACCACGTGTATTGTCAGCTGCCTGAAGTCCGCGTACACGGTTGTTGTTGTTAGGACGGAGCATGGAGTTGCCCTCGTCGAGGTTTTCCCCGTTGCCGAGACCAGCGAAGTTGCCGGACACGCCACCCGATTCCGTGTTGGTCGTGTAGACAAGCAAAGAGGTGTTGTCGGTCACCCCCATATCGTCGAGGAATTGCTCGGTTACGACTGAGATCGCGGAGCCGACATCTTTCAGTTCAGTGCGGATACGAGTGCCAGCGAGTGTGGCGGTTGCTCGGTAGCCAGTCTCTTCAGCACCTTCGACAGTGAAGGGCGAAAGCTCGAAGATCTCGTCTTCGTCATCGACGCCCTCTTGCGCGAGCAGGGCGCTCGCCGGTACAAGGCTGATAGCTATGAGGTTCTTATACTTCATCATGCTTGATAGGTTTATTGGGTGTTTGTGGGTTGTAGTTTATGTTTGGGTACGTCGCGAAGAGCTGAATGAGTTGTTGGTAGGTGCTTATGTGCGCACGTGTTTGTAGAGCACCAGCATCTCTCGACGGGTTTAAAGGAGTGGAGCAATGCTTTGCTCGGTAGGGTAATAGAGCGACTACTGCTCTATTAATTTAGGGGTAAGGTTGCGAATGGGATTAGTTGTATCCGCTAGATGACTACTGAATGGTTGGTCTTGTTAGGTTTGGCTGTCGTTTAGGCGCAGAAGCCCTTTTTCGAATCCTCGCGCGACGGCTTCAGCCCGATCGGCCGATTCGAGCTTTTTGAGGATGGCTTTCACATGCGCTTTTACGGTGTGCTCGCTGATATCGAGCGTCAGAGAAATGTCACGATTGGTCAGGCCTCGCCTCATGCCCTCGAGGACTTCCAGTTCGCGTTCGGAGATATGCTTGATCTGAGCGAGGGCGTTAAGGCGGTTTTGCAGGGAGTCGGTGATGTAGCGATCTCCTTTATTGGCGATGCGAACGGCTTCCACGATTTCTTCGTGAGAAGCGTTCTTGAGAATGTAACCGCGTGCTCCGGCTTCGAAAGCGCCTTGGATGTCTTCGTCGAGGTCGGACATCGTGAGCAGGAGGATTTTAGCGTCTGGAGTTTCCGCGACGATGTTTTGGATGGCTTCAATACCGCTCGTAACGGGCATGCTCACATCCATCAGGACGACGTCTGGTTTGGCTTTCCGGTACTCGAGCAAGGCCTGAGCACCGTCTTCCGCCTCCGCGACTACCTCGATATCGGCATGAAGCTGCAGAATGGCAGCCAGGCCCATGCGAACGACAGTGTGGTCGTCGACGAGCATCAAGCGAATGGGGTAGGGGGTGGTCATGCTCAAGTATGATAGGGTAAATGATGGCAAATTTCTATAGCTCGATAGGGTTATAGGGGATTTCTTGCAACTTTGGGGGTTCTTTGCGACTTATACCCATGGCATTTCGTCGGAGACTGTTGATGGTGAGCCTAGTGCTCTCGGCGTTTTTGTGTGTGCGAGGCAGTCTTGGCCAAGAAACGGAAGGACTGATCACGACCTGTGCGGAGATCCGCGTGATGAGTTCGGCGGAGGCGGATGAGGGCCGGCCGGTGCGATTGAGAGGGGTGGTGACCTCCCTGTCGGGCTTTGCCCACCCGGTGGATCTTATGCCGTTCACGCTTGATGATGGAACGGGGATATGGGTACGGCGAAAGGAGATGGAAGCTGGCGAACAAGGGCCTGCCTTGGAGCTGGGAGATCTGGTCGAGGTCGAGGGGATTACCTTGAAAGGGAATTACCTGCCTTCGGTGATGAGCTCTTCGGTTCGCTTTCTGGGTAAGGGATCCCTTCCGGATCCGCTTGAGCTTTCTATCCATGAGTTGAATACAGGCGATTATGATAGCCGAAGAATTCAGGTGAGCGGAGTCATTCAGGCGGTCGAGTTTCTCGAGAGGCCGAATTTCAATGAACTACGCCTTGGGGTTCGCTCCCGGTTCGGTGAGTGCACCTTTCGCCTGGCAGGAGCGGACTTGGAGTATTCACAGGCGGGATTGATTGATGCGAAGGTGACGCTGACCGGGGTCTGCCTCTCTTTTTTCAACGCTCGTCGCCAATTTCTGGCGGCCCGCATATATACCAACGATCCGGCGGATCTGGTAGTCGACGAACTAGGGAATGAGGATCCGTTCTCGGTCCGTTTGGCCCAGCTCTCGGAGGTGATGAGTTTCGATCCTTCCTTGAGGGAGCTGCACCGTACGCGTGTTCGAGGGACGGTTACGCTTTCGAGTCCGGGCGAGTTCTTCTACCTGCAGGCGGGTGATTTGGCCTTGAAGGTGAACACGAGTCACGAGCTGGACTTGCAGGTGGGAGAACGGGTTGAAGCCTCCGGATTTCTGCACATGCCTCACAATCGGGCTGAGATGTTTTATGCGATTTGCCGTGAGCTGGGGGAAGGAGAGCCTGTGGTTCCTGTTTTGATTTCCTTGGATGAAGCCTTGGCGAGCAAACCTCAGCGGGCGGTGGATGCGAAGAGGGATTACGATGACATACTGGTATCGTTGCGAGGTGAGCTCGTCAGTATCGATCAGCGTGAGGGCGAGCCGCTGCGCTTGAGTTTGGAGTCTGATGGCGGACTGGTTCCCGTTGTGTTGCTCGGCGAAGGGCATGCCTTTGACCGAAGTCTCTACAGAGTTGGCAGCGTATTGGAGGCGACGGGAGTTTGCCGATTGAGTTACTCCGAGTCCGGGCCGGTCTTGGATTGGCCAGAGCCTGAGTCGATGAGTCTGCTGGTTGACGATTTGTCAAATGTGGTCGTGGTGAGTCCGGCTTCGATTTGGACCAATGAACGATTGGCGAGGGTGTTGATGGTGGCTGTTGTTGTTATTGTAGCTGGGGTCGGATGGATCGTTTTGCTGCGCCGCACGGTTGCGATTCGGAGCAAGCAGCTCTCGGAGGAAATGCGGGCCAGGCGCGACGCCGCGGTGGAGTTTGAGTCGTCGCTGAGAGAACGGACGCGATTGGCGGCGGACTTGCATGATACTATGGAGCAGTCGTTGACTGGTTTGGCCCTCCAGCTGGATGCGACTGATGCCTTGAAGGCGAACGATGCCCAGCGGTCCCAGCACCACCTCAGTCTTGCCCGACAGTTGCTAGGGCGGAGCCGCGAGGACTTGCGGAGGAGTATTTGGAATCTCAGAGACAATCCGCTCGACAAGCTGACCCTTTTTGAAGCCTTGGAGGAAGTGGCCGAAAATCGTAGCGCTGGCTTGCCGGTATCGATTTCGGTGAACGTCTCGGGCGATGAGCGGGAAGTGGCGGATTTTGTAGGAAGCAATCTTCTACTCCTAGCCCAGGAGGCGATCACGAATGCGTTTAAGCATGGTGAAGCGTCATCGATCGAACTGCGTTTAGAATTTGGGGTGGGAGAGGTTCGTCTTTCCGTTTGCGATGATGGAAAGGGGTTTGATCCGGTTTCGGCGGTTGGCCCGAGCGAGGGGCATTTCGGACTTCAAGGTATGCGGGAACGCGTGAAACGCTTGGGCGGTGAACTGAAGATCGAAAGTGCGGTTGGCGAAGGCACAACTGTGGTTGCTTCTGTTAAGGACGAGACAGCTCAGGGAAGCTGACTAGCTCGTTCGGGTAATTGTATTTCGGGTACGACTTCCGTAAGCTCAGGGAGTGGTGCAAAGCCCAAACGAAGTACCCCCTTCTGAAGTTAAGAAGCTCGAACGATGAAGATTCCCCTAATTTTAATCTGTGTTCTATTAAGTGCTGCGTCGATGCGTGCAGAGAGGCTCAATGTCGTCTTCTTTCTCGTCGATGATCTCGGTTACCACGATCTATCGCTGACAGGGTCGGAGGTCTACGAGACGCCGAATGTGGACCAGTTGGCTGCGGACGGAGCTCTGCTAACGCAGGCGTACGCAGCGTTCCCGCGTTGCGTGCCGTCTCGCTATGCGATGATCAGTGGCGTGCATCCAAGCAGAGCGGAATCGGAGGGAGAGCGTTTAACCCATATGTCGCTAGAACGTGTGACGATTGCGGAAGCGTTAAAGGATCATGGATACACGACTTTTTTTGCAGGGAAGTGGCACTTAGGGAAAAGTGAAGACCGGTACCCGTCCGCTCAAGGGTTTGATGTCAGTGTCGGAGCGGGAAGCGCCGGTGCTCCGGGGACCTATATTGCTCCTTACACTGCGGAAAAGAACCTGTCCGGTCCCGAGGTCTTGAACGCTCCGCAGGGTGAGTACCTCACTGATCGCTTAACGGACGAGACGATAGGTTTCATCGAGCAAAATGGAGACGAGCCGTTTTTTGTATACCTTTCTCACTACGGTGTTCACACGCCATTGGAAGGGAAATCAGAGAAAGTTGCTTACTATGAGAAGAAGATCGAGGGGATCGGCTTTGAGAGCGAGCAGTTTGCATTCGGGATCGATGGTCGTCGTAGGGTGAATCAGGACAATGCAATCTACGCTGCGATGATAGAGAGTGTGGACGAGAGCCTCGGGCGCATTGTTGAGTGTTTGGAGAAGGAGGGGCTTTCCGAAAACACGATTGTTATCTTCACGTCGGATCATGGCGGGCTCTCTAATTCAGGTTCGGAGAACAAGAGACCGCTAGCGACCAGTAACTCTCCGCTCAGGGCGGGGAAGGGGCACATGTACGAAGGCGGCACGCGCGTACCTGTTGTCGTTAAATGGCCGGGACGATTGGAGGGAGGAAAGAGTCTCCAGTTTCCCATTACAGGAATGGACTACTTCCCCACTATATTGGAGATGCTTGATCTACCGCAAAGGCCGGATGCTCATGTTGACGGAGAGAGTTTTGTACCCGGTTTGCTGGGCCGTGAATCTTTCAACGAGGATCGCAGCTTTTTCTGGTATTCGGATACCGGGCGTCGAAGGAGTACGGGTGACTTTAATGCGGCTGTGCTTCGGAAGGGTAAGTACAAGCTGATGCAGTTCTTCACTGAAGATAAAGTGGAGCTCTATGATTTGTCTCTGGATGTTGGCGAGGATAACGATCTCTCCAATCAATTGCCTGAAGTTAGGTCACGAATGCTCGAGGAGCTCATCGAGTGGAAAAAGTCGATGAGTGTGAGAGACAAGCAACAGTCGAAAAAGCGCGACTATTAACGTTAGGAAAGGCTTCAATCGTATGAAACGAACGCGCTTATGGTTCCTGCTCGGCCTCTTCTTTGCGTGCGCTGCCTCACTGATGGCGGGGGAGATTGTAACCCCTGACGATTCGAGGATTGTGTATTCAGGTGCGGCTTACCCGCAGCTTGGTGAGGAGGGAGTGGAGTTGCTGAGGTTTGCCCCTGACCTGTTGGATGACGCGACCCCGCTCACGCATGGTTTCAATTCCCAAAAGGCAAGAACGACGGCGGGAGTCTCAATTCGTTTCGCAACGAACGGCCCCGTTGTTGAACTTGTATTCGAAGATTCAGGAACTCTGTTCTCAGTCTTTAGGAATGGTGTATTCAAAAATTTATATAGAACCCATGAAGATGGAAGATTGAAGATCCTTTCCGACGAACTGGGAGGGATTGTTGAGTATGAAATCGTTTTTCCGCTCTGGTCGAATCCGGTTTTTCGCAGACTCGAGTTGCCGGAAGGAGGATCCTTGTATTCGCTTGAACAGCATGAGGGACCTGTGGTGGCGACCTTAGGAGATAGTATCACTCACGGAAGGGGGCAGACCTTCGGAAACCAGACCTGGGGATGGGTTGCTTCCCAGGCTGTGAACGCCGAGTACTACAACCTGTCCATCGGTGGAAGTAATGCGAACAGGTACCAGGCGGAAAGCTTGAAGGCGATAGAACGATTGGATCTATGCGCTATTCTTTGGGGTTATAACGATTGGGTGAATCGCGGAAAATCGGTGGACCAATATGCCTCCGATATGCACGAGGCGATCGACGTGGTGCGTGAGATCCACCCTGAGGCGAAGATCGTCTTGATGAGTTTGCTGAATACAAAAACGACAAGCTCGAAGCGAACGAGTGATCGATACTCGGCGGAAGACTTCCGAGCGGCGATCCGCGAGATCGTGAAGTCTCGAAACGATGCCGGTGACAACGCGGTATACTTTGTCGATTCGCAGACCATGACCAATCTCGATGATTTGCGAGATGCGGTCCATCTAAGCGTCGAAGGAGCAAAAAAGCTAGGAGACGCGATGGGTGCAGAGTTCGCCAGAATATTGAACGAAGGCTGAGAATCTAGGGTTGGACCCACCGGAAATAAACTCAAGAGCTTGGATAATGGTCTAATTGTGAAGGTGCTTTGGGGAATCTATAGTGCTCGGACCTCATTTCCGAACTATGAATTTGCTCCGATTTGCGTCTCTCATTTTTGCTTCTGTATTCGCTGGCCCTCTCATGTTGAGTAGCGAACGTCCGAATGTCGTATTGATCCATGTTGATGATCTGGGTCCCGAGCATCTCGCTTGTTATGGTGGTGATGTTCTGACCCCGAACATCGACAGTCTAGCGGAGTTCGGGGCGAAACTGACACGGTACTACACGCCGTCGGCTGTGTGTTCACCAAGTCGATACAATCTTCTCACGGGACGATACGCGTCTCGATGTGTGGACTTTGCGAAGCAGTTTCCGGATAAAAGTGAACCCGCATTTATCAGATGGAACGCCTTCTTGGAAGGAAGCGAAGAGACTGTCGCCCATAGCTTTAATCGGGTTGGGTATGCGACTGCTTTGATTGGTAAGCATCACAACACCCGCAACGAACGCTTTCAGGAAAAACTGCCCACAGGGGCTGATCCGCGTAGCCCAGAAGAGGCGAAGCGTATGCTAGGTAACTACGAACGAGTTGTCGAAGAGGTGAAACGCGGAACTGGTTTTCAAGAAGTCTCCCGTTTGTACGTAAACAATCTGCATACTCTCGATTTGGATGAAGAACTGCATCAGCATAATCCTGAATGGATCACAGAGGGTGGTTTGGACTTTATCGAGCGGCACAAAGCAGAGCCTTTCTTTTTGTACCTTGCCCACACGGTTCCTCACGGACCGTCGCCGCTCGCATCGCTGAAGTCTTCGCCGAAGATCACCCCTTCAGGATTTCTCGACGAAGCTCCGCAGGTGCAACCGAGCCGCCAGGATGTATTGCGCAGAGTAGACGAAGCTGGGCTACCCGAATCGGCGGCTCCTTTGACTTGGTTGGATGATTCTGTGGGAGCCGTTCTCGACAAACTCAAAGCGGAAGACCTTGAGGAGAATACTATCGTGATCTTCATCAGCGATCACTGCGGAAAGGGAAAGCTGACGTGTTACGATGACGGGACGAGGACACCAGCTTTGATTCGCTGGCCAAGTCGTATCAGGGCTGGAATTGAGATTGACGCGATTACTAGCAGTATCGACTGGGTGCCAACTTTCATGGAAGTCTGTGGCTTGAGAAGGGATGATTCCTACCTTGTGGATGGAGCTAATTTGATGCCTTTGTTTGATGGCGAGGAGGAGTCTGTTCGTTTGTCACTCTTTCTTGAAATCGCTTACACCAAGGCGGTCGTTACTGAGGATTGGAAGTACATAGCGACTCGTTTCCCAACACGTATTCAGAAAGAAATAACGCCGGAGAATCGTCACCTCTACAACCACGAGGGAGAGAAGGCGACTTGGGATGCGATCGCTGGTATGGTGTCGGTGCGTTATGGTACTGATAAACGCCATCCAGGGTTGTTCGATGATGATCAGCTCTACTACTTGCCTGACGACCCGGGAGAGGGACAGAACTTAGCCTCACAGCCAGAGAAAGCGGGGACTTTGAAAAAGATGAAACGGATCCTTAACTCTTATACTCAAGAGTTTCAGAACCGATTTGGAGAATTCTAATTATGAAGGTCCGGTTACTTAACGTATACGTTTGTGTGTTACTTGCTTTCGCAAGTGCTGTTGTTGGAGAAGAACGACCGAATATTCTAATCATTCTGACTGATGATCAAGGTCGTGACGATTTCGGGTATATGAATCCGGAGGTTTTTGAGACTCCTAATTTGGATCGTTTGCGGACGGAGTCTCTCGAGTTTACTCAGTTTTACGTAAATCCCACCTGTGCACCTACGCGTGCCAGTTTTCTTACCGGTCGCCACTTTTTGGAGACGGGCGTATGGGGAGTGCATGGTGGTCAGGATTATATCAATCTTGATGAGACACTGATATCGGAGCGTTTACAGGATGTCGGTTACGCGACGGCTTTCTACGGTAAGTGGCACAGTGGGAAGTCGGAAGGTTACTTGCCGTGGGACCGGGGATTTGAGGTCGCGGAATTGACTCACCTTTACCGGCATATGGACGGGATGTTTTTCAGCAAAGATGGGATGATCGAAAGAGAAGGATGGATGGGGCAGGCCTTAGCGGAAAAAGCATCGGGGTTTCTTCGCGAGAGATCGAAGGCCTCCGATAGTCGCCCTTTTTGCCTGCATCTTTCTATGATGGCAACCCACGGTAAGTGGTATGCTCCTGAGTCTCGTATCCAGAAATATCGAGATAAAGGTTTCACTGAATCTCTTGCAGTGTATGCGGGAATGCTTGAAGAGCTCGATGCAAATGTTGGCAGTGTGTTGCAGACGCTTGAGGAGACGGGACAGTCGAAGAACACCGTTGTGCTGTTCTTTACTGATAATGGTCCTGTGGCGAACTCGGATCGGAAAGACTTGCCCAATCACACAGGAAGGGATTGGGAGTTAAGGAACCCGAGTGGTCTGCGTGGAGCGAAGACCAAGGTCTATGAGAATGGTATTCGAGTCCCGCTTTTAGTGAGATGGCCGGGACGTGTTGAACCTGGAACTGAAGAAGGCGTCGCTCATGTAACGGATCTTTTTCCGACATTACTTTCCATTGCGGGGGAAGCTCCAAAACCGCGACCTGGTGAAAAGGATCTGCGTGGAATTTCTTTGGTACCGCTCTTGTTTGGACAGGGAGAGTTGCCTGAGCGGCCATTGTTCATCGCGTCTGATCATGCCCAGACTGAAGGTGGGCGGGGGCGTTATGACTTTTTGAACGGACCCGATGCGGTGGATCCTCAGATTCAGAACCTAGCTCTTAGAGTTGGAGATCGGAAACTCGTGAGAAGAGGGGGGCGAATCGAATTGTTCGATTTGAGTGAGGATCCGCGGGAGTTGAGAAACATCGCCAAGGCTGAGCCGGAAGTGGCTCAGTTAATGAGTAAACAGCTTTTGGATACGTTAGAGGGGATCCGAAAATCCGGGCGAGCGTTTCAAGCTCCCGTCTTTAGAATCGGATCCTGTGCTGATCGATCGAGCTTTGTTTTTGCCTGTTCCCCGTCTGCTCTTTTGGGTTCCGTGAAGTACGGTAGCCACTGGACTACAGGCTGGGATGGTGTGGGTGACGGGCAAACGCACCTCGTGGATGTGGTCACCGAGGGTTGGTACGAAGTCGTCTTGCACGCTCGAGAGGGGGTGAAGGGGGCGAAGATCAGGGTCGGTTGTGGCGAGCGGGAGATCTTGGGAACGATCACTGGCAGATATGAGAACGCCATCGGTAAGCTTTATCTCCCGAAGGGGAAGACGACTCTCAGGCTGGTTGTCGAAGAGGAATCTCCGAAAGGAGGCGTGATGGACTCTTTGAAGGCGATCGAGTTTTTGGGCGCGGGAGCGGAACGGGGCGAGGTCTATGGTTTTTAGCTCCCGGCCAACCGATCTCGATAGGCGCCAGGCGATTCGCCGGTCAGTTTTTTGAATACAACGCTCATGTACTCTGGATGTTTGAAGCCCACCACGAGCGCGATGTCATACAAGGTCATGTCCGTTCCCGTGAGCAGGCCTTTGATGTAGGTGACCTGGCATTGCCGAATCTCGGTTTGCGGTGAATGGCCGAAGTATTTTCTAAAGCCTCTCTCCAGCTGGCTTCGGGAGCTGTTTGCGGCCCTGACAAGCTGGTCAACGGTGATCCCGATTCCGTTTGCATCACGTAGGACGCGGACAGCTCTCGCGACGAGTGGATCATCTATGGCGAGTGCATCTGAAGACTGTCGCAGGATTGCGTCTGTCGGTTCGATCAGTTGCTCCGGAGGGATGTCGGTTTGTTTGTTTAGGAGAGCTTCCATCGTGCGGGCGATGCATCGCCCATACTCGTGAAAGTTCACTGGGACGCTTGAAATGCTGGGGTGTCGAATCTCGCAGCGAAACGCCTCGTTTCCTCCTCCGACGATCGCGAAATCGTCCGGTATCCGCACTCCGAGATCTATGCAGGCATCGATGACTTGAACGGCGCGTAGATCGTTGCAGGCCATGATGCCGACGGGTGTTTTCAGTGTTCGGAGCCATTGCGAAATGTTTTCGGTTTCGCTGCGGTGCCAATCGAACTCGGTCTTTGGCCTCAGTTGATTGTCGTTGTCCTGGTAGGGTGTTTCGAAAACGTCTGCGGAAAAGCCCAAGAGCTCGACCGCTTCGCAGAAGCCCCGCTTACGTTCTTGTGCCCAGCTCTGGTCGCTGAATCCGCAAAAGGCGAAATGGCGAAAGCCGCGGTCTCTAAGATGTTCGGCGGCTACATGAGCGAGTGCTGGGTTGTCGGCGCGTATTTTGGGTATGCCAGGAATCGAAGCTGTTTCGTCGTTGATGTCTATGCATGGGATTCCTCTCGATTGACACTGCTTGGGAATCTCTTGGTTGCTTGTATTCAGAACGATTCCATCCCAATCCCGAGAGAACAGCCATTCGACATCCGAAGCTGCCCGCATGTCGTCATCGATATGGATTCTCCAGTTTAGAGATACGTCTGGGTAAGCGGCGATGGCTCGAATCATCAGGCGCGTCCCTTCACGGCGAGTCGGTGTGGAAATGAGGATGTTCTTACGCTTTGTCATTTGTTCCCCGGTAAAGGCGTATCCTCAAGCATGGCGCGGATTTGTAAATTTGAAAGCAGGTGGCTGCTTCGATTGTCAGCGAATTCTAAAGTTCTGGAGGGGATTTCTATGGGGATGTTATAAGTCGATGTTTGGCAGTGTTTTCTGAGTTTTGATGTTTTCGCCGCGTTTTTCGGATAATGGCTTGAGAGCCGAAAATAGCTACAAGAGCGCGGTAATTAGCCTCATTGAGAGAGGATCTAGGCTCTGTTAATTTAGCTCTCGTCCAGAGAAGTACCCCCTCGCGAACATGCCCCGAAGAGACAGGAGCGTATAGGGATTCCTATACCTGTTTTGGTGGCTACTTGGGATTTTTGGGCACCCGTTTAAACCACAAACACCCACGCTATGACTAGACCATTACACTTCACAAAAAACCGGGGAGTTATACCTCCTTGGGGCTTCGCTTCTGTTGCGTTGGCAACTGGCTTTTTGGCGCCAAGCTTTTTGGCTGCTCAGGAAGCCGATGGAGAGGAAGAGATCTTTGAACTGTCCCCGTTCACTATCGAAGCCTCGGAGGACACTGGATATCGGGCCACTTCCACGTTGGCGGGAACTCGTATCCGTACCGAACTGAAGGATGTAGGCTCCGCTATTTCGGTTGTGACCGAACAGTTTCTCAATGATGTGGCGGCCACGGATAGCGAGTCTCTGCTCGTTTATACCACCAACACGGAAACGGGAGGTGTATCCGGAAACTTCACAGGTTTGGGCAATGGCGAGGCGCTCGACGAAAGCGGTGCTATGTTGCGTCCCAACAACAACAACCGTGTTCGCGGCTTGGCCTCGGCGGACAATACGAGAAACTATTTCCTGACGGATATTCCTTGGGACAACTACAATACGAATCGTATCGACCTCCAACGCGGGCCGAATTCGATGCTGTTCGGCCTAGGCAGTCCAGCGGGCATTATCAATGCCACGGTCCAAGGCGCCAACTTCGAGGATGAAGGCAAGGTTGAGCTGCGCTTTGGTAGCTGGGGTAGTCGTCGATTCTCTCTCAACCTGAACCGCGTCATTCTGGAAGACGAGTTGGCGATACGCGTTGCTGCTCTGAACGAGCACCAGAAATTCCAGCAGAACCCAGCGTTCGAGGATGATGAGCGTTTGTATGTAGCTCTCAAATACGAGCCGAGTTTCCTAAAAAGTGATTCTGCGAGTACCACCTTGACCGCGAATTATGAGGACGGCTCAATTGAAGCCAACCGCCCACGCTCGCTTCCTCCGGAAGACTTGATCACTCCTTGGTTCGATCGTTTGAACAAGCAGGTTTATAATCCCGTTGAGGCCTACAATGACAACCCGCTCATCCCTGAGTCAGGAACGTTCGTGGGAGGCCATGACAATTACAACCCTTCGCTCGATCAACGCTTTGGTGGTGTGCAGGTCATTTTCGACGATCCGACGTCCTCTCAGCAATGGGGACCCTTGCGTGTTGGCGAGCTGGCATCGTCTGACAACAATGGCATCGGCGCCAATGGGGAAGTCGATGAAGACGTAACCTTCTATCCGTTCTGGCGTCCTCTCGCGGTCGCAAACTATCCGAAGTATGCCCAGAACGCCGGTCTTGAATTTGCGAATACATTGGCGCCGTTCAAGCGTCAGTCGCTAACAGACCGTTCGATCTTCGATTTCAAGAATCACATGATCGATGGGGATAACAAGCGGGAGTACCGTGATTTCGATGGGCTGAACCTGAAGCTAGATCAGAGCTTTTGGGGGAATCGCGTCGGCGTGCAGGTCGCTTACGATCGACAAAGCTACGCGGATCGCTCGTTCCGTCCGCTCGGTGGAAATCCTGCATTGTCAATTGATATCAACTCCCACCTTTCGCCTGACCTGACTCCGAATCCGAACGTGGGACGACCTTACGTCGTCAATCGTTCGCGTTTTGGTACCGGAGCCCGTCAGACGGAACGCGAAGTCTTGCAAGCCACCGCATTTGCCGATGTCCGAGCCACTGACTTCATGGACGAGTCGTTCGTGAGCAAGCTGCTTGGACGCCACCTTTTCACGGCTTTCGCGTCCGAACAGGAAATCGAACAGCGCGATCAGCAATGGGCGTCCTATCTCCTAGGGCGTGAGTATGGTGAGTTTCAGGCGACACCGGTGGTGACAGCTGCTGAGCGCGAGCTAATGATGCTAAACTATCTTGGCAGTGGTTCGTTGTTGAATACGAGCTCGGCGTCTGGGCTGAACATCCAGCCGATTTCGGCGATCCAGGTTCCGAACATTAATTCGGTCTATCTCTTCGACTCCAATTGGAACGCGACGGGTGTTGACCCTGCGGCCGAATGGATTCGCCCGTGGGATGGAGCGACTTCTACGCAGTCTGAAAACGGAGCCAACTACGTGGGTTGGCGTGAAATGCCAGCCACCCTGATCAATGGCTCAACTGCGGAAGGCGGACTGAAGGCCTTGGAAAAGGCAAATCGTGATCTGCAGGAGATTAGCTCTGAAGCGTTCATTTGGCAGGCGTTTCTCTGGGATGGAGCAGTCGTTCCAACTTACGGATACCGCAAGGACACCGCTGAATCATTCGGTTTGGTTGGTCAGGATGGATCAACAAGTCTCGTCGCTCAGGATGAATATCTAGATCTATCAGACGGTAGTTATGAGTTGGATACTGTTCCTGGTAATAGAGTCGAGGGTACGAGCGAATCTTGGTCGGTCGTTGTGCATACGGACAAGTTTCTACCGGAGCTGCCATACCAGACAAAGCTGAGTTTCTTCTACAACGAGTCTTCGAACTTCCAGCCTGCAGCGGGTCGGATCGACCAGTTTGGCCAGCCTTTGGGAGCTCCTAGCGGGGAAACGGAAGACTACGGATTCTTGATCTCCGCCTTTGAAGGTAGGTTGAACTTCAAGGTTAACTTCTACGAAACCCTTGTGAAGGATGCTAGCTTCGATCCAGGTAACCTGTGGTTCATCGGTGGTGCTGAAGCCCGTGCCCTTCGTTCCGCGCAACGCTACATGGGCAATCTAAACGGGGAACCCGGTACGGGTGGATTCTGGTATCGTCCCCGCGGTGGCCAGACCGCTGAAGAGGCTCTTGCAGAGCAAAGACTCCATGCCGAAGCGGTGTTGAACAACCTGCCGAGCGATGAACTGTTTGAGGCTTGGGGCATGGATCCGGTCGATGGCTGGAAGAAGAACTGGTGGCTTGGCGGCTCTCAGCCGGTAGGTTTCGTTTCAACTGCGGATACGATTTCCGAAGGTGTTGAATATGAATTGAGCTTCGAACCCACGAAAAACTGGAGTATCGTCCTCAATGCATCCGAGCAGACTGCACAGAATACCAACATTGCAGGTTCGCTCAAAGAATGGGTGGACGCTCGCAACGAGCATTGGAACGGTCCAGCTGGCGATATCCGCATGTGGTGGGGCGGAGGTAACGGCTCCATATTACAACAGTGGAACCAGACCTTCTACTCCAAGTATCTACTCGCGCTACAGCAAGAAGGTACGAACGTAGCGGAAATGCGTCCATGGCGTGCGAATCTAGTGACCTCCTACCGTTTCACCGATGGAAAGCTTCAGGGGCTCAACGTTGGTGGTAGCCTCCGCTGGGAAGACAAGGTTGCGATCGGGTATCCGGTTTATACTGACCCAGCGGACGGCCAGGATAAGTTCGACATCGAAAATCCGTATTGGGGACCAAGCTCTGAAAAGGTGGACCTCTTCGGATCCTATACTTTCAAGCTCGGCAACGGAGTCCGGTGGCGCATGCAGCTGAATCTTAGGAACGCCTTCGCGGACGACGAGTTGATTCCGATCACCGTGCAGGGAGACGGATCTCCTGGGACGTACCGAATTCCGGCGAGTCGCGAATGGATGCTTACGAACAGTTTCACATTCTAGTTTGTTATCCCTCGGTAGCACACACTAGTTAAGTGTTATGGTATAATCGGGTCGCTTCACTTCGTGGAGCGGCCCTTAAATTGTTCGTTTATCGCCTGCTGCTTGTAGTGAATATTCACTGACAATAGATATGGAGAATACTAAGAAAGCTCAAATGAACCCTCGGCTACATCAGATTGTGGGAATGGAGCAGTTGGTTCAACTTAAGCAGGTTGAAGATCGTACTCAGAATTCTGATAATCTGCTCTCAATCGAGGTAAGAGATCTGGGTAAGCAGCTGACCTTCTTGCGCGAAGAGAATAAACAACTCAAACAGTTGCTAGCGGAGCGTACCCTAGAGCTTGAGGCGCAAAAGTTGGTGAACCAACAGAACTGGGCCTCCTTCTAGTTGCCGATCTACCCGAGTAGAAGTTGCCCGAGTCCGGCACCTAAGGCGGCGAGGAGCCAGGGTGGCATTTTCCAGAATTTGAGGAGAATGAAGGCGACGAGGGCGAAGCCGAAGCTAAGGTTGCTGTTGATGGTGCTTTGCCAGATCGGGTCGTAGAGAGCGGCGAAGAGCAGGCCGACAACTGCCGCGTTTGCTCCAAGCAAGGCGGCTCGAGCAGCGTTGATCTTGCGAAGGCGAGCCCAGAAAGGAATGGCGCCGAGAACGAGCAGCCAGGCCGGAAGGTAGATCATCACCAAAGCGTAGATACCTCCGGATATACCGCCGGGTCCTTTGTTTATGCCGGCGCCGAGAAAACTGGAAAAGGCGAAGAGCGGTCCGGGAAGAGCTTGGGCGGCTCCGTAGCCAGCGAGGAATGAAGACTCGTCTATCCAACCCTGTTGTACGGTGTAGCTATCGAGGAGCGGCAGCACCACGTGTCCGCCGCCGAAGACCAGCGAGCCGGCTCGATAGAACGCGTCGCCCACTTCAAGCGCTTCGTTTTGTGGTGAGAGCTGAGAGGCTATGGGTAGGCCAGCGAGTAGAATGAAAAAGATGCCGAGGTAGATGGCTCCCATTCTTTTTGAGCCCGCTTGATGGGTTGGCTTGACCTGCGAAGTGTGGTCCTGCTTGCGATACAGAATATAGCCGGCGACTCCTCCAATGAGGATGGCGACGAGTTGGGCAAGAGGGGTTGCTGCAAGAAGCAGACCGAGCGTTACGAGAGCGGCGATCGTGGCTCGGCTGCGGTCAGGACAAAGGGATTTGGCCATACCCCACGCCGCGTTGGCGACCACTGCTACGGCTACGAGCTTGAGGCCTGAGACCCAGCCGGCGGTCGAGAGATCGCCCGCGTATTCGAGGCCCAGAGCGAAGGCGATCATGAGTATTGCGGACGGAAGGGTGAAGCCGATCCAGGCTAGGAAGGCTCCTGTGATGCCCCCTCGATCAAGGCCGATGGCGAAGCCTGCTTGGGAGCTGGATGGGCCGGGGAGAAATTGGCACAGAGCAACGGTGTCGGCGTAGTCGGCCTCGCTCAGCCATTTGCGTCGCTTGACGAACTCTTCGTGGAAGTAGCCCATGTGGGCGGTGGGACCGCCGAAGGCGTAGCAACCGAGGCGGAGGAAAACGAGAAAGATCTCTTTCATTAGTTTGAGGTCGCCCGATGGGTCTTATCCCTTCGTCTTTTCGTTCTGTCTGAGTGCAAAATGCATTGGCTCACCTCCCAATACCCTCCGGGTATTACTCGATTCGCAAGCTGCATTTTTCTTCTCAGACATAACTTCAAATACTCGAGAACGACCCATCGGACGACCTCGATGTAGGGCGGCGTGATTTTATTCTTTGGGGAGGGCGCGGATTTGGATTGTGGCGTTTTGGATAAGGGCGTAGGAGCCGTTGCGGGTATCTAGGTTCCAACTACGACCTCTGGAATCAGGTTCGTCTAGGAGGGTGTGGCCAACAATTTGCGGCCAAGGAAGGGAGTCTTCGAATTCGTGAAACCAGTCTTGCCAAGCGAGACCGCCAATGGGGTCAAGTCCGCGACGGGCGATACCTACAGCGGCGAGGGCCGGTGGGCGTTGGTCGGGTAGTTTGCTTATGTGTTGGTTGAGCTCTGTATAGAGAGTTTGCAACGCATCGTCGGTCTGGACGGGAAAGTGCGCGATATGGAGCCCCGCATGGGACATGAGGAATCCCTCGACCAGGGCGAAGGGTTTTAGTTGGGAGAGGAAGTCGTGATTGAAGTGCTCTCTCACCTGCTCCGAGTAAGCGGGCACGTAGGCTCCGTTTGAATACGGATTGGGATTCGTGCTTTCAGGACTTCGATCGTTTTGCAGATCGTAGAGGTAAGGGAGATCGTGATTTCCGACCAGGAAGGTGATCGGGAGCTCTGGGTAACGGCTCTGTAGATTCGCGATATAGCGAGCGGTTGCTTCGGGAGTGTCCGCAGTCTTTACCTTGGCGTCGAGGTAGTCGCCCAGAAAAACGACTTGGCTGACTTCAGCGGATTCTTTGACGAGAATGGCTTCGACCCAATCGATATTCTGGTGCGTGTCAGGGATGACAAGGGCTGGCTTGGCGGCGTGACTCATTGGTTTGGTACCGTTGAATAGAGCCTCGGGGGGCGATTGCGAGATTTTCGGGCTTGGTTTTAAGGGGGAATTTGGTTTCTGCAGAGAGGATGGAATTCTCGCCGACGGTTTTGATTTGGGCCCCGATTGGGTTGTTGTTTTTGAGTGCGATTGCTGGAGTGGTGATCGAACGTCACCGCAGGGATGCTTGTTTGAAGGAGTTCGACGGCGACTTTGTTATTCTGAAAATGAAGGATGGCCGCTCTGTCTGGGGAGTGATGAAGGTGTTTCCCAAATGCATAGAACTGGTCTATGATAGCCCACAGGCAATGGGGCTGGGGAGGAGCAAATCGAGTTATGTGCTCTATGATAAAAAGATAGCGGATATCGATCGGATCATTCGACCGGCTCCGTCAGAAGGGACTTCAGAGCGCGAGGAATGGGATGAGGAGGTGGCGGATCTGAAGTTCACGAGCTTTTTTGAGAAGATTGGACGTTCGCTCCGCAATCTTTACGGGATGTTGCGGGATGCTTTTAGCCAGTCGGTGGGGATGCTGATTGGAATGGCGAAACAGCGAAGCGCGGCTTTGCAAAAGGTGAGTGGGGCGGATCGGCATGCGACCGAAGTCGGGCAAAGCCTGTTGGAGATACTACCAAACGCCTATGAGCCGATCTTGGAAAAATACCGGGGTGCGCTTGTGGTGCTGGAATCTTTGGAGGAAGGAGAAGTTCAGGAAACGCTGGGGGTGCTCGAGGATTACACTGTAGGGAATCTGCTAATACGCGCGGTCGATATACGAGCAGAAGACGTACCGGAGGGATTGAAGGATCGTGGGTTCAGGGTGGGGGATGTTATATTCCCTCGATCGCGAGCAGTGGTGCGGCATCGGATCATGGAGACGGAAGTCTAGTTTCCTGGCGGGGTAAGTTCAGCTTTCCATTGGACAATTTGCTCACTGGGATTAGTTTTGTCGCACTTGGCTATCCCCATTGTCCGTTTTACGGGCGACCTAATCCAACCCCGACAGAATATGATAGAGTTTAAACTCAACGGGAAGACCACTCGCTTTGAGGGTCCGACCGATACCCCTCTGCTCTGGATCCTACGTGATGATCTGGAGATGACTGGAACTAAATTTGGCTGTGGAGCGGCTCAATGCGGCGCTTGCACGGTCCACGTCAATGGGGTGGCGGTTCGTTCCTGCCAAACGCCGGCTGCCTCGCTTGCAGGGCAGGAAGTGACGACAATCGAAGGCCTCAGCGAGGCGGGCGACCATCCGGTACAACTGGCTTGGGTGAAGCTCAATGTTCCCCAGTGCGGTTACTGCCAACCAGGGCAGATCATGCAGGCGGCCTCGTTGCTCGCCCGCAACGGGAAGCCGAGCGATGCCGATATCGATTTGGAAATGTCGGGTAACATTTGTCGCTGCGGTACCTACCCGCGCATTCGCCAGGCGATCCACCTCGCCGCCGAAATGAAAGGAGGCGCGAAATGATCGCCAAGCAATCACGTCGGAGTTTCGTAGAGAACCTTGGAAAAGGTGGAGCGTTCTTGTTGGGACTGGCTTACTTGCCGAAGTCGATGGCAGTCGCTTCTTCGGAGGCTGCCTCCTTTGCCCCAAATCTGTTTGTCGCAATTGATGGTGAGGGTACTGTGACTGTAGTTTGCCACCGATCCGAAATGGGGCAGCAGATCCGTACCAGCGTTGCCCAAGTGATCGCCGACGAGCTGGAAGCTGACTGGGATCGTGTGAAAATCGAGCAAGCTACTGGCGACGCCAAATACGGTGACCAAAACACCGACGGTTCACGCAGTATGCGTCATAATCTCGAACGCCTTCGCCAGGCGGGAGCTACGGCTCGTACGATGCTGGAGCAGGCTGCTGCCCAGAAGTGGGGTGTGGATGCGAGTCAGTGCAAAGCTGAAGGTCACCAGATCGTGAATACGGCGAATGGGAAAACTTTGGGTTATGGTGAGTTGATCGCTGCTGCTGCGAAACTCGAAGTGCCTGCCGAGGATTCGCTCACGCTGAAGCCACGCAAGAAGTGGCGTTATATCGGCAAGGTGGTGCGTAGTCTCGATAACCATGGAGCGGTGACCGGGCAAAACGTGTTTGGCCAAGACAAGCGTGTGCCGGGGATGAAGTTTGCTGTGGTGGCTCGCCCGCCAGTTGTATTTGGCAAGGTGAAAAGCTATGACGCCAAAGCGGCCCTAGCGGTACCGGGCGTTGAGCGAGTGGTGGAGATGAAGGATCCCGGGCAAAAGCCGCCGGGCTTTAAGCCGCTTGGTGGAATCGCGGTCGTCGCCAAAAACACCTGGGCGGCTATGAAGGGACGCGACCTGCTCGAAATTGAGTGGGAAGATGGGGACAATAGCGGGTTTGCTTCGAAGGATTATCGCCAGACGCTTGAGAGCTCGGTGAGCGCTCCGGGCAAAGTCGTGCGGGAGGAGGGAGATGTTGATGCTGCGCTGTCATCTGGAGATAAGAAGCTAGTAGCCGACTATTACGTGCCTCTGATGTCCCACGTGCAGATGGAGCCGCCCGCTGCGGTTGCTATACCAGGCGAAGATTCGATGGAGATTTATGCCTGTGTTCAAGCGCCTCAAGGCGCCCGCAAGGAAGTCGCCGGAGCTGTCGGTCTCGAACTCGAACAGGTCACTGTGAACGTTACTTTTCTCGGTGGCGGTTTCGGTCGCAAGAGCAAACCGGATTTCGTGGTCGAGGCAGCGTTGATCGCCAAAGAGATTGGTGCTCCAATAAAGGTCGTTTGGACGCGCGAGGACGATGTCAGGCATGGCTATTACCACTTTGCCTGCGCCCAGCATTTCGAGGCCACGCTCGATGGCGATGGCAAGACCGATGGTTGGTTGCATAGGACCGCGTTTCCGCCAATCGCCTCGACCTTTGCTCCCGGAGCGAACGAACCCTTTAGTTTCGAGCTCGACCTTGGGTTTACCGAAAACCCTTTCCAGGTTCCGAATCTGCGGTTGGAAAGCTGCAAGGCAGATGCCCATGTTCGGATCGGTTGGATGCGTTCGGTGGGTAACATCAATCATGCCTTCGCGATCCAATGTTTTGCGGCAGAGTTAGCGGAAGCGGCAGGCCGGGACCCGAAGGATTACCTTCTCGAACTGATCGGTGAGCCGCGGAAGATAGACCTGACGCACACGCCGATTCCTTATGGTAACTATGGTGATCCGATCGAAAAGTATCCGGTGGATACAGCTCGGTTGATTGCGGTGGTTAAGAAGGCGGCTGAAATGGCGGATTGGGGTCGAACATTACCGAAAGGCCGTGGATTGGGGATAGCCTGTCACCGAAGTTTTTTAACCTATGTCGCTACAGCGGTGGAGGTTGAGGTAAGCAACGATGGCGAAGTACGCATTCCGAAAGCTTGGGTTGCTGCCGATGCGGGAACAGTTGTGAATCTCGACGCCGTGAAAGCGCAGTGCGAAGGCGGAACGATCTTCGGATTCAGCTGTGTTTTGGAAGAGATCACCGCGACAGCGGGACGAATTGATCAAAGCAATTATCACGATGTGCGTGTGACGCGTATGAATGAGTCGCCGACCCAAATCGACGTTGCGGTAATCGAGAGCGATGCTCCGCCAGCTGGAGTGGGTGAACCTGCGACTCCGCCAGCTGCTCCTGCGCTTTGCAACGCGATCTACGCAGCGACCGGTAAGCGAATTCGTTCGCTCCCTCTGGGAAATCAATTGGCGTAGATCGTAAGTGAGGACGCCCGCGAGTGGGCGTCCTGCCTCGCTACTCACCAGTTTGTGTACGAGCCGTCGGGGCGTTTGAAGATAGGGAAGGCGTGAGGATCGCGTTCGGTGACCTCTAGCGTTTTCGTGAGCTTTTCTTTCACGAGAGTGACTCCGATACCCGGATGGTCGTTGGGATAGAGTTTGCCCTCTTTGAAAATTATGTAGTCAGAATTTAGATACGGTTTCTCTGCTGGGCCGGTTCCTACGATCTCTTGGATAACTCGGCCTGGGAAGCTTATACCGCAGTGGACAAGGGCAGCGGTCGATATCGGTCCCGTGAAATGGGGAACGAAGGTGATGAACTGAGTCTCGAGTTCGGAGAGGATTTTGCGAAGCTCGGTGATGCCGCCCACGTTTGGGAGAGTGATGCGGGCGAAGTCGATGAGCTTCTCTTTGATCAGATCTTGGCATTCCCAGCGGTGGCTCAGTTGTTCGCCTGCTGCGAGTGGGGCGGATGTCTGTTGGCGGATGCTTCGGTACTGCGAAAGGTGTTCGGAGCGAACGAGGTCCTCGCAGAACAACGGTTTGAGCGGTTCCAGTCTCTTGGCGAGTTCGATTGCGTGGATGGGATCGAATCGTGTGTGGAAGTCGATAGCCCAGAATCCGTCGTCACCGAGTTCGTTAGCGATAGCTTCACATTGTCGGTAAATTGCGGATACAGCTTTCTTGTCGTCGAAGGTTTGAGAAGAATTATCTACGAGTCCGGTGGTTCGGTAAGCGGCGTATCCAAAGTCCATGCACTTGCGGGCAGCTTCGGCGAGATTGGGATTCTCTGGGTCGAAGGCGGTTGCGTAGCATTCGATGTGGTCTCGGTAGCGTCCGCCGAGGAGTTGATACACGGGGACGTCGAGGAGTTTGCCTTTGATGTCCCAGAGCGCCATATCGAGGCCACCGAGAGCATGGGTGAGTTCGCGGCCAGCGGGATAGAAGTCGGCGCGAAACAGGGTTTGCCAAAGGTGCTCGATGCGAAGCGGGTCTTCGCCGATGAGGAAGCGGGCGAGTTGGCTGACGAGATCGGGCGAACCTCCTTCGCCGATTCCGCTTATGCCGGCGTCGGTTTCGATCTCGATAATGCCGTGGCTTTGCGAGATGACGCGGCGCTGGTACCCAGGCGCTGGATAGTAGGAGACTTTAGTGATCTTGGGACTGAGCATGCTGCCTGCGTAATGTCCCGGGTCATGCTGGAAGGCAGCCGCTTTTTTCAGTTAGTCGTAACGAGTTTAGGTGGCTTTCGCGGATTGGCGCGAGTGCCCACACTAGCTGCCAAGTCAGGCGGTATCGCTGAGTGTTGCTTCAAGCTTGGAAGTCGGGAGAGAGGGGCCGTCGATCCAGGTTCCCTCCACTTTGGTGACGGTAGGGTAGTTGGGGAGGCCGACTTGGTTGCGCTGGAGCTGGCCAGCGAGGATTTCGACTGAAAGTTCTCCGACGCGTTCGCAGTTGTTATAGACGCCCGCGTGGTCGTTGTCCTTCGACTCGGGGCAGACATCGATATAGGCGAAATCTTCCGGAGTTTGAATCTGTAGGAGTTTGAAAGCGTGCTGGACGAATTCGTTGTAGCTGATGATGACATCAGGTTTGTGTTCATTTCGCCAGGTTTCGAATTCGGTGACTGGCATGCCAATCTCGGCGTCTGGCTCGGTATCGAAGATTTTGATTGGAATCCGATCTTCCTCGGGAACGAGGAGTTGGCTGGCAAGGAATCCTGCTGACCAAGCGTAGTTGACGTAGGTGTCCCACCAACGCGGTATGACGAAACCGATGCGCTTGTATCCAGCGTCTAGCGCTTTGCGGAATGCAAGCTGGATGATGGCGCGCTGGTCGTTGGAGATGGTATGGACGTGTAGACTGGTGGGGAAGAAGTCGATCTTTACGGAGCTAAACTGATCCCACTGGATGCGTGGCTCGCGGTCTACCCCGATCTGGTGGGAGGCAATGATGAGTCCGCGAATGCCGCGGGCCTGAAGGATGTCGTTGATCCTCTCGTGCGATAGGCCTGGTTCGCCCAACCAGAAGTGGTCGATCTTGTAGCCGAGCTGCTTTGCTCGTGACAGGGCGCCTTCGTAGAAATTGCGATGCGGGGTGCTGTTCTTCCAGCCGAACTCGTTGTGCCAGTTCGTCAGGTAGGCGAGCGGTGCGGCTTGCTGCTTGGGCGAGGTATTGCGTCGGTAGGCGACCAGAGCTCCCAAGGCAGGGTCGGGGCGGTAGCCCATCTCTTCGGCGAGGGCCTTGATTTTTTCGGTGGTGGAGGCTGGCAGGCGCGGGTGGTTGCGCAAGGCCATGGAGATGGTGGTGGGGTGATAGCCAGCTTTCTTGGCTATGTCCGCGAGGGTGATGCGTTTGTCCATAAGCGTTCTTGGGGTAGGATTGAAACGCTATGGTCTAACGTTAGATTCGCAAGTTGAGTCTATTGTTAGAGCGTTGCCATGGGGGAGCGTGAGGGACGCGATAATTTGGTTCAAGAGCTGTTCAAAGGTGTCTCAGGGGGCGTGTTTTACAAAAATCGAAGTTTGGGGCGCATTCGCTCGGTTTTAGGCGGCGTACTCGGGGTTAGTTCAGCGAGCTGTTAGATGGTTCGTTGATGATGCAAAAACTGAACAAACCTTAACTACGCTATTCAAAATGAATTCAATTAAGACCGTTGCTTTGACACTTACCGCTGCTGCTCTCGCGGCGTCCTCCGCGCAAGCTGAGAAATGGACCTTCGCTATCAAGGGATCTTACGTCGAACCAGTAGGGGGAGACGTGCATCGTGGAGCGAGCTTTGACGGCTCGGTTCTATTGGATCTCGATCCGGGCAGCCTTCCGGTGGAAGTGGACGCTAAGAGCTTCAACGATGTCTACGGGGATTTCTGGGAACTTGGACTTGAGGCGACCTACCATGCGAGTTCGACAACCTCTTGGTTTGTTGGGCTGAGCACGATGCAGGCGGACGACGGCATGCTGCAGGTGGGCACGGTGGCGGACAGCTTGCCGCTCAACGGGCATTTCAGCGACTACGAAGACTTGGGGCTGTACGGAGGGATCCGTTACCACTTCGTCAACGAGGGGAACTGGCAGCCGTTTGTTTCGGCCCAGGTTGGATTTAAGGATATCGACTCGATCAGAGCGTCGTTTTCGGTGCCGGACGTAACCTTCGTGCCGCCTTACCAGGACGCGTTGACGGATGCCCCGTTCTACGATGGCGGGACGGTTTTCAGCTACGGCGTGGGTGTCGGGCTGGCCTACCAGATGACGGAGTCGTCTACGCTGAGCTTCGAGACTGGCTACTACGGGCAGGAGTCGATGGACGACGATGACAGCGTGTTAGACGTACTCGGTCTGGGGGCCTTGAACGACGAGGGAGATCTCGAGTACATGCCGATTACGATGCGTTTCAATTTCGCCTTTTAGGCCACAGGCTCTCGTTCCAGCACTTGCCGTTGTCTCGATGTTTCGGGGCAGCGGCTTTTCTTTGTTGAGGGTACTGGGGCAACGACGGAGCAAGCGTTGCCCTCCTGTGCGGAAGGGGTAAGCTCCTAGGGGGAGAACTGCAGGGGCATCATCATGGAAACGTAGGATGGCTGTCCCTCGAAGCGCACTGGCTTGTATCTGATGTGGCTGATGGCCCGCATGGCGGCTTCTTCGAATCCGGGAGTGGAGATGGAGACGATGCGGGGGTTGATGACGTTGCCTTCCGGGTTGATGATGAACTCGAGGCTGACGGCGGAGGTCTTGCCGGTGTTTTCCAGTTCTTCCGGGTAGAACTCGTCGAAGAGGGGGATGTGTCGAGCTTCCGGAGCTTTGTCTAGCTCGAAGGAGGGGATCACGGGCACGTCGAGTTCCTGAAAAACCTCGCGGCCCATTTCGACGTTTAGCTTGTGCTCGAATGCGATCTCGAAATTGAAGGGGATCTTGACGCTGATGGGGATGGGCACGCCGTTTTTTGTGGCGGGCTCGAAGATCCACTCTGAGGCGGCGATCATGGCGGATAGTCCGAACTCTTCGTGCGAGGCGCGGTCGACGATCGGCTCGATGACGGTGCCGGTCCTGTCGATCGAGGCGATGATTATGGCTTCGCCTTCCACACCGCGGGAATAGAGCTCGTCGGGGTGGCTGGGGTCGACCTTGTAAATCGCGGTCGGCGGAATGATCTCGTTTTCAGACGTCTCTTCGGCGTGCAAGAAGGGAGCGGCGATAGCGAGGATGCTGCTGCTTGCGAATTGTAGTTGCCTGCGAGTGAGATGGATCATCTTGGTCGTGGGTTAACGCGTCTAAGTCGTTGCGTGTACCCTGTTAATATTCGACTTGGAAGCTAGCGGTTTTAGTCGATTTGGCCGCCTAAAGGCGTTGTTTTACCAATTAATGGAAGATGAACCGGTAGAGTTTCCGATTTCGGACGAGTTAGACCTGCACACGTTCCGCCCGAAGGAGGTAAAGGAGCTGTTGCCCGACTACTTTGAATTGTGTCGTGAGAAGGGCATTTACCGAGTGCGGGTGATCCACGGAAAGGGGACGGGCGCTTTGCGCGAACTGGTGCACGGGCAGCTACGCAAAAGCGAACTGGTGGAGCAGTTCGAGTTGGGGGATCAAACGAGTGGCGGCTGGGGAGCGACCATCGTCTGGCTGAAGAAGTAGTTGAGTCCTTACTCTGTGGCCGCGGCCTTGTCCTTGAGGGACTGCTTGTAGGCAGCCATCTGCGGTCGCACGTGTGTATCCATGCAGCTTGGGCAAATGGAGTGAGTGAAGTCGGCTCCTGTACGCTCGTTGACGTACTGCTCGATTTGCTCCCAGAGGTCGCCGTCGTTGCGGACCTTTTTGCAGTAGCAACAGATGGGGATCAAGCTCTCGAGGCGTTGGACCTGCTTGTTGAAATTGAGGATACGCTCGGCTACGCGAAGGCGGTTCCAGATCTCGTCGGATCCGATCGGCTTCTTGAGGAAGTCGTCTACGCCGGCATCGATGGCTCGTTCGAGATTGGGGCGTGAGCGTTTTTGGGCGGTGACGAGCACGAAGTAGGTGTAGCTGTCCTTCATGCTCTCGCGCAGTTTGCGGCACAGCTCGAGTCCATCCATCTCCGGCAGCATCCAGTCGCTGATCACGATTTGCGGGCGCTCGATCTCGAAGGCGTCCCATGCCTGCTGTCCGTCCTCGTAGGAGCGAACGTCGTAGCCCAGCATGCTGGTTACGTTTTCGAGGAGGCGGCGGGTGGTTTTGTCGTCTTCGACAATGTGGACTTTGAATTGGCTGCTCATTACTACGCTAAGTCCTGTTCATCGGCAAAGCCTGCTATGAGTGAATCGCTCTACGAGTATAAGTGCTTCACTCGGTCTGGATTAACATGTGTTTTACGAATTTGAATTCTCAAAGTCCGTGGAGACAAAAGGCTTTCAATCCCCAGCCTGTTCGGTCACCCATTGGATAAAATCAGCTCGAAACACGAGGCACATGGCAACCAGCACGGTAGAGAACTACATCAAGAAAATCTATACGCTCCAGTTTGAGCAAGGCGGGGGAGAAGAGGCGAATGTATCGATGGGGGATTTGGCCACCTCGTTGGATGTAACGCCAGGTACCGCGACGACGATGGTGAAGTCCCTCGCGAAGACAGGTCTGGTCAGTTACACGCCTCGCGTCGGAGTCCAGCTGACGGCTCAAGGGAAGGAGCTCGCCTTGCTGGTGCTGCGCCGTCACCGCATGGTGGAGCTATTTTTGGTTAAGGTGCTCGGGATGGATTGGCATGAGATCCATGATGAGGCGGAGGCTCTGGAACACGTGATTTCCGATCGAGTGCTGGAGCGGATCGATATTTTGCTCGGGCGCCCCGAGCTGGATCCGCATGGCGATCCGATTCCTGACGCGTCGGGAGCGATCGCGGAACGTGACCTTGTATTGTTGGTGGATTGCTCGATCGGGCAAAAGGTGCGGATCGGGCGGATCGAAAACCAAGAGGACACCTTCCTTAAGTATCTTGAGAGTAATGGCCTTACCCCAGGACAGGATTTGACTGTGGTCAGCGCGGATGCTCAAGCGGGTGTTATTTCGCTTGAGTTTGGCAGTGGCGAAAATCGTCAGCTCGGTTTCGAAGCTGCTCGTAAGATTAGCGTGGAGGTTGCTGAGTGAACGAGTGGGCGTGGTTAGTTGCGTTGGTCGCGGGATTCGCCGCGGCTTGGTTTATCCAGGCGTTTCGTTTGCGGACTCCGAAGGGCTTGCCAGAAGAGGAACGAGCGGAGCTCGAAGAAAAGCTCGCCGAGGCGGCTCAAGAAAATGTGAAGCTCGAAGAGCGTTGTCGCTCAAATGACGAAGCCTTGAGTTCTAGCAAAAGCGAGCTTGCTGAGTTGCGTGAAGAGAACACCGGTCTTAATCGCAAACTTGCCGGATCCGAGGAGCGTATCCACTCGATGGAGACTCGAATTGAGGATCAGAAGAAGGAGATGGCGGAGCTGCAGAAGAAGTTGACCGCTGAATTTGAATCGTTGGCGACTCGTGTTCTGGATAGGAACTCCGAGAAGTTTACGGTTCGGAACAAGGAGAGCTTGGATAAATTGCTTTCACCGTTGGCGGAAAAGATCACGGATTTCCGTGCTCGAGTGGACCGTACGCACGATCAGAGCGTGAAAGATCGTGCGGAGTTGGTGGCTCAGCTGAAGACGCTTGGTGAACTCAATCAAAAGATGAGCACCGAAGCCCAGAATCTGACGACGGCTCTGAAAGGGCAGACCAAGACTCAGGGCAATTGGGGCGAGCTCGTTCTCGAAACTGTATTGGAAAAATCAGGACTGGAGGAAGGGCGTGAGTACCGGACTCAAGCGAGTTTTACTTCAGAAGATGGTAAGCGTCAGCAGCCGGACGTGTTGATCAACCTTCCCGAAGGGAAGCATTTGGTGATCGATGCGAAGGTAAGTTTGGTGGCTTATGAGCGTTGTGTGAATGAGGAGGATGAATCGCGACGCGAAACCGCTCTCAAGGAGCATATCCAGAGCGTGAAGAACCATGTGGCTGAGCTGAGCAAGAAACGTTACGATGCTCTTTATGAAATCCAGTCGCCTGATTTCACGCTAATGTTTGTCCCTGTTGAGCCCGCCTTTGTGATGGCGATCCAGGCGGATGATACTATTTTCGATTACGCGTTTCGTCAGAATGTGGTGATTGTCACTCCGTCAACTCTCTTAGCGACCTTGCGAACTGTCGCCAATATTTGGAGACAGGAGAAGCAAACACGGAATGCGATCGATATTGCTCAACGCAGCGGTGCTCTCTATGACAAGTTCGTTGGGTTCTTCGAGGACATGAAGAAGATCGGCGACCAGATCAACCGGAGTCAGGCGGCCTACGATTCGGCGATGAACAAGCTCACGACGGGGCGTGGCAATCTGGTGAATCAAGTGCAGAGTTTGAAGGATCTCGGGGCCAAGGCGAAGAAGGCTTTGCCAGCGGAGACGGTGGAACAAGCGAGCGAGGAGCTTAAACTGGAAAGTTAGAGATCAAGCCCTGGTCTTAGGTTTTGCGCTTGAAACCGATTATCTATTGGAGAACAACGGACTAAATCGAAGCCCATGATCGTACGAAACGAAGAGCAATACACCGCAATCAAAGAAGCAGCACAGGCCGCAGCCACTGTGTTGGACCGCATGTGTGCCTTGGTCGTGCCGGGCATGAACACGTACGATCTCGACCAGGCCGGTCGCCGATTTATGGAAGAGATCGGGTGCGAGAGCGCTTGCTACAAGTACCAAGTCGGTTCGCGCGTATTTCCCTCTTGGACATGCCTTTCCGTGAATGACGAGGTGGTCCACGGCATTGGAACCCTCGAGCGAGTGCTTCAGGAAGGTGACATCATCAGCGTGGATGTTTGCACCCGCTACAATGGCTATATCGGCGACAACTGCCGTACGATTCCGGTGGGTCGTGTCGATTCTCAGTTGCAGCGTTTGCTCGATGTGACCGAAGAGTCGATGTACGATGGCATCAGGAATGCGGTAGCGGGTAACAAGGTCGGTAAGATTTCCAGCGCGGTGCAAAAGAAGGTAGAGCGAGCTGGTTTTGGTGTGATCCGCGACTTCGTGGGGCACGGTGTGGGCAAGAGCCTTCACGAAGAGCCGCAGATTCCGAATTTCGGTCGCCCGGGCGACTATCAACGCCTGAAGAAGGGCATGGTTCTCTGCATCGAGCCCATGGTGAACATGGGAAGCTACAAGATCGCGATGGGCGACGATGGTTGGACGGCGCTTAGCGCGGATGGCAGCCCAAGCGCTCACTTCGAGCACACGGTTCTGGTGGGCGTGGATGGCCCCGAGATCTTGACCGTTCCGGAAGGAAAGACTGCTCCAGCTCTCGTTTAGATTTTAGTAGAGGCCCGTTCGGAAAGAGCGGGCTTTTTAGTATGCTGAGCTCTTGTAGTTCTATTACTAGTACGGAAGAGTTACATCCGTGGAGAGCTTCGCTTGATTGGGGCCGCACTTTCTTTTAGTTGCTAAGGTCCCCGACTGAGCAACTAGATGAAAAACCGTTTTCTGTATCGCACGATTATCTTTCTGCTGATCGTTTCCACGCTCACTTGCAATTTGGTGATGGTCGCCTTTTTGCATCGATTCTTCTATGGCGATTTGAAGGTGGAGGAACCGGCGACTTTGCACCGGGTGGCGAGCTCGCTGGGAACTTGGGGTAACCTGGCATATGCGGATTACAGGGATGTGGTTGAGTCTACCGATGCTTACGATTCGCTGAGCGCGAATATGATCGAGCGGGGAATCGCGGCCTATTCCAACAATCAGCCTTTATGGACGGATGTGAGCTGGACGAGCGGAAGCTTTACCGAGGTGATTGGTCGCGTCGACCTTAGGGCGGGACGTTTCTTGCGGTTGGAGGATGATGATGCGGGGGCGAACAAAGTGGCGGTAGTGAACGCGACTTTGTGGGAATCGCTTGGCAAAGGTTCGGGATTTCAGAGCGGTGTGCAGCTATTCATCAAGGGGCAGGCCTTTGAGATTGTGGGCGTCGTGGAAAACGCTTTTCCCCATCTTGATTCGATGGAGGAGGTGGAGATTTGGGCGCCGCTAAAACAGAATCCCATGGCCTGGCAATACGAGGTGGAGGATTATCAGGAGTATCAGATTTTGGCTCGGCTCAACCCGGACCGCAGAGCGGTGGCGGAGCTGCAACTTGACGCGGCACTTTCGGATATCGAACAACGTTTGGGCTTTTCGTATACGGCGGATGTGCTGAGCGAAACCGAATTTCGCATCAAGCTTCGCCCGAACATGTATCGCTTGTTTGTGGCCTTGTTCGTGGTGACTGGATTTCTGTTCGTTTTAGGAACGGTTAATCAGGTTTTGATGCTGGTAACTCGAAGCGTCGCGATTTCTGCTGACTTGAAAGTGATGGCAGCGCTTGGAGCTCGTCCGAAGCATGTGCTGGTGCGGTTTTTGAAGGGCTTCGCGGCCACTGTAGCGATCGCCTTGGTTGGTGTTGCAGGATGTTCGATCGCGATCGTTCAACTCTATAATGGGATGTGGGGGGCGAGCTATGGAGCGATTTCCTTGGAGCGGTTGGTTGACCCGGTCCCACTCGCGTTACTAGGTGGAATGGTTGCGTTTCTCGTTTTGTTGCACACGGGATTCCCATTTCTGATGTATTGGTTTCGTGGTGACAATCTATTGTCTCGAGACCGAGCGGCTGGTTCGCGCTTTTCGATGAAGAATTGGCTGTCCCTGTCGGGGGTGGTTTTTCAAGTCGCTTTGGTAACGATCTGTATTCTGGGATGTGGAGCGTTCCTGAAGTCGATGAGCAGGCAAGGGAGCGTGGTGTCCGGGCCGAACGAGGATCGCTTGCTGCACGTGGATATCGCTTTGAGCGGAGTGCAAGCGGCGAACTACTTTGATGTGCAGCGGCGCTTAGGGCAGATCGAGGGAGGGCTTAGAGAACTCGGAGGAATCGAGTCTGTGTCGGCCTCTTCGGTGTTGCCTTTGAAATCTGGTGGCTGGACGCGAGCGCTCGTTGAGGGACGACCGCTTGAGAGTGAACCTGATTGGATCTCGTTTTGTTCAGTGGTTCCGGGATACTTTGAGACTCTTGGGCTTGAAGTTCTGGAAGGGCGGGACTTTGTGCCAGATGACGCCACTCGATATCCACCGCTTAACTACATCATAAATCGGGCTTATGCGGAACGAGAGTTCCCGGGAGAGCAGGCACTCGGGCGACGCGTCGCTCCTTGGGATGGCGTGGGGTATGGCGAGGTGATTGCAATCGTAGAGGATCAGCCGGTTTCGGTGGATGGGCGTGTTGTGCCAAACATCTACATCCCCGCTTATCAGGATAGGCTTCAGTTGCATGTCTTGCTGGAGGATAGATCCCTGTTGGCGGGGCATGCCGAACTTATTGTCGAAAAGATCAAACAGGTAGATCCGGATCTGATCGTGGTGGGAGTCGAGACAATTGACTCGATCTGGGAGGAAGCCCTCGCTTCGCCTAGGCTTGGGTTTATGATTTTGCTGTCGTTGAGCTTAATCGGTCTCGTTTTGTCCTTGTGCGGGCTTTTTGGATACCAGAGTTATATCGTTGCTTTGAGGGAGCGAGAGTTCGCGATCCGCAATGCTTTGGGATTGGATGCTCGAGGTCTTTTTAGAATGGAGACTTTGCGGGGGTTGAAGATCGCGTTGGTTGGCTTTGGGCTTGGAGTGTTGGGGTTCTTTGCGTGTGAGCGGGTGTTTCGGGCTAAGCTTTTCGATATTCAGCTGCCGGTTGCCACTGCGGCTGTGTTGACGCTCTGTCTGTTGGTGGCGTTTGCGGTGGTCCTGCTGCTGGCCACTGCTCCAACCTTACGTCCGCGATTGGCCATTTTGATGCGGGAGTGAGCTGTTTGGGCAAAGAAAAGGCGGATCACCTACCCCTAAGCGATCCGCCATCATTTTCTTTGTTACCCCAATTGGGTGACGTCGCTAAGCGTCGTCATGCAAAGAAAGACGAGTGAGCGAAGAAAATGTTCAGTATTATTTCGCTTTTTTCCGAATTTCTTTTGAAGCGGCTTTGGGCTAGCTCTTTATGCCCTTGGCAGCGAGCTGCTTAAGTCGATCTTGATCGGTAGCGGTGCTCTTGGCTACGAAGCCACTTTTGTGGGCGAAATGCACGTCTGGCTCGTTTTCGATCTGGGTGAAGTCGATTTCCGGGTGGTCGTTGTAGCGGGAGAGCCCGTATCCGGTGTTGCGGCGATCCGGGTAGATGGTGCCGGCGACTTGCTCGTCGATGCCTTTCTCGCGGAGGTAGTGCCCGATGCCGGCGGAGGGGTCGTCGAGGTTTGTCTCGATTCGAGGGAGGAAGAGGAAGGCGTGTTCTCCGATTTCCCAGAGCTGGCTGTGCTCGGCTACGAAATCGATGCGGGCGCGGGTGGTGGTGAGGTAATCGATCAGGTCTTGGCCGACGAGTCTCATCATCTCCCAAATGGGCTCGCCGGGTTGATGGAGCGAGCCTGCGGCGAACCGGCAGAGCAGGCTTACGTCGATGGGGGAGTTGAGCTTGCCGATAATGTCGCGTTCGACGCCGAGCCATTTGGCGGTGTGGTTGGGGCCGCGGCAATCGAACCATTCGGCGGGTTCGAGCCATTCGCAGAAGGCTTTGGCGTCTTGGTAGAGTCCGAGGTGTTTGAGGACGAGGGAAAGGGCGCAGGTGGGCGGGGTGTCGCGAGGGAACTGGTGATGATCGAAGTTGCCGAGCTCTGGTTCGTGTCGGTCGCCTACGTCGATGACGGCGACTTGGGGGTTGGCGAGATCTTCCTCGGTGGGCTCGCGTCGCTCGATGGCGACGGGATGTAGGGCGAGTAGCAGGCAGCAAGCGAGCAGATCGTCCTTGTGGGCGGAGCCAGGGTGGGTGAGGAGGGTGGTGAAAGTGGTGTCGCTCATAGGTGAGCGACGCACGGTAGGGCGGTGGGCTTTTTTGGCAAGCGCTAGAGAGCGTCTCTTTCTTCGGAGCCTCGTGTCTCGCTTTCGTAGCGCTTGAGCAGCTCGAGTTGCTCTTCCGAGTGGCGGGTGATTTCTTGCAGGCCTTCTCGGATTTTGGCGGGCGGGGTGTCGGCCCAGGATTTGGCGAGGCGCCAAGCGAGGTTGTTGATCAGGCTGAGCGGGGTTTTGAGCTTTTCGACGAGAATGGAGGAAAGTGGGGAAGCGGCGGGGACTTGCGCTTCGAAGGAGCGGCTGGATTCCTCGTTTTGCAGGGATTCCAGTTCGCGGTTGGTGCGTTTGAGATCTCGGCGCAGGGAGAGGATTTCCTTTTCGAGCTTAGCGGCGTTGGTTTGTTCGGCCACTAGCTTGGTGGCGAACTCGTCTTTTTCGATGGCGGCGGCTCTGAGTTTGGTTTGGAGGGAGTCGATTTCTTCGGGCGAGATTTTGGCAAGCTCGTTGATGCGATCGACCTCCGACTCCATGCGGGCAACTTCCTGCTCGAGTTCGGAGGAGCGGAGGGTTTGGGACTCGATGAAGTGCTTCAGGTGGTCCTCCTCGGTGTTCATGCTCTTCTTTTTGAAGGCGATGGAGGAGCTGCCTAGTTTCGTTTGCTTGAAGAGGTCTTGGAATGGGAGGACCAAGTGGCTGCTTAGGTGTCTGAAGAGGAGGATGTTGGCTCCGAGCAGCAGGGCGAGGAGGGGGATCCAGAAGGCGCTGCTTGGCAGGTTGGTGACTTCCGAGATCTTGGTTCGGTAGGGCTCCAGGGGAGGCAGGGCGATCAGGATGATGATCAGAACCTGCAGGGAGAGGCTGAGCCAGAGGTGGCGATTTAGGATAGTCTTCGAATCTTTCACGGTCGGGGAGCAGTCGGTTTTTGCCTAGCTGGAAACTGGCAGGTTTTGCCAGCTAGGGTAAAGGTGAATCGGGGGACCCGGAAGGTTTTAACGAGACTGCGATTCGAGGAGGATTGTTCCTCGAAGACCGTTTTCAGCTACGGTTCGCGAAGGGAAAGCGCTGGATGCGGTTTTGCTGAACCGGCTGTGGCTGTGGATCTGAGAGTTTCGCTCCGAGATCTTTGAGCTCTCGGCGGAGATTGGTGTTGTCGTAAGTGAGCTCGGAGCGGATCCGGGCGTAGGCGGCGACGAGGTCTTCTAGTTCTTCCAGTTTCCGTCCCGAGCGGGCTCGCTCTTTGCGAAGTTCGGCGAGCTCGGCTTCGATCGAGCTGATTTGCTCTCTACGGTGTTCCGCTCGGTCCTGGGTTTTGCGGATGAATTCGCGGATGATGCGGGTTTCGCGCAGTGGGTTGCTTCCGGGCAGATCGGTGACTTGGCCTTCGAGGCATTGATCCGCGATGTGCTTGATGGGCTTGGTGAGCTGAAGGTGGAGCTGCTTGAAGAGGACGATCAGTACGACTGCGTTCACGACGCTCGCCAATAGCCAGAGGAGCTCTGTCGGGAGTCCGAGCGTGGAGCTGAGGGCTATCCGGAGCGGTTGCAGGGCTTCTACGTTGAGGAAGGCGAAGGTTGTGAGGAGAGTGAGTAGGCTGACGAAGAGGTAGCGGTTGAGTGTAGATTGGCAGGTCTTCACGGGAGGCTAGGTTGGTGTTAGCTGGAGGTGGCGAATGCGAGGGGCTGGCGGCTCTGTCGTGTGAGCAGGTGCGTTGCCGCAGCCCGAACCATGAGTGTCGGATGGTTCGGACTATGGTTCCTTTAACATTTTTTTACCAGCAAGAATCTACAAACCTGCGGAAAATACGTACTCTTTTTGCTTATGAGAGCTCAAATACTTTCCCGCTTGGGAGTCGAAGCAGGGTGATGTCGACGATGGTGGTGCGGAAGCTTTGGATGAGGGCTCGGATCTGGGTGGGGGTGAGTTTGATGGAAAGGGGAGCGAAGGCGATCTCTGGGGAGTGGTCTTCGTGGGCGGTTATTTCGAGGTGCACGGTGGGCACGTTGTCGAGCAGTTCGACCCACTTTTTACTTCGTTTGTTGAAGCTTTGGGTACGGAGGTAGAAGGTGATGGTGCCTTTGTCCTTCTTGTTGAGGTGCTTGTCCTCGATCATGTGCTCCAGCTTGTTTTTGGACGTACGCGGGGGAGTGGAGCGGATGGTGATGTCGAAGTCTTCGACGGCGGCGCCAAATTGGTCGCGTAGGCGGAAGATGAGCTGGGCGTGTCCCTCGTATTGGCTCTGCTTGTTCCACTCGAGGGCGCTGGAGCGGAGGCGGGCGGCGCGTTGGAAGGTCTTTTGTCGGGCGGACTCGAAGGTGGCTGCGGTGGCTGCGTACTTAGAGGTGTCGTAGGGGGTGGTGAGGGCCTTCGCGATGAGGGGGACAACTTGGCTGCGGTTCTTGGAGCCTGTCACGATGCCGATCTTGTCACCGAAGTGGGCGGTTTCGTAGGCGATGGCGAAGGGGACGGGCTGGCGTTCGGAGGCGACGTCGCTGAGGTCGAACTGGTAGATTTCGGAGGTGTCGATGATTTCCTCCTCGTGGCGTCGCTTTATGAGCGTTTGGAGGGCGTCGACACTGAGCTCGAAGGCGGCGTCGGTGGGGGCGACGCGGAGGAGGTTGAAATTCAAGTTGCCGGCGGAGGTGCGCACGGTGTTGTCGGAGGAATCTTCTTTAACGTAGCGGATGGGCAGGTGCCTCATGGCGGAGAGGGTTTGTGAGCCGATCAGGCAGAATTCCTGGACTTGGTAGTCGTGGTACATGTCGTTCCCGGCTTCGGTGAAGTGGGAGTGCAGGTCGATGGTTTTGCTGGCTCCGAACTCGAGTTCGTTGAGGATTTTGACGCCGCGTCCGGTGCCTTTGAAGAAGCGTGCCCAGCGTGCCATTTGGCCGCGTCCGATGTGGGCGAGGCCGCTGCCGAAATTGGCTCCGGCGAGGTGGACGAGGTTTTGGATGGGGCAGGGGCGGGGGCTGTAGAGCTTGATCCAATTTCGCACTACGAGGGCGCCGGTGCTGTGGATTACGACGTGGAAGCCGTTGGCGAGGAGGTCGCCGTGGGCTTTGAGGGCTCGCTCCATGGCGAAGCTGACATCGTCGAGGGCGATGCCGTCGCTGAGCGAGATCCAGCGGCTGAGGTTGAGGTCGAGAACTTGGGCGCCGAGTTTGGCTTGCAGGTCGGAACCGAGGGTCCCGTAGATTTCTTCGACAGTGTTGGAGGCTCCTTCGGAGGAGTATCCGTGAACGAGGACGATCGGTAGCATACGAGTTGGTGGTTTGAGTTGGAACTAGGTAAGCGTTTCTTTGCTAAGGGCTTGGCTTGAAAGTGTCGAGTCTGGAAGCGTTTGAGGGGGGGCGCGGGACTGGGCAAGCTACTTAGGGATCGTCTACAGGGGGACAGTGGGTTCTTGTCATCGGGCACGCTTGGGTCCTGATTTGGTAGCGCTAAGCTCCCTTAGTGCATCCTCGTTAGTGCCATGATTGAGTCGATTCGTAACCTGTTTTTGGGCAGTTTGAAGTCTGCCGCTATCATTTGTTGTCCGTTTTCTTTGTTCGGTTCTGAAATGGATATCGCCTCGTTGTCTTTGGACCAGTTAATGGAAGTGGAGGTGACGACTCCTGGCAAGGTGCCGGAGGCGATTCGCGATACGCCGGCCAGCATTTATCTGGTGACGCGGGACGACATCGAGACTTTTGGCTACCAAGATTTGACTGAGGTGCTGACGAATGTCCCGGGATTCTACAACATCGACAACTACACCGGTGTTGGCGGCAACTTTGGGGTTCGAGGTTATTGGAACAGCCGGGATCAAAACAGTGGGCTGGCTATTTTGGTGAATGGTGTGCCGCAGATGAGGCCGGATCTGTTCACGACTCCGATGGAGGGGATCAATGTCCCGGTGGAGGCCATCGACCGCATCGAGGTTTCGAAGGGGCCAAACAGTGTCGTTTATGGAAACGGGGCGTTTTTTGGAGCGATCAACATTATTACCGACGGCTCCTACAGTGATGATCAGCTAAGCGTCTCGCACGGGAGCAACGATACGACTCGTGTGTCTGGAAGGTATTCGGAATTTGGTGACGACTATCATGTTATCATGAATTTCGGATATACGGAAACGGATAGCTATGACTATGACCTGTTGGACATGGTAGGGCCTGTCCGTTCGATGTTGTTGCCGAATTTTGGGGTGAGTGCGGATAACAGCTCGCTTGACGGGCGTTTGGAGAAGGAGCGTGCTTTCTTCCAAGTGTCCGCGGCTTGGAAGCAGTTCTATCTCGATTACACGCTGAACAAGTCGGAGATCGAATCGTTCTCCGGATTTCCTGCGGTGGATGAGGGGAATTTGCGGGACTCGGAGCTGGAGCGAATCATGGTGGGGGCCGATGTGCCTCTGGGCGACTACAGTTGGGATACGAAGCTGACGTACTTTTCGTATTACCATGAGGAATACTTCGATGCGTTGTTCCCGGGGTTCTATGGTTTGAACTCGAGGGATTTTGATAACTGGGAGCTGGAGTCCCTGCTGACCTACGATTCGGGTGAGAAGCTGAGGTTTTTGCTGGGAGTGAACTACCAGCGTATGCAGAACTTTTTGGAGTACACGGATGTGCCGGCGGTGGGATTGATCAATGAGTCGGTGGTGATCGATGATCGAGACATGCACTCCTTCTTTGGGCAGCTGAACTACGATCTGTCGGACGCGTGGAAGCTTGTGGCGGGCTATCGTCTTGAGGAGATGGGCTCGTTTGATCGCTTTGTGTTTGTTGACGAGCCGATTGACGGGACGCCTCTTCCGAGCGGTCCAAACGGCGGTTTCCAAAACGGGACCCCGCGCGCCTCTTTGATTTATCAGCCCAATGATTCCGATGTTTTAAAGTTCATGGTTGGGGATGCGACAAAGATCCCCGCCTTCAACGCTCGGAATTTCAGCAACGAGAAGATTCGAACTGCGGAGGTCAATTACAGCTGGGCGAGTGAAGCGAGCTTGGTGAGCGTGTCGTTGTTCTACAACTCGCTGAGCGATCTGCTCATCGAAACGCTGGATGTCACTCCTTCCGGTCTGGTCGACATGGACCGGATCTTTGGGGGCGAGGCGGATTCGATCGGGATCGAACTATTGGCGCGTCAGGAGTTTTCGGAACGGGTGCGAGGTGAGTTTGGCGTGACCTGGCAGGATTCGGAAAGCGATGCGACGCCTGATGAAACGCTGTCTTATTCTCCGGAAATTGTAGCCCATGCTAAGCTCTCGTATCGCGAAGGTAATTTCTCCGCTTCTGCCCTTGGACAGTATGTGGACGAAATGAGGCCGTTCTATAATCTGGATACGCTAGGGTCTCCTCTGGTGGCGGGCGGCTATTTCGGGGATACCTCGGACGACTATTTTCTGGTCGATCTGAATGCCCGTTTGGACAAGGTCTGGAAGAGTGTATTCCTGAACTTACACGTAAGGAACGTATTCGATTCTGAAGTACGCTATCCAAATAATCCTATCAATGGTCTTCTCTTGGATCGGGGCACGATCGGGCATGGTCGCCGAATCGATGTCTCCGCGGGGCTGCGCTTCTAGCAGACTCTGTTAATTCGTTTGGCTTCGGTTGAGCCACTTGTTTGTGATCTGGTTTAGCCGTTCGGTGTTGAACGGTTTGGAGAGCAGGTCGTCCATGCCGGCCTCTAGGCATTGTTCGTTGCCTCGGGTGGTGACATGAGCGGTGAGGGCGATGATTGGTGTGCGTTCGGAGTCGCTCTCGAGCTTTCTGATTTCCTTGGCGGTTTCGTATCCATTCATCCGGGGCATTTTTATGTCCAGGATGATGAGGTCGAAGCTTTCGCTTTGCACGTACTTGATGGCATCGGCTCCGCTGCGGGCGCAGACGACTTGGTGGCCGCAGCTGGTGAGCAGGGACTCGCCGAGCTCGAGGTTTACGAGCTGATCGTCGACGAGGAGAATCTTGGCTTCCTGTTCTGGATCTGGTTCGGGGACGCTTGGGGCGATGCTTGGATCGGGATCGATCTCGTCGGTGGGGGAGACCGGGATTTCGAGCCAGAAGGTGGTGCCTTTGTCGGTTTCGCTTTCGAAGTCGATTGTTCCGCCGAGCACTTGCACGATTCGCTGGGTGATGGCGAGGCCGAGGCCCATGCCGCTGTATTGGCGGGTGAGGCTGGAGTCGATTTGGGAGAATGGCTTAAAGACGGTGTCGCGGTCGCCGGGGGCGATTCCAATTCCGGTATCCTCTACTTCGATACGTAGTTTATGAGGTGCGCCCTCTTCTTTCGAGAGGATGGTGGTTAGTGTGATGGAGCCTGATTCGGTGAACTTGAGCGCGTTTGAGACGAGGTTTAGTACGATTTGCTGTAGCTTGATCCGGTCGGTCCTTAGGGTGTTTGTCTCTACGAGTTCTTGTGGGGAATGCTGGTGGTGGCAGAGGAGTTGGAGCCCTTTGGTCTGAGCCTGCTGGTCGAGTAGGCTCAGGACGTTTTGGCAGAGTCGCTTGTAGTTGACGGGTTCGCTATTGACGAGGATGGAGCCTCTTTCGAAGCGACTGAAGTCGATGACGCGATCGATGAGATTCTGCAGGTGTTCGGCGTATTGCTTGACGAGGGAGAGCTGTTTGCGGTCGTTTTCGGATGACGCGTTGCGCAACAGAATCTCGACGTATCCGATAATTGGATTGAGCGGGGTGCGTAGCTCGTGGCTGATGACGGAGAGGAAATCGTCTTTTGCTCGGTTGGAGGCTTCGGCGGTCTCTTTGGCTTGGACGAGGGCGATCGAGCGTTTTTCGATTTGCTCGAGCATCTCGTTGAAGGCGTCGACCAGCTGGCCTGTCTCGTCTTCGCTGATACGTTTTTGACGTGAGGATACGTCTTGAAACTCGGTGATGCGGCGAGCGGTTTCAGCGAGTTCGATAACGGGTCTGGATACGTGTGAACCGAGCCGTTTGGCGAGGAGTATGGCGGTGGCGATGGCCCCGACGAGCAGGCTGACGAAGAGGGTGCTGTGGGCGAACTTGAAGGCGTTGAGCTCGCCTTGACTTGCTTTGAGCACGAGGTGGGCGATGAGGACGCCGCTGTCGAAAATCGGTTCTTTGATCAGGATTTTGCCGTCGCTAAATCCGGTTTCGACGTCGAGGGGAGGGATGGAGGGGGGCAGCTCTAACTCTTCGTTGGTGTAGGAGGTGAAGACGGTTCCGTCGTCGAGATAGACGCCGGCGGATTCGATATAAGATTGGACGGAGAGAACGGAGAGGACGTCGCTAGCGTCGCGTTGGTCGTTGAAGATGATGGCGGCGTCGAGGTTGCCGGCGGTCATGCGGGCGGTGGCTTGGTATTCTTCGAGCAGTCGGGTTTTGAAGAGGTTTAGCTCGATGAAGAAGGAGAGCAGCATGGCGAGCACCGTGACGAAGCCGGCGACGCCTGCGATGAGGACGACGAGCTTCTTGCGGATGGAGAGCTGGCTATAGATCTTCGCGAAAGCGTTTCTTTGTGGGGTAGTTTCGCTCATTCTTTGATGATCTTGGCCGCGAGGCGGAGCAGCTTGGCTCGGTATTGGATGCCGCGGCGGTTTGAGTTTTCGAGCTGGATCTCGAATCCTAGTTTCTTCTGGCTCTTGACGAGCTTCACCATGCCTCCTTGTTCGAGGAAGCCGTCGAAGGCTCCGATCAGGACAAGCGCTTGGTTTTCGGTTTTTCGAACGATGCGGGGGATCGCGGTGTATTGGGGGCGGGGAAAGAAAATGGCGTCGAGTTGGGAGAGGTCTGAATCTTCGAGCTCGGAGTCGACCGTTTCGATGGCGAATCTGCCTTGGTAGCGTTCGTTTTGGGCGAGCTTGCGAAAGGCTTCAAAGTGTTCGTCCGACTCGTAGATCCCGATTTTCCTGACGGTCGAACCGTCGGACTCTGGCCATTCGGTAAAGCTGAGGATTTGCAGGGTGATGGCGGCTTCGATGGTCGCTTGCTCGACTGGCTGGGCATGCGTGGGCGCGACGAGCTTGCCGAGAAGCAAGCAAGCGATTGCGACGAGCGCTCTCAAATCGCGTGCGAAGGGTCCCATCAGGATCGGTTGGAAGAGGAGATTGGATCAGGATTGGCGGGGCGGGGTGTCGTCGAGACGTAGGTTTTCCTGCCTTTGCCGAATTCGTTGGAGATTTGCATTTTGAATCCTAGGGCGTTGTCGGTTGGCACTTACCCTTAGGAGAGGGTGCAATTGAGTGCGAAAAAGCGGTCGGATCGCGAGCAATTTCCCGCGTGATCGTTTAAAGTTTTTCGGGTCGTATTGGTGGCTTGAACTGGGGCTGCTACTTCTGAGAATTGCTTAATGCTGTTTCCCCTCTGTTTGCTCGTCTTTTTTGTTTTGGGGTTCGGTCTTCGAGCGCTGCGATTCAAGGGGCCGATTTGCCCGCCGGATGAGGAGCTCCCCAAGGGGGTGGTGGACATGCATTGCCACACGGCGGGGATTGGGGCTGGCGGTAGCGGGGCGAGGATTTCGGAGGCCTTGCGCTCGAGTTGGAGGTTCGGGGTGTATCTCAAGATTTTTGGCAGCAGCAAATCGGAGTTGGAAGAGGGGGGCGACGTCTCGATCATGAAAGGCATCAGCCAATCGATCGCGGAGTCGACCCATGTGGAGCGAGCAGTCATCCTGGCGATGGATGCGCCCTACGATCGGAAGGGCGATTTGGACGAAGCCGCTCTTGAGGTGTTCGTTCCGAATCGGTTTGTGGGCGAGTCGGTGCGTGGCTTGGGCAACCTGGCGTTTGGGGCGAGCGTGCATCCGTTTCGGTTGGATGCCTTGGAGGAGCTGGAGTGGTCGAAGGAAAATGGGGCTGTATTGGTGAAGTGGCTACCGAATATCCAGGGAATCGACCCGGGTGACGAGTCCTTCGCTCCTTACTACCGGAAACTGGTGGAGCTGGACTTGCCTTTGCTGACGCATACGGGAGACGAGGACTCGTTTTCGCGGACCGACAATGCTCTTGGCGACCCGCGGCGGCTTGAGTTGCCGCTGAGTCTGGGGGTGAAGGTGATCGCGGCCCACGTCGCGAGCGCGGGAGTTTCCGAGGGGCAGTGCAATGTGGAACGCTTGCTGGAGATGATGCCGAAGTACCCGAATCTGGTGGCTGACATATCCACTCTTACTCAATTCAATCGGAAACGCTATCTGCCCAAGGTGTTGCGGGACGAACGGCTGAAAGGGCGTCTGCTTTATGGAACGGACCATCCGCTGACGAATACGCCGATGGTGTCGCCGTGGCTGTATCCGCTCCGTCTGACCCTTTCGCAAATGTGGTCGATCTCGCGTACCCGCAATCCATGGGATCGGGATGTGCGTTTGAAGCATGCCCTCGGCGTGCCTTGCTCTGCGTTCGAGGACAGCGGACGGTATTTGGGAATGTGATACGAGGAATACCCTCGCTCGAGGACTAGAGCATTTTTCTTTTGTTTAGGCCCTGAGAATCGCGGCACAAGGCCGCTTCCCACTTTAAGATGCGTGAAGTGAAGTGCGACTGTTTAAAAGAAAAGTGCTCTATTCATCGACGAGGCAGGCGTCGAGTTCGGCTTGGAGGCGTTTGCGGTCGAGGTTGAAGCCGATGAAGACGAGCTCCTGGCGGCGGTCTCCGTTGGGGTATTCCCATTTGCGTTCCACTTCAGCGGGGATCTGGGAGCGGTCGATGTTGCCTTTTTCAAGGGCGGTGATCCACCAGCTGCCGATGAAGTCGCAACGGGTTGTCGAGCCGGCGATGGAGAGAAAGCCGACTTGCTCGTTGTTTCCCTCGATCCAGGCGTAGCCTTTGGCCCGCAGGAGGCCGGGGATCGAGTTGTTGATGATGTGAGCGAACTTGTCGGCCTGGAAGGGAGTGCGCGCTCGGTAGACGAGGGTGACGATCCCTTGCTTGGCCTTGGCGATAGGGTCGAGCGCTTTTGAAATGCTGGGCTGGATGAGGGAGCTGGGGTTCGGGCTGACGGAACGGAATTGGACGGGTTCTTGCACGGGGTCGGCTGGACCCGCGTCTTGGTCTTCTTTGTTGAGGCTTTCCAGCCAGCTGGCTCCGGAGAGGGTGGCGTCGAGATCGAAGGCGTGGTTGTGCAGAACGGCTTGGTTGGACAACTGCCCGTCCTGGCATTCGTGCTTTGTGGCTCGGCGGTTAAGTTCGTCGAGGACGACTCGGATTTCGCTTCGCTCCTCGGGGGTTACTTGATCTATCTTGTTGATGACCAGTAGGTCCGCGCATTCGATTTGTTCGATGATCAGCTCGAAGACGGGGCGTTCATCCTGTTGGCGAAGCAGTTCGCGCGAGGCGCCTTTCGCTTGATTGGCTTTCCACTCGCGGAGGAAAAAGGCGGAATCGATGACGGTAACCAAAGAGTCGATACGGACGACTTCTTCGAGCGATTTCCCGTTGGGACCTGGGGTCAGGAAGGTGTGCACGATCTGGGTCGGCTCGGCGACGCCGGTGGCCTCGATGATGATGTGATCGATATTTCGCTTTTTCGCCAAGTCCATGACGGCGAGGGCGAGATCGCCTTGGATGGTGCAGCAGATGCAGCCGCCGGAGAGCTCGACGACCTCGCTTTGAGGGCCTTCGTCGAGGGTGCGCACTTCGCCTTGGATGAGGGAGGCGTCGATGTTTACCTCGCCGATATCGTTGACGATCACTGCGATACGCTCGCCATTGGCGTTCTTGAGAAGGTGGTTGAGCAGGGTGGTTTTGCCTGCTCCGAGGAATCCGGAGAGGACGGTGACGGCGAGTTGTGGCTGCTGTTCGGACATGAAGGCTCTGGTTTTAGGCGTGGCGGCCCGAAAGGGAAGGTTTAAGGAACGAATTGCTAAATCGATTTTCTAGCTCAAGGGTTGTTCCTTGTACTATCTAACTACATGCAGCTTCTAAAATCGCCTGTCCTTTCGCTTTTGTTTCTCGCCGTGCCCGTGTGGGCTTGGGCTCAGCTTCCTGATGATTTCGATTTGGAGGGACCGTTGCCGGTTGATCCGGAAGTGCGAGTGGGGGAGCTTGATAACGGGCTCCGCTACTACATTCGGGAAAATTCGCGTCCGGAGAACCGAGTGTCGTTGCGTTTGGTGGTGAATGCGGGGTCCTTGCAGGAAGAGGATGACCAGCGCGGGATCGCCCACTTTCTGGAGCACATGGCCTTCAATGGGACGAAGAATTTTCGCAAGCAGGAGCTGGTGAATTTTCTGGAGAGCATCGGGATGCGGTTTGGGCAGCATTTGAATGCGAGCACTTCGTTTGACCAGACGATCTACAAATTGGAGGTGCCTTGGGATGACCCGGATGTGGTGGACAAGGCGTTTTTGATTTTGGAGGACTGGGCGTCAAACATCTCGCTCGACCCGTTTGAGATCGAAGCGGAAAGGGGCGTGATCGTCGAAGAGTGGCGTTCGGGCCAGGGGGCGTCTCAGCGGATCCGAGATCAGCAGTATCCGCTGGTTTACTACAATTCCCGGTACGCGATGCGTCTGCCGATCGGGTCGATGTTTGTCGTTCAAAATGCTCCAGCGGAGCGATTCGTGGACTTTTACAAGAAGTGGTACCGTCCGAACCTGATGTCCGTGATCGCGGTGGGGGATTTTGACGCGGAAGAAGTGGAGCGTCAGATCATCACTCGTTTTTCCCGATTGGAGAATCCGGAGGGAGCTCCGGAACGGGTAAACTCTAGCGTTCCGGATCATGAGGAGACCTTGTTTTCGATCGTGTCCGATCCTGAGATCACCGGCATGTCGGCAGTCGTCTACCTCAAGCTCGATCCTGCGAGCGACCAGACGGCGCTGGACTACCGGCAGCATTTGATCGAACGCATCTATTTCTCTCTTTTGAACCAACGTCTTGGGGAGCGCACGCTCGACGCGACGCCTCCCTACATCAACGCCAGCGTGGGCTCCACTCGCCTGGGGCGGGAAAAGCGGGCCTATGCGATGTCAGCTGGCTTGTTTCAAGGGCGGGTTGAGGAAGGGCTCCGTTATCTTGCTGCGGAAGTCGCTCGCGCAAGCGAGGCGGGATTTAGCCAAAGCGAGCTGGATCGGGTGAAGGCGGACATGATTCGTGGTATGGACCGGGCTTACGAGGAGCGTGAAAACACGCAGTCTTCTGTATTCGCTGCGGAATACACGAGGGCGTTCACGGTCGATGAGCCGATTCCTGGGATAAAGCTGGAGAGGGATATGACCCGTGCGTTTTTAGCGGATCTCGATGTGGCAGAGGTGAATCGGGTAGGAGACGCGTTTAAGCAGGAAAGCAATCGCGTGATCCTTTTTACGGCTCCGGAAGGGGAGGGCTACGAGTTGCCGAGCGAGGATCAGCTTTTGGCCGCGATCGACTCTGGTCGCGCGATGGATTTGGGCGCTTACGTTGACGATGTATCCGATGCTCCGCTACTTGCGGAGATGCCGGTGCCGGGCGAGATCGTCTCGGAAACCTACCACGAAGAGGTGGATGTGCATGACTGGACGCTTTCGAATGGGGCGCGTGTGATCATCAAATCGACCGACTTCAAGAACGACCAGGTGCTTATGTCGGCGTTTAGCGAAGGCGGAAGCAGTCTGGTGTTGGACGATGAGTTTATCCCTTCTCTCACGACGACGATGTTGTTGGGGGAAGCGGGGGTTGGTCCTTTCAATACGATCCAGTTGGAGAAGAAGCTGGCGGGTAAGGCTTTGAGGCTATCGCCTTCGATCGGGGCGACGTCCGAGAGCCTGTCGGGATCGAGTTCGCCTCAGGACTTGGAGGACTTTTTCAAGCTGCTCTACCTGCAGATTACGCAGCCGAACGAGAAGGATTTGGCCAAGGCTTTTGAGTCGGTTAAGAACCGTTTGTCGGAGGTGGTAGCGAACCGTAGCAAATCGCCGAGCGCGGTATTCCAGGATGCGATCGAGGAAGCCTACTACGGCGATCACCCACGCCATCAGCCTTTGAACCTGGGGCGTCTCGAAGAAATGGATGCGCGTCTGTCGCTGGAAATCTTCAAGGATCGTTTCCAGAACGCGGGCGACTTCGTTTTTGTTTTCGTAGGTACGATCGATCTCGAGTCGTTCCGGGAGCAGGTAAAGACTTATGTGGCGTCTCTGCCCACGCGAGGCGGAGAACCTGAGAAGGCGATCGCCTTGGACGATAAGCCGAAGTCCGGCCGTTTGTCCGTCGACGTCAAGAAGGGCTTGGAGGAAAAGGCGAATGTACGCCTGTTTTTCACGGGCGATGCGGAGTGGTCTCCTGAAAATCGGTATGCCTTGGCCTTTGCTCGAGGCCTATTGAACATTCGAATGCGTGAGGTTTTGCGCGAGGAGAACGGCGGCGTTTATGGCGTGAGCGTATTTGGGTCGCTGGGGAGAATTCCGGAGGGCTCTTATTCGACGGGCTTTGGCTTTTCGTGTGATCCAGAGAACGCGGAGCAATTGGTGCAGCTTGGATTGTTTGAGATCATATCGCTGCAGGAAGACGGCCCTCGTGAAGCCAATGTGCAGAAAGTCAAAGAGCTGCATGTGCGCGAGCACGAGCGAGGCTTGAAGGAAAACAGCTTCTGGATGCGAAACCTCGTTGGGGTCGTTTCGGAGGGGCGGGACTTTTCCGAGATATTGAGTTTTCCGGATCGAGTGAAGGCTTTTGACCCGGGAGAGGCGCAGGGAGCTGCCAAGCGGTACTTTGACATGAAGAACCTGCTGATCGCTTATCTCTGGCCCGAGTACGGCGAGTAGAGCTTATAAGGGGGCTCGCGTCGTATTAGGAGACGGCTGTCCGTCTAGACATTACGGGGTGTGGGGACCCTAGGTTTTCACCTTATTTCGTCCTCGGGTGTCAAAAATGTGTGAACTGCGCTATGTTTTGGAGGTCGCAATCTATGTGCGGCCCAACCTCTTGCACCGGTTTACAAATGACAGATACGACCACAGCCAAAGACCTCGCGAAGAAAATCGAATGGGTTGGCCTTCGGAACCTATCCTACCACGAAAAGGAGCGGGTTCGTCACGAGCTCGTGGAAGTTAGCTGCTACTTGCCGCGACTGTTGGCCTTGGCCTTGTGGAGTTTTTACGGGCAGCGGCCGCCGGAGTACATGGTGACAAGGGGCTCAGAGAGCAGTCTGCAGACCTATCGCGAGCGCGAACGGACCAAGAGCTACATCCGCGAGCTAATGGCGGACTATAAGGAGGAGGATTAGGTCTCGCTGGAGAATTGAAGGTCGCTGATGAGGCGGCCTTTTTTGTGGGCTGAGGGGAGAGGCCTTGACTGCGAGAGGAAGCCATCACTGCTTCAGGCGCTCGAATTTCTCGGTTTTTCGGTATTGGGAGGGGGTAGAGCCGAGTTGCTTTTTGAAGCTGCGACTGAAGGCCGCGAGGGAATCATAGCCGCAGTCAAAGGCGATTTGAGTGAGAGAGTCGTCGGAGTGAACGAGGAGTTTAACGGCTCGGTTGAGTTTGTAGTGTACAAGGTAACTGCCGAGGCTGAGGCCTGTGAGTTGCTTGAAACGTTTACGAAGGTGGCTTTCTGAGATGGCGAGTCGCTCGGAGATTTGCAGAATGCTGATGTTGTCTTCGAGTGATTGCTCCAGTTGCGTGTTGATCTTATCGACGAGATCGTACCCGAATGTTGGGTACGCAGGAGATTCGATGAGTTTGCGTGATCGGTTCAGGGAGTAGGCTCGGAGTTTGTTTAGCAGGCTAGAGACGGAGAAGGTGAGCATGTCGAGCGTGACTTCGTCGAGTCTCTCGCGTTCCGCGTAGTGGCTGGCGATTTGAAGGGCTTGTTCACAGAGCTCTTCGCTGAGTGGGATGGATGTGTTGGCAAACGAGTCGAACGGCTTCGCGTTGCGGGTTTCGAATGTGATGAATAGCCAGTTCAGTTTTTGGCTTTGCATCTCTAGATAGAAGTGGAACTGGTAGGGCTTCACTAGGAATGCATCGCCGGGTGTGAGGTGAAAGATGCGTCCGTCTACGCTGATTGAGCCTTCCGTTTCGAAGCACAGGATGAGCACGAAACGATGGTGTGGACGGCTGTCGAAGCTCTTGGTTTGCAGAATGCGTTTCTCGGTGCGGAGGAAGATCACGAGATTGTCGGCTACGCAGAGGTTCCGGGCTTTCAGGCCGTGAAAATAGTCGTCTGGGGTTGTCATCCCGAGGCCTTTGAGGCGTTGCGAAGCATTACGGAGGTCTACGGACATATGAACGGAAATATCAAATAATGGATCTGTTTTGCAAATATTTGTCTCACTTTTCTTTGTTATGATGAGAGGCGAACCACCCCTTTACCCCTCAATCCTCAAACTGATACCCTTATGAGTGAACGTAGTGGACAAGAGTTGTACGAACGCATTCCGGCCAAAATTTATGACGACGCCCAGGCCGCGGTAGTGCAAGTTGCGGGCGAAATTGCAGCGGCAATCCGTGAACGCCAGGCGTCTGGCGGTAAATTTGTTTTGGGTTTAGCTACGGGCTCGACGCCGGTACCTCTTTATCGTGAGCTGATCCGCATACATCGTGAGGAGGGATTGAGCTTCGCGAATGTGATTAGCTTCAATCTCGACGAGTATTTCCCGATCGATGATCGCCACCCTGAGAGCTATCACCGTTTCATGCGGGAGCAGCTGTTCGATCACATCGACATGCCGGATGAGCAGATCAATATTCCCAAAGGCGATGTGCCACGCGAGGAAGTGTTCGACGCGTGCAAGGAATATGAAGATGCAATCGTAGCCGCGGGCGGAATTGATATCCAGATTTTGGGGATTGGTCGCACTGGTCATATCGGTTTCAACGAGCCAGGATCGGGTCCGAAGTCGCGGACTCGTTTGGTGACCTTAGATCGACTGACGCGGCTGGATGCTGCTCGTGATTTCCATGGTGAGCACAACGTGCCGCGCTATGCGGTAACCATGGGCGTCGGAACGATCATGGATGCCAAGAAGGTTTACCTGCTGGCTTGGGGGCGTTCCAAGGCCGAAGTAATTAGGGCCGCGGTTGAAGATGATCCCGTCGAAAATTTGCCCGCGAGCTTTTTGCAGGCTCATGAAAATGTGTCGTTCATTTTGGATACGGCTTCGGGGTCGGAACTGACACGAAACAAGTATCCTTGGTTGGTCGGATTTCCGGATTGGACTCCAGAGTTGGCTCGCGAGTCGGTCACGCACCTGTCGCTTAAACTCGGAAAACCGCTCCTTAAGCTTGTTGATAAAGACTACCAGGAAAACGGTTTGTCTGAACTGGTGACAGAGCAGGGGCCTGCCTATGGATTGAACATCCGTGTATTCAACGAAGTGCAGCACACCATCACTGGTTGGCCAGGTGGGAAGCCGGATGCGGATGATACTTATCGCCCAGAACGGGCGGTTCCGGCTCAGAAACGGGTTTTGGTTTTGAGCCCGGAGCCGCAGGACGATGTCCTTGCAATGGCGGGAACTTTGAGCCGCTTGGTTGCGCATGGGCATGATGTGACGGTGGCTTACCTGACTTCTGGGAGCTTGGGTGTCCCGGACGAGGAAGCCCGTTGGGCGGCGGATTTGATGTTGGAAGCTGGCGGTGGTGAAATCGCTATCGATGTACTGCGTGAACTCGACGAGAAAGGGGATTTCGATGAGGACACTGCTGACCTCAGGCAGTTTAAGTCCTACATTCGCCGAAATGAAGCCCGTGCTTCGCTCGAGCGTTGTGGATTGGAGAAAGAGCGTATCCGCTTCTTGGATCTTCCGTTTTATGAGGAAGGGCGTTATCGCCGTTTCGTCACTGGTGAACGAGATGTGGTGGCTGTCAAAGAGCTTCTGCAAAGTGTGCAGCCGCATCAGGTCTATGTGACGGGTGAAGCGGCCGATCCGAGTTCGGTTCAGGCAAAGAGTTTTTCGGTCTTTGAGCAGGCGATATCTGAACTCGCGGATGAAGCTTGGTTGTCCGATTGCTACGTCTGGCTCTATCGAAGTGATGGAAGTGAGTGGGAGATCCACCAGATTGAAATGTCGGTGCCGTGCAGCCCCGACGAAGTTAAGACTAAGGCTCAGGCAATTTATCAACATCGTTCACAGCGTAGTCAGGTGCCTGCTATCAATGAAACTCAAAGCGAAGCATGGGAACAAGCGGTCGCCCGAAATCGTGAGACGAGTAGTCTCTATGATCGGCTTGGCCTAGCCGAGTACGAGGCGATCGAATGCTTTGTACGTTGGACTGTATCCAAATAGTTAGATCTTCTAGGCATGAAACTGTTAAAGCTAAATCTCATCGCCGTGTTGCTAATCTGTACACATATCGTGGCGAAGCCGAATCCTCCCGAAGGGTTTCAGCTTTTGTTCAATGGGAAAGATCTCCAAGGTTGGTACGGCAACAATCCGCACGAGACCATTAAAGCTGAGGATCGTGAGCAATCGTTGAAGGATCAGCAGCTGGTGTTTGGGGAACATTGGAGCGTGGTTGGCAACCAATTGGTTAATGACGGGCATGGTCCTTATGCTACGACTGAGAAGGACTACGGGGATATTGAGCTTCTTCTCGAGTACAAAACGGTCGCGCTAGCGGACAGTGGGATCTATCTTCGTGGGACGCCTCAAGTGCAGATTTGGGATACGACCGAGGCGGGTGGAAAGTGGAAGCTAAATGCTCAAATGGGCTCGGGTGGGCTTTTCAACAATCCTGCTGATTCGCCAGGTAAGAATCCGCTCGTTCATGCTGACAAGCCGTTTGGTGAGTGGAACGCGATGCGGATCAAGCAAGTTGGCGATCGAACTTGGGTCTGGCTAAACGGAGCGTTGGTCGTTGATGGAGCGATTATGCACGCCTATTTCGACAAGAGTAAACCGCTGCCAACGAAAGGTCCGATTCACCTGCAAACTCATGGAGGCGAAATTCGGTGGAGAAATCTCTTTATTCGGGAGATTGGAGCTGAGGAAGCGCGTCGTACGCTCGCGAACAGTGAGGGGAGCACAAACCAATAGTCTGAAAATGGAAAAGTATTTTGTACCAGATGGGGTGGGCCTTCAGTCGGCTCAGAAACGTGTTTCGCATATGGCGATCGGGGCACACCAAGATGATTTGGAGATATTTGCATATCACGGCATTGCTGCTTGCTATCGTTCGGCCTCGAATTGGTTTGCGGGGGTTACTGTTACTGATGGAGGTGGAAGTGCCCGTATCGGTCCGTATCAACATTTCTCCGACGAGCAAATGAAGGAGGAACGCCATCGTGAGCAGAATCGAGCTGCCAAGATGGGTGGATACTCCTTTCAAGCGCAGCTTGGAGTGCCGAGTAAAGTGATCAAGGACGAAGCGGCTTCGGTCGAGTTGGTCGACGAACTATATGAACTGCTCGATGCCTGCCGCCCTCACACTCTCTATCTGCACAACCCTGCCGACAAGCATGATACGCATGTTGCGGTACTCTCTCGTTGTGTCGCTGCATTACGCCGAATGGCTCTAGAGGACAGGCCAAAGCGGATCTACGGTTGTGAAGTTTGGCGCGACTTGGATTGGTTAGATGATGAGTATAAAGTAGCCCTTCCTGTGGATGATCATCCGATTCTGGCTAGAGATCTCGTTGCTGTCTTTGAGTCGCAGATTGCTGGTGGCAAAGATTATATAAGCGCGACCCTGGGACGCAGGCATGCGAATGCGACTTTTTATCAATCTCACAGTGTGGATAAGGTGAATGGCTATACCTTTGCCATGGATCTTAGCCCGCTTTTGGCGGATGACAACCTCAGCATGCGGGAGTTTACCATGCAGCACTTGGAGCGGTTTAAATCAGATGTGTCTGACCGTATCCAAAAATACGATAAGTAACGATAATTATGAAAAAGATTCTAGGAGCATTAGTGATCGTCATGACAGCGGGACAATTCGGAATGAGCAGTGTGTTAGATAGCGAGGAAGCTTTCTCGCAGTTGATGCCGATTCCGCAGGAAGTGAAAGTAGGCGATGGCCGCTATCGTATTGAGAAGAACTTTACGGTCGCCGTGAGCGGCAATCCGGATGAGCGAATCTACGGAGCGGCGAGTCGGTTTTTGCGACGATTAGACAATCGCACTGGGTTATTCCTGCCTCAGGATTATGTAGAGCCGGACGAAGAGTTAGAAAGCGTTGGCTTGGAAATCGTGGTGGCTCGGGCTGGTGAAGTGACGCTAGGCGAGGATGAGAGTTATGTACTCGAAATCGGGACGACTTCCGTTCTCTTGAAGTCGGAAACCGATTTAGGGGCGATGCATGGGTTGGAGACGCTGCTTCAGTTGCTTTCGACTGACGAGGACGGGTATTATTTTCCTGTATCCAAAATAGCGGATTCTCCGCGTTTTCCGTGGCGTGGATTGATGATCGACGCAGCGAGGCACTTTATGCCGATGGACGTGATCAAGCGAAACCTTGATGGTATGGCGGCAGTTAAGATGAACGTAATGCACTGGCACCTGACGGAAGACCAAGGTTTTCGTGTGGAGTGCAAGTCCTATCCCCTCCTGCACGAGCTTGGATCCGATGGGATGTATTATACTCACGAGCAGATTAAGGAAATCGTACAGTATGCTGCGGATAGGGGTATTCGTGTGTATCCAGAATTTGATGTCCCAGGACACGCTACCGCATGGCTCGTAGGGCACCCGGAGCTTGGAAGCAAGCCGGGGCCCTACGAGATTGAGCGAGGATGGGGAATCTTCCAGCCAACGCTCGATCCCACAAACGAGAAGGTGTACACGGTCTTGGACGCGGTTTTTTCTGAAATGGCTCCCTTGTTCCCTGATCCGTATTTCCATATTGGAGGAGACGAAGTTGAAGGACATCATTGGGAAGAAGCAGAGCATATTCAGGCATTTATGAAAGAGAATGACCTGAAGGATAAGTACGCGCTTCAGGCCTATTTTAATCAGCGTATCCTGAAGATTCTTACGAAACTCGATAAGAAAATGATCGGCTGGGATGAGATCCTGCACCCTGCGATGCCGAAAAATATCATGATCCATTCATGGCGCGGTCGCGACTCTATGGTGTCCGCTGCAAAGGATGGCTATGCGAGCATCCTTTCAAATGGATACTACATCGACCTTATGCAGCCTGCCAGCGATCACTATCTAGTGGATCCGCTTCCATCGGACATTGAACTAAACTATGAAGAGCGAGAGCGTGTTTACGGTGGGGAAGCGACGATGTGGAGTGAGCATGTGACAACCGAAACAGTGGATGGACGTATCTGGCCGAGAACCGCAGCGATCGCGGAGCGTCTTTGGTCAGCTGAAGAGGTGCGTGATGTGGATGACATGTATCGTCGTTTAGATGTGATCGCGGTCCAGTTAGAGGAGTTAGGGCTCACGCACATTAAGAATAGAGGGATGATGATGCGTCGCCTTACCAGAGGCGCAGATATTCGGCCGCTACATGTACTTGCCGATGTCGTTGAGCCGCTAAAGATTTATCAACGCAACGCGGACCTGATCTACCGTTCGCATTCACCTTACACCTTATTGCCGGATGTTGCCGGAGCGGATGCGAAGGATGCCCGTCGTTTCAACAAAATGGTCGATGCGTACTTAAAAACCGGACACAAGGCGGACGAAGGTGCGATTCGCTCCATGCTCGAAATGTGGGCCGCAAATCACGCAAAAATGGAAGTATTGGCGGCAGATTCGCCAGCTCTGAGAGAGACCTTGCCGCTATCGGAAGCCTTGCGCGATCTTGCGCTCTCCGGATTGAATGCGTTGGATGGAAAGTCTCAAAATTCGAATTCTGTTATTGAGCGAGCAAAAGCCCCGGTTGCCAGAGTTGAGCTACAAGTCGTCGATGCTGTTGAGAAGTTGATAAACAAGTAGTGTCTCGTTCCAGACCAGCGGAAGTCGGCGTTCCCTGTTTTTAGTCCCCAGAACCTAATACCCAAAAGTCATATGAGCCTATCTTCTCTAGATTGGATAATAATAGCTGCGTTTTATGCTGTGTCGTTTCTCATCGGCCTGATCGTTTCGAAGCGAGCCGGATCCTCGTCGTCAGAGTACTTCCTTTCAGGTCGGAGCATGCCGTGGTGGTTGTTGGGCGTTTCCATGGTCGCGACCACATTTGCTATCGACACGCCTAATCTTGTGGCGGGGATTGTGCGGCAAAACGGCGTCGCAGGAAACTGGGTCTGGTGGGCTTTTCTTTTGACCGGTATGTTGACGGTTTTCGTCTATGCTCGTCTTTGGAGGCGTTCGAAAGTGACGACGGATTTGGAGTTCTATGAGTTGCGTTACAGTGGCAAGTCGGCGGCCTTCTTGCGTGGATTCCGGGCTCTGTATTTGGGGGTCTTTTTCAATGTGATGATTATGGCCAACGTCTGTTTGGCCGCGATCAAGCTCGGTGGTGTGGTGCTAGGCTTTTCGCCCTTGGAGACCCTATTGGTCGCCTCACTGATCACTGTCGTCTACAGCTCCTTAGGAGGCTTGCGTGGTGTCTTGATTACGGACTTTGTCCAATTTGGATTTGCTATGATCGGGTCGATCTGGGCGGCATCTCTAATCGTGAATCGACCAGAAGTCGGAGGGCTGGATGCCTTGTTGACGCACCCAAACGTCGTTGGAAAGCTGAATCTTTTGCCGGACTTCTCTGATACGACGATGCTGGTATCCGTTTTTATAGTACCTTTGGCGGTTCAATGGTGGAGTGTTTGGTATCCTGGGTCCGAGCCAGGTGGTGGAGGGTATGTGGCTCAGCGTATGTTGTCAGCCAAGAACGAGAAGCATGCCATTGGTGCGACCTTCTTCTTCAACTTGGCACACTACGGTTTGCGCCCTTGGCCGTGGATCGTGATCGGCCTTGCTTCTTTGATCGTGTATCCAGATCTAAACTCTTTGCGCGTTGCGTTCCCAGCAGTTGAGGAGAGTTTTATTCAGGACGATCTGTCCTATCCAGCGATGCTTGCCTTTTTGCCGGTTGGAGTCCTGGGGCTAGTAATCGCTTCCTTGGTGGCGGCCTTCATGTCAACGATATCGACCCACTTGAACTGGGGGTCGTCGTACGTGGTGAATGACTTCTACAAGCGTTTTATTAAGCCGGAAGCCAGCGAGAAAGAGCAGGTGTTGGTAGGGCGTGTTTCGACGGTCTTGCTCATGGTGGTCGCTGGAACTGTGGCTCTGTTTTTGGAAAGCGCCATGCAGAGCTTTAACATACTCCTTTCGATTGGAGCGGGCACCGGTTTGATTTTCATTCTCCGTTGGTTCTGGTGGCGCATCAACGCTGCGACCGAGATCTCCGGGATGATCGTTTCGTTCGTGGTCGCCATCTTTTTCGAGTTTGGATACGAGAAGTTCGGCTTCGAGCCGTTGGCTGGCCACATTCAGCTGATTGCAAGTGTGGGAGTGACCACTGTGATTTGGCTGGTCGTTACCTTGGCGACTCCAGCTAGCTCCACGGAAACACTAGAGTCCTTTTATCGCACAATACGTCCGGTAGGTCCTGGCTGGGAAACCATCCGCAAAGGTCTGATCGCAAAAGGCGAGACTCTGGAGGAGCACTCGAAGGCAGAGAGCTTGACTCAGGGAATCGCTAATTTCCTCATTGGTAGCTTCTCGGTTTACTTCTTCCTCTTCGGGGTTGGATACGTGATTTATGGAAATGTAGGTATAGGCGTTGGATTGCTCGCTCTGTCTACATTGGGTGTTTTCTTCGTTTTGAGAAGAGTAGTAAAAAGCTGAATACGTCATGGTCGATAAAAGAGAACGCTTGTTGTCGCTTGATGCCTTGCGCGGTTTCACCGTGATGGGAATGATTGTAGTGAACTGTCCCGGTTCATGGGGGCATGTCTATGGGCCGTTATTGCATGCTTCCTGGCATGGAGTTACGCCGACGGATTTGGTGTTTCCGTTCTTCCTCTTTATTGTCGGGGTTTCGATAGCGTTGGCCTATGCGGGCAAACCGAAATTGAAACGAGAGCGCCGAGCGGCTTTCGGAAAGATTTTGTGGCGTGTCGTTAAGATATTCGCGGTGGGGGTGTTCTTGAATCTATGGCCGTACTTCGATTTCGAAGAAATACGCATCGCGGGCGTCTTGCAGCGTATCGCTATCGTATTCGGGTTATGCGCGTTTTTGTTTCTCACAACACATTGGCGACGGCAAATGTGGATCGGCGTCGGAGTATTGCTGGCTTATTGGGGGGCCTTGGTTTGGTTGCCGGTTCCGTTGGACGAAGCCAATGCGGGAGCTCTTGAGTCGGGGCAGATAGAGCGAAGTCATGGTCAAGTGGTAGATGTCTCAGTTTCAGCGAGTGGTTCCGATGCTATCGCTGGAAACTTAGAGCCAGGGACGAATTTGGCGGCTTGGGCGGATCGTCATTTTTTGCCGGGACGTCTCTACGAGAAGAACTGGGATCCAGAAGGGCTGCTCAGCACTTTGCCAGCTGTGGCGACGGGAATCTTCGGCATGCTGGTGGGAGCGATGGTGCTTTCGATTGGCGATCCGTATCGGCGTGTTTCCTGGGTGTTTTTTGTTGGAGTGGTGGCGTTGCTTCTCGGCAGCGCTTGGAATTGGGTTTTCCCGTACAATAAGAATCTGTGGTCGAGTTCCTTTGTGCTGTATTCAGGTGGCTGGGCGACTCTGGGTTTCGCTGCCTGTTTGCTGCTTATCGACGTGCGTGGGCACAAGAAGTGGGCGTCATTGGGAGTTGTTTTCGGATCTAACCCGCTGGTGGCGTATGCCTTATCTGGAATGCTTGGTTTTCTCTTTTATGGAGGGCTGGGAGTTCCCTCGTTGAGCAGTTCTTGGATGAGTGCAGCAATCGCCATGGGATTACCGGCGAAGTTAGCGTCCCTGCTTTATGCTCTGTTCTACTTGAGCATGATCTATTTGCCGGTGCTCTGGTTGTGGAAGAGGCGGATCTTTGTGAAACTCTAGGTCTGCGATGGTAGGGGCGGCGAGCGCCGACCCTACAAAGCTATATCGGTTGACTGTTTGGTGTGGAAAGGCGATGGCGTGTTTCGGATTGACTGGACTCGGAGATGGGCTACTGCCTTCCGACCATGTGCCGACGAATTGCATTAGCTTTGCTGCTTTGCAGCTTAAGCTTGAGCTTGTCCAATAGCGTTTTGCTGATTGGCCAGCTCGTTGCATGGTCGAACATGACTCAGGAGCGTAGCGAGTCTATGGGGCTGAGTTCTGCGGTTCTTTCGTCTCTTGAAGGTGAAGACTTGTGTGAGCTCTGTTTCGTGATTCGGGATGAGAACCGAAAGCAATCCGAGCCTGGAACCATCAAAGAATCTTCGGCGATCGCTAAGACGATCGTGCTCGCTTACGAGCTAAACGATCTGTTCCCGGTGGAACCTGCGAGTCGCTTTGTTGGGCACATCAGTAGTTGCCCGAGCGTTCCGCATGGAAGAAGTGATGAGGTGGCGACGGCGCCTCCTCGATTCGAAGTTTAGTACCAAACCCCATCAGACTGATCTGTAGATAGATCGGCCTTTTATCATGTCTCCGCATATTCCGCGGGTGACGTCTCTGTACTACAAATTTTCGAATCTAATCCAAAATGAACACTTTTTTCTCTTTCGAGGGATCGCGTGCGGTCCCAGCTATTGCACTGGCTCTAGGCCTATCAACTTCCGTCCTTGCTGATCAAGGCGTACGCACTCCAGCAGGACGTGCAGACAGCCACGCTCCGATTGGTGTAATGGGAGACCACTTACACAAAGCGGGCGAATTCATGGCGTCCTACCGCCACATGACAATGAGCATGGAGGGGTACCGTAAGGGTGAAAACCGACTCACTTCGCACCAGGTTTTCATGCAAGGATTCTCTGCGGCTGCGACCAACATGGACATGGATATGGACATGTTCGGTTTCATGTATGCCCCGAGCGATAACGTCACGTTGATGCTGATGGCCAATCATCTCGATATGGAGATGAACATGGAAATGAACCCACATGCTGGCATGGGTCACGGTCACATGGACATGGGAATGGGACATGATATGCACATGAGCCACTCCACTTCGGGCTGGGGAGATGTGAGTCTTTCCGCTTTGGTTCGTGGTTGGGAAAAGGACTCTCACAAGCTGCATTGGAACCTTGGCATCAGCGCCCCAACAGGTTCGGTGACTGAAATGATGCACATGCAATTCCAGCCATATGGCATGCAGTTGGGCAGTGGCACTTGGGATGCAAAGATTGGTGCAACGTATTCAGGCAGTAAAGACAGGTACGGTTGGGGAGCTCAAGCTCTCGGGACTGTGCGACTCGAGAGTGAAGGAGATTCCGGGTTTTCGCGTGCCGACGCATTGGAAGCGTCCGTATGGGGTAACTGGCTCCTTAGTGCTCCGCTGAGCTTTTCTGCTCGACTCAAGTACTCCGCAGAGGGCGCTCTTGATGGGCATTACAATGGTCCTCATCCGCACAGTGCTCCGAATAACTTCACCTCCAATTATGGTGGCGATATTCTCGAAGTGCTCGTTGGTCTGAACTACCTGTTCACTGACGGCACGCTCAAGGGGCATCGGCTCGCTCTTGAGTACGGCAAGCCAGTGTATCAGCAGCTTAACGGTGTCGGTATGAATCGCGAAGATACGCTGACTCTCGGTTGGCAATACGCCTGGTAGGACTGCGAGCGCTCACCTTCCGGACTGCCAGGGCTGCGCAGTTTGCTACGTAACGTTACGTTCAAAACTGCGCAGGGTTGGAGAATGGAGGGGGGGAGGTTACTGGGGTTTTTACGCTCGAATTACAGTTTTTGCAGGGATTGCCGATTAGAAGAACTAATCCCCGCAAAACGATCATGAAATTCGAATCCCCACATCAGCCGATCGCTGGAACCCGAAACGAAGAGTGTCTTCGCAAATTCCTTTCCGGAAACAAGATCGCCTTCGCTCAAGCGTTTTGGGAAAATGGCCCTCGTAAGCGTCCCGAGAGTGAGGGCTCTAAGGTGAAGTCGCCTCTTGTGCCCGGCTTCGAAGATTCTCGAAACTAGAGTGTTTTTCTAATGAATAGGCACGTTCTCATTGGACGTGAAAGGTAGGGCGGCCTCGCCGCAGGCCGCCGTGGATACTCGATCCTGCATTGCGGCTGACTGGGCCAGTCTGCCCTACCTCGCACGACTAACCATATGAAAAAGGCTCAAGATTCTCAAGGGATTGATATCCCGCGTCGCTCAAGCAGGCTGCCTTCCGCAAGATAGAGATCGATGAGGGCGAGTCGGTAGGAAACGAGCGCTTTAACTTCTTGGATACGGCTGGCAAGGAGGTCGCGGGCAGCTGCGGCAACTTGTAGAGCGGTGGTTGAGCCGACTTGAAGCCGCTCGCGCTCGCCTTTTACCGTTTCTATGAGGTGCTGTCTAATCTGGGCTGTTGCTTCGATTTGCTGGCGAGCCCGCTCTACTTCGTTTGCGGCGAGTCGCACGTCGAGACGGACGATTTGCTCGTGATTGAGCACTGCGTCAGCTGCTTGTTCGCGGTTGGTGCGAGCGATCAAGTCACGGCCGCGAGCAGGAGCGTTGCCGATGTATTGATTGAAACGCAGGCCTGCCGTTACATCGTAACTGTCCTCTGTAATGTTTTCGAAGGACTCGAGGAATGTGTCCGCATAACCGGTTTTCCCGAGAGTGACGAAGAGATCGAGCCGTGGAAGTAGTCCGTTTTTGGTGACAACTGTCTGGAGTCGATCCTGCTCGAGGCGGAGTTTTGCTTCGTTGAGATCGGGGCGTTTAATTAGGGCGAGCTCGATCCGCTCTCCGATTTCGTTTAGAGGTTCGTACTCTACGCTCGGGTTGCTGCTCGCTTCGATCTCGAATTCGAGAGAACCATCGAGGTTTGCGTTGAGCAGGCGTGCGAGGCGGTAGCGTTGGTTGGCTAGATCGGCTTTTGCGTCGATAAGGGCGCTTTCTCGCCTAGCGACTTCACCGCGTACAAGGGCTCCGTCGGTTTCGGAAAGCGACCCGACCTCGATCCGTTCTTCGATTTCGTCGCGTTCGCGTCGGGCAAGTTCGAGTGAACTCTCAAAGATCGTGATTTCCTCGCGGGCGAGAACGTAACGCCAGTAAGCGGTTTCTACTTCGGCGACGAACGCTTCGGTGTAGCCTCTTAGCTCGTATCGACTTGCCAGTGTATTCACTTCGGCCTGACGGACGGATGCGAGGTTTACGGCTGGACCGTAGCCGCGTAGCAAGGATTGGGTGACGCTTAGGCCGAGTCTTGCGGCTTGCTGTTCTGGTGTTCGGCTGGATATTGAGCGACTTTGCTCGACTGAAAACTCTAGATTCGTTCCGGAGGCTAGATTTTGCCGGACGCCGATTTCACCGGCTGCGTTGCTTCCGGTCACGCTAAATTGCTCGCCGGTGGCTCGAGAGTTTTCCGATACTTCTTCCTCGCTAGCTCGAAATAGGCCATAGAGTTGTGGTTGAAACTGGCCGCGTTCAATTAGCTCGAATGCTCCTGCTTTGACGGGCTCCAAGGTTTGGATACGAAGTTCGCGATTTCGGTCGAGTGCGGTGAATATGGCTTCTTCGACTGAAAGCTGGAGGGTTTCTCCGCTCAAAGCCAAGGGGCGCGGGTTCCACTCTATGTATGGGGTTACGCTTCGATCGTCATCACTCACGGGGGGCGGGGTCGTAACGAGTGGTGGCAATTTGGATACGCTAGAGCAGCTGCTCAGTATCGCTGCGAGGAAAACTACTGGTAGGACACGTTTCATTGAGCTTCGCTGCTGCTGCGTTTGCTGTGTACTATGGAGTAAATGACGGGAGTGAGGAGAAGGGTGATCGCTGTCGAGCCGATCAGCCCGCCGATTACGGCTCGAGCAAGAGGCGCCTGGGCATCCGCTCCTTCTCCGATTCCGATCGCGAGAGGAAGCAGGCCAAGCACTGTTGTGAGCGTGGTCATGAGGATGGGGCGAAGGCGCCGACGACCCGCTTCAGCCACAGCATCCCGGGCTCCCATGCCTTCAAGACGGAGTTTGCTCGCTTGATCCACCAACAAGATGGCGTTGTTGACTACGATACCGCCGAGCATGATGCAGCCGATTCCGGACTGAAGGTTCATGGTCGTATCAGTTAAGATGAGCGTGATGATGACGCCGATGGCTGTCATGGGAACTGCAACCATGACGATGGTGGGGTCGCGGAGAGATTCGTACTGACAGGCGAGTACCATGTAGACCAGGGCGATCGCGAGGCCGAGAGCGAGAGCCATTTCTCGGAAGGTTTTTTGCTGTTCTTCCGAGGAGCCAGTGAGGCGGAAGATGTATCCAGCAGGACGAGGGATTTCGTCGAGCGCGGCTTGCATCTGAGCGGCGACATCTCCCATCGCGTCTTTGCCGAAATTTGCATCGAGAGTGACTAGGCGCTGCTGATCCTTGCGGCGTATCTCATCTGGAGCCTTGCCGTAGTCGGTGGTTACAACGTTACGCAAAGCGACGAGTTCGCCTGAAGGAGTGCTTAGGGTCAGGTTAAGGACTTCGTCGATCGACAGTCTTTCCGCATCCTCCATTTGCACGATGATCTGGTAGGAGTTCCCTTCGGCTCTGTATTCTCCAGCTCGGGAACCGGCGATAGCGGTTTGCAGTACGTCGGTAACGTTGCGGGCGGATAGACCGAGATCGGCAATTTTGTCGCGGTCGATAGAGATGATCTGGCGTGGCCGTCCTTCGTCGAAACTCTTGTCGATCCATGTGATACCATCGATTTCATAGAATCGTTTTTCAGCTTCGAGGGCTAGTTTCTCGAGAGTGGGAATGTGGGGGCCGCGGACTTCGACTTCCACGCCTTGCCCGCCTCCACCGAGGAGACGGTTGAGGAGGTTTTGGCCGCGGGGTGCCCAAGCTCCAGCCTCCATTCCTGGAATTTGCGAGTGGAGTTTTCTGCGAAGGTCTTCGGCGATCTCTATGTTGGAGCGGTCTCTCTGACCTGCGGGGACGAGATTGAAGCGGATCGATGCTCCGTCACCCCAGATTTGTGTGACGTGCGAGACGGCCTCGGGGACGGCAGGGATTCCGATCTCCTCGATTCGTTGAACAAGTGTATTCACGATGTCGAGACGAGTGGATGATTCCGCTTTAGCCCAGATATTGACTTCTCCTTCATCCGTTGCGGGAAGGAACTCGCTGCTGATTTTCGGGGCGAGAAAGGCGCTGACTACGAGTGTGGATACAGCTCCGATGACGGTCCACCTGCGATGACGAAGGGCACGATCGAGTGACGCTTTGTAGTTTAGTTCAAGGCGTTGGAACCAGTCTTCAGCAGTGTCGGAAAGTTTTCGGAAGGGACTCTTCTCTCTCTCCTCTTCGCTTGTTTTCGCTCGGAGAAGTTTGGCTGAGAGCATCGGAACGATGCTGAGCGAGACGATCAGCGAGCAGATGAGCGAGAAGGAAACCGTGTAGGCGAGTTCTCTGAAGAGAACACCCGAAACGCCAGGGATAAAGATTAGCGGAAGGAAGATTACCAGGGTCGTGATCGTACTCGCGATGATGGCGGCGCTGACTTCTTTGGCGCCGTTTGCTGCGGCTACGGAGGGGCGCTCTCCTTCTTCGTCTCGTCGTCGGAAGATATTCTCGAGCACTACGATAGAGGAGTCGACCATCATGCCTACGCCAAGTGCGAGTCCTCCGAGCGACATGAGGTTGAGGGTGAATCCTCCGAAGTAGAGCAGGGTGAAGGTTGCGATAATGGAGATCGGGATGGAGACGGAAATGACCAAGGTGCTGCGCCAGTCTCTCAGAAAGAACAGGAGTACAAGTATCGCGAGAGATCCACCGTAGATAACCGATTGCGAAACGTTTTGGATGGAGCGTTCGATGAAATTTCCCGAGTTGGAGACAGGTACGATTTTTACCTGTGGAAACTCGCGATTGGTTCTTTCGATTTCTTCTAGAATGTTTTGGGAAACTTCGACGGTGTTGGCGTTATCCTGTTTGCGAATAGCTACGCGGATTCCACGTTCACCGTTTACACGCACGATATAGGACTCTTTCTCGTGCGTATCCAAAATGGTGGCGACCTGATCCAGCGTTATGGTGGAACCGTCACGCGTATCCACAACGGTGTTACGGATCTGGTCGAGGTTTTGGAATTGGGCGGGAGCTCGTAGGGTGACTTCGTATCGACCTTCTTGGATGGAACCGGATGGACGATCCAGATTGGAGTCGCGCAGTGCCTGTAGAATTCGGTTAAGAGGAATGCCAAGGGCTTGCAGGCGGTCTTGATTGAGTTCGACTCTTACTTCGCGATCAAAACCGCCCCAGAGATCGACCTGAGCGACTCCAGGGACTCGGGAAAATCGGTAACGGATTTCGTTGTTGATCGTTTCCGTGAGCTCGACGGGATCGAGGTCTCCGAAAACGCCGAGTATGACGACTGGGAGGGAATCGACGTCGAACTTGCTAACGCGAGGACGAATGATGTCGTTGGGCAGCTCGTTAATCTCATCTTCCAATGTACCTTGGAGTTCGAGGGCGGCTGCGTTGATGTCGGTGCCCCAGGAAAAGCGGACGCGAACCTGGCTTCGCCCTTCGCTGGATCGAGAGGAGACTTCCTCCACGCCGGGAACGGTTGATACGATCTCCTCGATGATTTGCGTGACGAGCGTCTCGATGACATCGGGGCTAGCTCCCGGATAGCCGGTGCTGATGGTGACCGTAGGCATCTCGATGCTCGGGAAGAGATCGATCTTGAGGCGATTGAGAGCGACGAACCCCAGAGTGACCACGATCAGCATAGCCATCGTGGTGAAGATGGGGCGTTTGACGGTGAAGTCTGGTAAGCTCATTATTTGATGTCGACTTCGACTGCTTCCGGAATCGCGATCTTGGAACCATCCTCCAGGAGGTGTTGGCCTAGGATGACAACTTCGCCCTCGAGTTCGGAATTGATTAGTTGCACGTCACCATCCGAGCGGATGCCAGTCTGAACGGGTTCCCAGGAAACGGTTTCCCGATCCTCGGAAACGAGGAAGACTCCAGTCTCGGATCCCCTTCGAGTGATCGCGGCAAAAGGAATGACGGTGGCTTCCTCGACTCGCTGCAAAATGGTCTCGGCTCGTACGAACATGCCTGGTTTGAGGCGACCCTCAGGATTTTCGAGCGAGAGCTCGACGCGCGCTTGGCGGCTGCGTTCGCGGAAAATAGGGGAGATGCGTTCGATTTTGCCCTGAAATACCTGGTCGGGAAAAGCATCGGTGGTGAAGCGTGCGGTCTGGTCGGGACTAAGGAGGCTATAGTCTCTTTCAGTGACGTAGATAACGGCAGTGATCGGGTCGAGGTCGACGATCATGAGTAGCGGTTCGTTTGCCGTAACTGTTTCTCCCTCATCGACGTAACGTTCGGCGACGTAGCGCTCGTCTTGGTCGCCTAGCCAATCGGCGCTGATCTGAGTGTATCCAAGTCGGATACGAGCCGACTCGAGCGAAGATTCGGCTCTGATGACTTGAGCTTCGGCGACTTTAACCTTCGCTTCCCGAGCGAGTAGTTGAGCTTGAACGTTGTCGTACTCGGTCTCGGACGCGATCCCGCGCTCGCGCAGAGTGGTGGTGCGCTGGTTGGCACGCAGGGTGATTTCCAAGGAGCTGGTTGCTTCGGCGAGGTTCGCCTCCGCAACGGCGAGATCCGCTTCCGCTTGTCTGACCGCTTGCTCGAACTCGGCAGCTTCCAGGATCGCGACAGCTTCGCCGCGATGAACGAGGTCGGCGATATCGACTGGAATTTCCTTCACGCGACCGGCGACTTTTGGGGCCACGACAAATTTAGAATGGGCTTCGAGCGCTCCGCTGAACATTCGGCGAAGCTCGATAGGACGTTGCTCGACTGAGGCAACTGCCACTGCAGCTTTGCGCTCGAGCCAACCCTTATCTCCGTCTCCTTTTGAAGATTTGATTACGAAGTATCCGACAACGCTGAGGGCGATGATTGAGATGATGACGATCGGCGTCTTTGATTTCTTTGGCGATGACATGGATAAACGGTGGATGAGCCCACAATTCTAGAGCGTACGTCTGCAATAGTAGTACGAATGCTGGAATTTCCAACCCTCGCAGCTTCGCCAATGGGTATTTGATTACAATTGAGAAATCAATTGAAGCGTTAAGGTACGAGGATTTCGCTGATTTTTATCAACTTGCCTGTATCCAATCTTTCATACGAGTAGAGGTTCTATAAGAGCCGCTTGTGTAAGATTGCAGTTAGGCTGCTTAGAACGGGAAGCCGATGGAGAAGTGTAGGGTTCCGTCTGGATCTATGGGTCGTGGGTCGATATTGTGTCCGTATTCGAGGCGAACGGGACCAACGATGGTATTGTAGCGAAAGCCGAGTCCTACGCTGCTGAAGTCCTCGTATAGGTCGGAGTTGTCGGAGGATTCCCAGACGCGGGCGGCGTCGGCGAAGATCACAAGGTTGATGCCGTCGAAGAGCGGGTACTCTAATTCGGCGTTCAAGAGAGCGAAGGATTCTACTTGGATTATAGGATCACCGTTTTTGTCGATTGGAACGGCTTCTCCTCGTTGGTAGCCGCGGACCGAGTTTTCTCCGCCGACGAGGAAGTACTCGTTGTCAGGGAGTACTTCTTGGTTGTCATCCGGGATACTGAGTAAGCCTCCTTGGAGTCCGATGTGAAATATCCAGCGATCTCCGAATCGCTTGTGGTAAGCGGCGCTGAACTCTGGCCGCCTGAATTCGGTTTCACCCCCGAGAGCGTCATTCGCGTAACGGATCGCTCCATTAATAGCGTATCCGCTTTTTGGATAAAGTATATTGTCAAGTTTTGTGTGGGAGGCTCGAAGGGAGATACTGCCGATGTCCGCTTCTTTGAACTCGATCGAATCGTTGAACTGAGGATCGCTTGATTCTTTTTTGTCTAAGGCGTAGTCGAGACCGACGTCGAGACTGAGGTCGGACATGCTTTTGAAAAGCCCGATGGATAGGCCTCTTTCCTTTCGGTCGAAGAAGAGTTCCTCGCGTTCGAGAATGTTGAACTCGAGCGAACCGGTGATGGATTCGCCGATGAGGTCGGGAATGGTATAGTCTACATTTCCGCTGGTGGACTTGATTGATTTGATTGCGGAGAGGGAGAGGGAGTGGGCGCGCCCGAAGATGTTTTCGCGTTTGGCGAGCACGCCACCTCGAAATCTCTCGTAGCTGCCGTAGCCGAGGAGGAGCTGGGCTTGAGTGCGTCTGCTTGGCTGGTATTGGTAAACGGCCTTCCGTTGGCCGGGGCCGTCTTCTTCGTAGCTGAGATCGATTCGCTCGAAAATTCCGATCCGAGATAGGCGTCTGCGGGCTGCTTCGGTTTTGGTGATGTCAAGCGGGACTCCTGTATCGAGTTTAGCCTTACGGTTTAGGAGTGGGTGGTGAGTGTCGTCGGCCCCTTGGTGTTCGACTTTGGAGAGTTGGATTTTGGGGCCGCGTTCGACTTCGAAGAGCAGGTAGACCGAAACGGTGTCTTCGGTTGGAATCACCTTGCTGATGCGGCTGGCGACTTTTGCGTCTGGGTAGCCGAGGTGATAGGATTCGTTGCGAATGAGCTTGGCTTGGTCTTCCACCCAGGTGCGGTTGTAGATGACATCCTCTATTTCGAGTTGGCTGTCGTGGGCGGTGTCTTCTTCGAGGTGGCGTACTTTTGCTGCGACGACTTTGTAGAGAGGCCCCTCGTTCACGGAGAGCTGCACGTCGACGGCTCCACTTGTCTTGTCGATCTCGACTGATTTGGCTGTGACCTTGGCATCCGTGCGTCCCAAAGCCGAGAGGCCAGCTGTGAGCTGTTTTCTGTGGTTGGAAAGTATGTTTTCCGAGTAAGCCCGATCCTTTTTCCGGGAGTAGAGAGATCGGTCTGGAATGATGTAGGTTTTGGCTTCTTCTGTGTCGATGGTCTCTAGTCCTTCGATGGATACTGAGTTGTAGTAATAGAGGGTACCCGGGATGATTTTGTAGTGAAGTTTAACTACGTTTGAGTTTTCGTCGATTTGCGACTCGAAGGGGATACTCCAAGTGACAGTCTGCGCTTTGCCATCTTCGGTCTCTAGCGTCCCTTCTATTTGGGCGTCCAGATAACCGTTTTGAGTAAGTCTGGTGAGAAGCAGGAAGGCACCGTCTTCGGTTTTTTGGGCTTCGATCGTTGATTCTCCGAATTCGATCAAACGAAGCGCACTCTTCAGTTCAGCGTTTCCGAAAAGTCCGAATCCGCTCACCTTGACTTTAGCGCTTTTGGCGAGGGAAGTGGCGCTGGAGAAGGATAGCAGTAGGAGGAGGGTCCAAAGGGTGAAGAGACCGCTGCGTCTAGCTTTCAATGTTTCTCTTTTTTTCAGCCTAGCGGGCCTCATCGTTTGTAGAAGGTCCATTTCAGGTTGGCGTTGAACTCGTCGTACTTGTCGTACTCTCCTTCAACCTCAAGTGTATCCGAAATCTCGTAACTGGTTCCGATCGTTTTTTTTCCTTGGAGGGAAATGTCTTGTCCGACTTCGATATTCAGCTTGCTTGCGGTATCGGAGTTGCCGCCGGTGAGGCGTTTAAACAGCCCTTTGCCAATGAATATCCCGAGGGAGGTGGCTGATTGTTGAGCGATGTTATCGCCCTCGCTGATTTGGGCTCCTGTGGTGAGGAGGAGGAGGGCTTCGACTTGGGTGAGGGCGGGGTTGCTTGTGACGACCAGTTCGGGCGCGTCTGATACGCCGCTGACGTCCATGTTGAAATCGTAGGCGAAGAGCCGTCCTTCGGCGGTGGCTTCGAGCTGAAGTTCGGTGGGGCGATCGCGCGTGACAAAGGCTCGCCCTTGCGTGAGTTTTAGGGAGCTTGCAGGGAAGAAGATGCGCCCTTCTTCGGTTTCGGCTGCTCCGATTAGGAGAGGGGATCCTAGGTTGCCTTCGAGGTCGAATTCTGCGGATAGGGTGCCTTCGAAAAAGGAATTGGAAACCCGCAAGAAATTGTCTCCGCGGATGTCGATATCGAGTCCCCACTGATTGAAGGGAGCGATTTCGACAGCGAAATAGGGAGGGCGGTTGCCAACGGTCTTGGTTGAACCTGCTAGGAGTTCTGGCTCGATTAGAAGCAAGCCTTTGCGCAAAAGGAGGTCGCCCTTTATGAGGGATTGTCCGTGTTCGTTGGATACGAGCTGTAGATCGACATCGCTGGTGACCATGATGCCGTTGTCGCGGAGGAGGGGAAACTCGGTGCTTTGAAACGCGAGGTCGAAGCGTGGCTGTCTCATCTCGTTGAGGTCGGCTTTTCCTTTGAGGAAGAATGGGCTCTTCTCTGCTACACCTTGAATGCCTTCGGTGCTCCAGACCCCTTTCTCGAACGTGAAGTCTCCTGATATTTCTGAAAGAGCCCCGAGGGGCGGTAGAGGGCGCGTGGCCAAGTCTTTCAGCTTTCCGCGCGCGAAGATGTCAGACTTTTCTACTACGAGCTCGACTTCGACTTGCCCGTCTTCGCGCAGCAAGTCGGGAAGCACGCTGCTGAGTGACTCGAGGTCGATTAGCTGCAAGTTTGCTTTTGCGGAGATGGTATCGAGGTCGATCTGGCTCGGATCTGTGAGAAGAGTGGGAAGGTTCGTTTCGGGTAGCGGGAAGCGAGCGCTCGCGGAAATCGTATTTTGTCCGATGTGAGTCCTGAGGTTTTCGACCACGAGGTTCGACGAGTTGGCGAAGAGCTTGGCTTGCAGGTCTGTGACTTGAACGGAAAGGCTGTTTTCTTCGGAGGCTTTCAGCTGGAGAGATGGGATGGACAGGTCGAGATCGCCCTCTGGGGCTTGTAGCGTTCCGGCGAGGGTGGCGTCGATGGATGGGGACTCTATTTCAATTGGCAGCAGTTCGCTAATGGAGCTCCAGAACTTGGGAGAAGGGGCTGATTTGAGGCTGAAGTCCAGAGGACCTTGGGGATTGAGTTCGGTATCGATGAACCCGTCTTTCCATGCGAGGGAGATGGGAAACTGGCCCTTGGCGGTGATGATGGATTGATCGTCTGACCGCACGTCCAGCTTGTCGATGCTGAGAGTTTTCTGATTGTCTGGCGGAGTGGATACGTTCCAAGCGAGGTTTACTCGATTTTCCGGGTCGATGCTCCAAGCGAACTCGCCGATCGCTTTGATCTGGGAGTGGTTTTCTCGAAAGTCGAATTCGCTCCTGACGAAGTCGAGGGAGACTTCGGGAAGCTGCGGCAATAGCCAGCTTTGAAGGATATTTGGATTCAGGTTTGAGATCTCGTTCTTCAGGCTCAGGCCTGTCGACGAGTAGGCTAGGTTGTCGATCGTGAGTTTTGTTCCTTCTGTTCCTGAAAGGGAAAGTTGAGGCAAGGAGATCGATGAGTCCGATTTTTGAATACTGATCGATGCGGGCGTGTCTAGGGCGAGCAGGCTTATTTGCTCGGTGCCAGTTAGACTTAGTTGGTTTAAGGTTAGGGTTCGTTCGGTGGTGGTTTCGCTGCTTGAAAAGGCGAGGCTTAGAGTATCTGTTTCGTTTTGAGCTGAGGCGTTGAGCTCCAAGCTGGAAAGGGTGCCTGCTAGGTCGATTTCGAGATCGAAGGGAGTTGTGCTCGGGAGGGAGAGGTCTTGCGATTCAAGGTTCGCCTCAAGCTTTGGGTCATCGAGTTTGCCTTCTACCGAGATATCTCCACTGATGGAACTCCAGCTGAGTCCGGGGGCGAGTTGGCTAAGCAGTTCGGATTCGTTTCGTAGGTCTACGGACGCTTTGCCGCTAGTGATTTCTCGTTTGGAGAGGTCGATGCGGCTTTCGGCTGAAAGGGTGGAGCCGTGTTGACTGTGGAGTTCGACTTGGCTGATCTCGAGTTGGTCTGCCTGAAGGTCGATGTTTGCGGAGATGGCTTTGATCGTTGTATCGAAAAGGGTAATACTCTCGCCAGAGAACTCCCCATTGACGATAGGTCGATTATCAGTGGTGCTAGAGGTTTTTATGAAGGCGTTGACTTGGCCGCTTGCTTCCACGAAGGGCAGTTCGTCTAGCACGACTCGGGCGGTGAGTTGGGTGTCGCTCGGCGGTGTTTCGAAGGTGGGATCGATTCGAACGGGGTGGTCGTTTTCAAGTGTCAACCATGGGAGGTCGACGTTGATCGACTGGACGAGGAAGGCGTCTTTGTTTCCGCCTCCAGCGATGCGGATCTGCGGCGTGTCGGGTGTGTGTCCGAGTTCGTTGCCCGTTATCTCGAATTCGAAGGAGTTGTTTTCCCAATTGACAATGGAGTCGATCTCAAGCTCTGGGGCGTCGTTCCAGAAGGCGTAGCGGTTGTCGAAAACGAAGCCGTCGGCGTTTAGCTGGAGGTTTTCTGGGAGCAGGCTATTTCGCCCTGCTGGCCAAAAAGCCTCGATCGAGATGGGGTTGCGGCTGCTGCTGAGTGTACCGCTGAGCCGGGTTTCTGTGGTATTGGAGCTTAGTTTTAGGTCGCTCGACAACGCTAGCGAAGGCGCTTCAGCTTGCAGGGTCCAATCTTCTTCGAGGGTTCCTTCGATGGTGAGCGGTAGGGACTGCGGGAGGTAAGTTAAGGCGCCGCGCAGTTCGGTTTGCTCTAGTTCGAAGCTTTGAATGTTGATCGTATCCTTTCCGTCGATACTGATTCGACCGTTCCTGCTTTTGATCCCGTGTAGAAGATCTGCGAGCTGGTTGAGCCCGGCTTTCGCTTGGGCGATGATTGATTCTACACTCAGGCTCGAGTCGGCGCTTGGCTGGGATTCGTCGCTTTGAGCGATGTTCACGCTCCAATCCGACAGGACGAGGGACTGCGACCCTGGGCTCGCGTTGAGGTATTCGAGAGCGAGTTCGCTGGGGGAGGGCATCTGGATTTGTTCAGCCTCGAATTCGATCCCAGTTCGGGAGAGGGAAACCTGGTCGACTTGCCATCGATCCCAGGAGAGGGACTGGACCTTGCCGATTTCGACGCCGGCCATCGAGGCCAGCGGTTTTGCCAGCCAGACTGACCAGATGGGGAAGCTAAGGACGCCGAGTGAGAGGCCGGCCAACCCTGCCACGCCGATACGTTTCCATTTGCTGAAACGCGGCTTCGCTTTGGTGGCTTTCTGTTTTGGCTTGGGCATTGTTGAGTGGGCGTCGGTCTGTCTTTTCGACGATCTAGGGCACCTTAAGGGAAAAGGGTATTTTGGCCAGCGATTGGCCGTTTATTAGGAGTTCGATGGTGTTTTCTCCTGTGTAGTACTTACGAGTGGAGATTGGTTTCAGATGAAACCTTTTCTTGATCGTTTTCGTTGCTTTGGCGGGCAGGCTGAGGTTGTTGCCTTTGAAGACCTTGGGAGCGGTTTGCCCGTTGGCTTTTACGAGGTGGAATTTGTAGTCGACGATCAGGTCTTGGGTCTTGCTGGATTTGGATTGGAGAACGAGGGAGAGGGCAAGCTTTTCGCCGAGTGTGATTTTGTTTGGGGTGACTTGGAATGCTTCCACGGAGAGCTTGGGTTTGCCGTAGCCGAGGAGCTTGAGGCAGCGGGGGTGTCCCTGCTTGATAAGGCTGCGGCAGGCGTGCTTGACTAAGCGGATGCGGTCTTTCGAGGGGGCTTGTAGCCAGTTTTCGACGACGTCCAGCATTAGTTCGGGGTTGTCCTTTGAGATGTCGTTTAGATTGTTGGCTACGGAACGCCGCACGTATTCGGAGGGGTCGTCCTTAAGGAGTTCAAGCAGAGGGAGAATGGGCGTGGGATCTTCGATGAAGGCGGGGATTTGCTCGCCCCAAGGCAGGCGTGAGCGGGTGCCTTCGGAAACGAGTCGTCGCAAATGGGGGTCTGAGTCCTTGGCCCAGCGTTTGAGCGCTGGGAGCATTTTCTTGGGTTTGCTGATTAGAAAAACGCGAATCCCGAACTCGGCTGTAAATCGTTTGGTGACTTCGGGCAGCAGTTTGAGCGAGGCGTCGAAAGCCTCTAGGCCATGGGCCGAAAGCAGCGCGTTGATCGCCATGAACATCCAGCCGTCGAAGGAGTCGTCTTCCTTGAGAGTCGGGATGGGTTGAATGGCTTGGCGAATGATGTCGATCGCTTCCGTCGGATTATCGGGTAGTTCTTCCCAAAGTTCCTCGCCGATGTGGATGGCGCGTTCCTTGAGCTCGAGTTCATCGAGGGTGGCGATACAGTTCCTCTCGAATCGCTTGTGGGCAAATTCCGGATACGCTTCCTGGATGAGTTTGCTGAGAGTTCGAACGACCTCGGCATTTATGAAGTTCTTAAACGGCTCCATCTTTGCTCTCTTCCTTCTCCTTTAGCATTTTCTGGTAGTCCGCCTCGCTTTGTATGGTGATGACCTTTTGGATCGCGACATTGGCCGGTAGGGTGATGTAGGAGCCTCCGTCGGTTTGGATCTTCATGTACATAAGCGTGACGTCCTTGAGTATGCCGCTGTGGTTGGGTTCGCTTTCGATGAGGATGCGGTCGCCGATGCGATAGGGGAAGGTGAAGTAGAGCAAGATGCTGGCGGTGACGTTGCTGAGGATGGACCAATTGGCGAAAAAGGCGACACCGACGATGGCGAAGAAAGAGCTGGTTGCTATGAGGACCCCCTGTATTCCAAATCCGAGTACGTTGGAGACGATCACCAGGGTGATGGCGTAGATGATGATCTGACCGACTTTCGAGATGCTGTCGCTCCGGTGGGCGGCGAATTTGTGGCGTTCTGAGGTTTCGTTTATGTAGCGCCGATAGAGGCGTGCGACGAAATAGCTGAGAATGAGGACCAGGAGAGCGATGGCTGCCCTGATTACCCCTTCACCGCTGTTGTCGATAAACTGCTGGATGGATTCTTTCATCGAAGGGTTGAGTTTGAGAACGAGAAAAGGGAAAGCGAGTGAAGAGTTCGGTAGAGTTTTTGTGAGGGTGCGATTAATGGTGTGTCCTGATCTTTGGGCTCCACGGCAACGACGGAGCGTTGCCCTCCTGATTCGCTGTTGGAGGGCAATGCTCTGCGGGCTGTTGCCCAAAGAAAAAGAGGACAGTCGTTTCTCCCAACTCAAGCTTGGATAGGCTGAAGGTTCCAGTACGATGGTTCCCGTCATGATGGGAACCCATGTACCCCAGTGCGAGCTGTTCAGCTATCGCGTCAATCTCGACCAACGAGTTCGCGACGACCATCCGTTGCGAAAGATTCTCGCCATGTGCGACTTCTCCTT
>NZ_JAENIL010000021.1 GCF_016595505.1 Pelagicoccus mobilis | reverse complement strand
GTTCGACATGAAACTGCGCGAGTGGAGGGCGGTTTTTTTAGCGGGACCGGACTCTGTTGTTTTAATTCTTCTATGCGGGAGCTTTTACGGTTTGTAGAAGCTCACGTCCGAGCGCTTTGACGTAGTCGGGGCTGAACTCTCCGTTGGTCACTTTTGCGATAAGCTCTTTCTGGAGCTGGTAGTCCTTGTTCACGATGCCGGCATGACTTTGTAGCATTCGCCACGCTTTGCGGCGCTCCACGCAGAAGAGAACCATCTGGCGGCTCATCTTCATTGGGATGTGCTTCCCGTTTCCTGCGTCGTATTTGATGTAGACACCAAAGTCCGGGATGTAGGCGAGGCTTTTCGGGTCGGTGAAACGGCGGTTGACTATGTCTTGCTGAGTGACGCGCACAAGCACGTCCTCAAGGTGGTCCATGCGTTCGACTTCTTCCGGATTCGCTTTTTTGATATGTTGCCGAAAGCGAGCTTCGGTACAGGCCCAGTGTGCGATCGTGAAGGAGTAGACCTCACCGCTTTCGCTGTATTTGGCCTGCCACCAATCACGGTCCACATGCTTGTTTCCCTTGAGGCTAAGTGTCTCCTGGTAGGATTCGCCGAGTTGCGGATTGAATACGAACTCAGGCAGGCAGCGGCTTTCGCGGGCGAGAGTCGCTTGGTTCGTAGCCATGTTGTCTGCCACCCCGTGTTCAGGCTGGCACGTTGTGTAGCATTGGAAGAAGGCGGTACCGCGGTATTTCAGTCCCTCGAGGAGCGAGGTGTAGAGTTTTGCGGAATCGGCCATTGAAACTTGAGCGAGGTAAGGGGAGCCGTGCCCGTTGAGGAAACTCTCGGCGATGTTTTTCATCTCGTTGAGTTTTCCTTGTGATGCGGCTCCTGCTTGATTCATGTCGAAGCCGCCAGTCATAGGGCTGTGATCCGAGTTTTGACCGCCTGTGTTTGAATACACCTGAGTGTCGAGCATGAGCATCTTCACGTTAGGGCGATTCTGTAAGATGACTTTGGATACGTTTTGATATCCGATATCTCCCATGCCTCCATCGCCACCGACGCACCAGACTTTGGGCAGCTCCTTGATCTCTTGGTCGGTCATGAGAGCGTCGGTGAAGTGCGTGTAGTTAAAGTAGTAGGCTTCGTCGAGCAAGTCTCCGTCTAGGAGGTGATCGATCATGCGCTCCGGGATTATGGAGCGGCGAGCGTTGTCGACCATAAAGCTTTCGCCCATCATCCAGCTAATGGTCGCTCCATCCTGGAAGAGGGAGTTGAGCCATGGGTAAGGGTGTGGGTTGTTCGGCGGTGTTGAGCCGTATACGGTGTTGCAACCTGTGTGAGCTCCCATCGCCATGACTGACATGCCGTTGGCGAGTCGTCCGTCTATCGACTGCAACTGCTTGTGATTAAACGCTTCTGTTTCGAGAACTTTGGAAATGGCGTCGACTAGCTCGGTATCCGAAATCTCACCACGAGCTGCGAGGCGCGAGTCGGTGTCCACTTTTGAGTCGCCACCTAGCCCCATGATGACATGAGTGACGATCCGCTTCCACGTTTCGTAGGCTTGAGTGTCGCTTGCAGCCAGTTCGTCGAGCTTCTTGCTTCCGATCTCCCTTAGCTGAGCGACCTTTTGTAGAAGTCGATCTGCCTTCTTGTGGAAAACGGGACGCATGTAGGCTTCTGTGACTGAAGCGAGCGCGTGGAGGACTGGCTTTTCTCCGCAACCCGCGCACGCTCCATCGCCTGAGACGAGGGCCTCGTAGTTGCGATTGACCATCATGTGGTTACGCCAAGCAGCTGGTCGGGACTCTTCGGGCGCGTCGTCCTTGTAAAGGCCAAGGTACTTTTGGTTGGTGTCGGGGAGGAGTTTGAGGAACTCGGTTGCGGAGAGGATCTCTGCGTTGTATTCCTCGGTGTCTTCGACCATTCGCAAGGCGTCGTGGTCTCCGCATTCCTCGACGCATAGGCCGCACCCTTTGCAGAGATCGGAAACGAAGATGGAGAATATGCCGCCTTTGCCTTTTTCTTTTCTTTCGAGGGAGAAGAAAACAGCTGGTACCTTAAGGTAGGCGAGAGGGAGGATTTTTAGGAGTGCGTCGAGTTCGTCTGCAGCGTCCGAGGAGATTTTTTCTTCTTGTCGTACGATTTCCATTACGAGATCGCGTACGGATTCGCCTTCCTTCTTCTTGGCGTTGTCCTTCATGCGATCGCGGATGGCTTCGTCTACGTCTGGGATGGCGGCTGCGATGAGCTTTCGCTGTTCGGGCTCGCGAACGTAATTGTCGACTGCAGTACGCAAAATCGTCTGCAGGTCTTGTGCGGTGTTCGGAAGCGCGGTGTCTGGACAGGAGGTGATGCACTCCATGCACTGCGTGCAGTTTTCAGCGTAGTACTTGGGCGTTTCGCGACGGGATCCGTATTTGGAGGCGGTCGCTCCGGTCGCAGATGCCATGACGCCGACTGCAGATAGAGGGGAGGCGGGTTGATCGTATCCTAAGCCAGCCCGAAATTCCGAATCAAAGGCTTGAGTGCGGTACATTGGGTTGCCGTCAGGCTGATCGGCGTGGGGAGTACATCCACAGGCGCCTCCGCAGTCGGTGTTCGGGAGTAGCATTTCGCCACGCATCGCGGAGAAGTCAGGCGCTTCTATGGGACCGTAGGGAACTTCGAGGAGCTGAGCTCCGCCTTGGTTCATTACTTCCATGTTTGAGTCGACCACGGCATCGCCAAACTTGCCGAACTTCTTGTTGTACTGGGCTCGGACAACTGTTTTGAAATGATCCTCGTCGATTCCGAATGTATCCAAAAATGGGGACACTTTGAAGAAGGCTCCGAGGAAGGAGTTTCCCTGCATGCGGAGCTGGAGGTCGGGACGAGGGGTAGCCTGTTTGGCGATGTTGAAGCCGGGGAGGATGAAAACGCGGATTTTTTTGTCGATGATCTCCTGGCGGAATTTGGAGGGAATTCGTTGCCACGCTTCTTTAGGGGACTCGGCGGATTCCCAAACGAAGGCTCCGCCTTCGACGAGACCTTCTATCGGGTTTATGTGAGTAAAGGCTTTGGGGTCGCAGCAAAGGACGACATTGACATGTTTCAGGTCGCAGTTGACTCGGACACGTTCAGGAGCGGCTGTGAGGAAATATTCTGTAGGAGCTCCTTTCTTTTCCGAACCGTACTTAGGGTTGGCGGATACGTGGACGACTTCCTTGGGGCGGCCGTCTTCTTCGAATTGCTGGTCTCGCTCGGCTACATAGGTACCGAGTTCTCCGATGATTTCGGCGAGATTCTTGCCGGTGGTGATCATGCCCCAGCCGCCAATCGAATGGAGGCGTACGGCAATGGCATCATTGGGAAGGAGGGACGGCTTCTCGTCGGAACAAACTGAATACGGGTGATCGACTCCCAGGTTGAAGAAGGTGATGCCGTCAGCTGCGGTTTTGCCATCTTGACGGGCTCGGCTTTCGGCGACGAATTCGTAGGCGCCGATGATGTGCTCTGGGCGGAAGTCTCTCGAACCTAAGCCGTAAACGCCTGAAAAGTTACGGGGCGCTTCGTTACGCTCCATTGCTGGAAGATCGTCACGACTTGGGAAGCTCGGGTTGGTGGTTGCTTTTGTGAGGGCGCCACGAATATCCCGCGCGAGTGGGTTGTCGCCAGATAGGGGCTCGTCTGTGCGTTCGAGAATTATGCAGGCTTTTTTGCCGCGAAGCGCATTAACGACGGCGGCTTGTGGGAAGGGGCGAATGACGTTGATGTGCACGGATCCCACTTTGACGCCTCTGGTTTCGCGTAGGTGATCGACTGCGGCTTCGATGTTTTCTGCGGCTGAACCGAGAGATACGAAGGTGTATTCGGCGTCGTCGTTGCGGTACTCGGTTACGAAATTGTAGTGGCGGCCGGTCAGGTTGCCGAACTCGTTGTAGGCGTCTTGGATGAAGCCGAGAATGGGCTCTATAAAGTTGTTTCTTCGAGCGACGACGCCGTTCATGTAATGCTCCTGGTTTTGAACGGGGCCGATCAGGGCGGGGTCGGCGAGGTCGATTACCTTAGGAATACGGCGGCGCGTGGGGCCGAAAAGCTGCTTTTGAGCTTCGGTGGGGCATTCGATGATGTCGTTGGGGGCCCCTAGGAATTCCCTGAGGAGTTCAGATTCGTGCTTGAGGAAGGTACGTTCCAAGTGCGACGTCAGGAAGCCGTCTTGGATGTTCATCCCGGGGGTTAGGGCTTTTTCGGTGACTTTTCGGAGAATGACAGCCTGATCGGCTGCTTGTTGGGCGTCTTTGGCGAACATCATGATCCAACCTGTATCGAGAGCGGAGTAGATGTCGTCGTGGCCGCAATGGACATTGAGTGCATGTTTGGTCAGCGCTCGGGCGGCGACTTCGAGGACCATGGTGGAGAGTTTCCCTGGGGCGTGGTAGTACTGCTCGATTCCGTAGACGATGCCTTGTCCTGAAGTGAAATTGACGGTTCGTTTGCCAGTGACGGACTGGGCGATGGCTCCTCCTTGCGCGGCGTGCTCTCCCTCCGTCTCGATGGCGAGAGTTGGTTGACCGAAGACGTTCAGTTGTCCCTTCGCTCGTGCGAACTCGAACATTTCGCCCATTTCGGTCGAGGGCGTGATCGGGTAGAATACGCCAGCTTCGGCGATTCGCGCTTCAGTGTAGAGCGAAACCAACTGGTTGCCGTTGGTAGTGACGCGAATGCCTGGATATTTCGGTTTAGAAGCGATCATGGTCGTAGGAGTCCTTGGTGAAGCGGTTTGGTGCAGCGAGTTTAGCGGGTGCTAACTATACCTCGGATTGCGTTTCTTGCGACTTCCGCGGAACGAAGTGACGAAAATTGTGAGCCGCTCCAGTTTTTAAAGAATAAAACATCTTTATTTAGAATTATGTGGGTAGATTAGCGGACAGGGGGTGGATCAGCTGTGGATGAATTCGCTCGCAACGCGTCGAAATGAATCCTCGAACGCAGAGATGAGGCTTGAACAGTTCCGGTAAGCTTGTCGTGTTACACGCTTTACAAAGCAGATGGCTGGACAAATACAGGACGGGCTCGGACGAGTTTTAGAAGGAAACGTAAGCATGCTTGAGAAGGCGATGTCGGCGTTTGGCGAGGTGGCAGTGGATCAAGACTGGAGCGCGGACGAGCCAGCTCCTCGTATCGAAAAGCCGCGAACGATCGCTCGTCCGATGGAAGTCAGCGCTCCGGGGACGTTTTCCAAGAATGCGATCAGGACTCTGCGACTGGAGCCGACTGAAATGTCAGGCTGGTGGCTGCAGCGGAGCGATATTCCCGATTCGCTGCCAATCAAGGTCTCGATTCGCAACGTCTGGACCACTGGTGAGATCGTGAGTAACATCGTGCTTCGCTCCGGTTCCTCGCACAACTACGTGCGCTTGGTGGAGCATATCATCGCCCTGAAGGCGGGAATGGACGTCGACAATTTGCTGATCAAGCTCGATTCCGGAGATCCGCCGCTTTTCAACGAAGGCAGCAAGGAGTTGGTCGAAGCGATCAATTCGGCGGGCCGCAAGGAGTTGGAAGGCAAGGTTCGCTACTTCACAGTGAAGGAACGCGTGTCGTTGCTGACCCCGCACAATGGTGTGCTGCTGATCGATCCGGCGGATGAGGGCAGTTTGTCTTTGGACATCGATTGCGTGCGCGATTTTCCCAATGCCATAGGCAAGCAGCGTATTCGGTTCGTGAACAACGAGCGTTCTTTTCTGCATGGTTCGACAGCCCGTACGAATACGACAGCTCGTCAGAAGTTTTTGGTGTCGACGGTCGGAAAGCTGTTCCCCGAGTCGCGAAACCTTGGATACAACAGTAAGAATGTTCTGATAGCCGGGAAGAGTAAGTACAGCAATACGCCGACGCACATGCACGAGGGAAAGTCGCTTGAAGCGGCTTGGCATCGTGCGGTGCTGGATTTGCTGGCGGCGCTGGCATTGATCGACGAAGGGCGCTTTGTAGGGAAGATCATCGACTACAAAGGGGGACATTATCCGGATGTGGAGATGGTGAAGCTTCTGTATGCCCACGACCTTCTGGTGGAAGTCTAGATGTCCCTCGAAGAAAGCTGCTAGGATCGGTTTGTAGAGGCCGATCTTAGTGTAATCTTTTTTGACTTTTTTCTAAAGTTCACGGTTACGCAGTCGAATGAGTAAGGGATCCTAATGGATATTTAGGTCCGCACCCTAAGCGGTCCTGACTTCGGCAAGCGGGCTTAGCCCCACGATGGCACGCATGTTGAAGGGATTGATAAGACGCACTCAGGTTTTGGATACAAGAGTTACGAATTATCACCCTCCAATTAAACAGACATGCAAAAGAAACTAGCGACATCCATCGTATCCGTATTAATATTTATAGGCGCGTCCTTCGCGGGCACTGCCAAATCAGAAGGCGAGACGCCGCAAGATGGGCTGAAGGCGATCGTAGAATTGTATAAGAAGCAGGATTGGGAAGGGTTGGTAAAGCAACGTTGTCTCGATACGAAGCATGCCGATTCCGAGGCAGCAGTTCAGGAGTTGGTCGCTAATTTGAGTTCACAATTTTCGGAGAAGGACACGCTTTCGGCGCTTGTCGCTTCCTATGAGGCCGCCCTCGCAGCGGAACCTAAGGTCAACGCCGAAGGCAAGGTGGCGATCTTCGCGAGCGAAATGGGATCGGTAAAGCTTTCCAAGATGGAAAACGGGGTATGGGGGCTACGTTTCTAGTCCCGTCTCCGGTTTAGTTCATTACGGGTATAGTTCTAGTTTGTTTGATCTGAAGTGCCTCCGGGGTTGGTAGCCCGGAGGCCTTTTTTTGTACTTAACCCGTTGTGATTATAGTCTAGGGGCGGAGTAAAAATTTGATCAGGCAGGCAACCTGCCGTTGACTTTACGGGGAGCTTTCTTTGGTTCGGCCCGCTCCCCGAATGAAAGTCGTCCTTGCCGAAAAACCCTCTGTTGCCCGCGATATCGCCAAACATCTGAAGGCGACCCAACGTCACGATGGTTATCTCTCGGGAAGCGATTGGGCGGTTACCTGGGCCTTTGGCCATCTAGTGGAGCTGAAGGAGCCAGAGGAGTACCGTCCGGAGTGGAAGTCGTGGAAGACCAGTCTGCTGCCGATCATTCCTGATCAATTCGAATTGCGGGCTCGAGGGGATGATGGCGCGAAGAAGCAGCTTGGCGTGGTAAAGAAGCTTTTTTCGGAAGCGGAAGAGATCGTGTGCGCGACGGACGCTGGACGAGAGGGTGAACTCATTTTCCGTTATATCCTTGAATGGGCGGGATGCCTGGGAAAACCGATCAAACGACTTTGGATTAGCTCGCTTACGGGTGCTGCGATCAGCAAGGGGTTCGCTAACCTGAAGGAGGGCGCTGAGTTCGACACTTTGCACTTTGCGGCGCGTTGTCGAAGCGAGGCGGACTGGATCGTTGGGATGAACGCGACTCGGTATTTCACGGTTGAATACGGGAAGCGTAATCTGCTTTTGAGTCTTGGTCGTGTACAGACGCCGATTTTGGCCATGATCGTCGGTCGGGATACGGAGATCGAGAATTTCAACTCGGAAGATTTTTGGGAGCTGCATACCGAGTGCCGCGAGACCAAGTTCAGGCACACGGGCGGGAAAATCGAAAAGGAAGAGGACGCGAAGGCCTTGCTAGCGAAAGTGGATGGGCAGCCGCTTGTAGTGAGCGATGTGCAGCAGAAGGACGAGCGGACGAATCCTCCACTGCTCTTCGACTTGACGGAGCTCCAGCGGGAGATGAATCGTCGTTATGGTTTTACGGCGGATCAGACTTTGCGGATTGCCCAGAACCTGTACGAGCAGAAGCATATCACCTACCCGAGAACGGATAGCCGCTATCTATCGACCGATTTGCAGCCGACGATCGCTCCGCTATTGAAACGATTGGCTGCTCTGAAGGAGAAGGAAATTGCAGCTCTAGACTTGGAGAAGCTCTCCTTCAGCAAGCGAATCGTGGACGACAGTAAGGTTTCGGATCACCATGCGATCATTCCCACGGATGATCTACCGGGGAATCTGAACGAGGATGAGTCGCGTGTCTACGAGGCTGTTTTGTTGCGATTGATTTCAGTATTCTACCCGCCGTGTATTAAGGCGGTGACTACGGTTGAAGCCAAGGCTCAGGAGGAGACTTTCAGGGCTAGGGGAACCGTTTTGAAGGATGCAGGATGGCAAGCGCTTTATCCTCTGCTTTTTGCAAAAAGTCCGGCTAAGAAAACAGCCAAAGGAAAAGGCAAGGCGGCTGCGGAGCCGGCTACCATGCCCGACTTCCAAGTTGGCGAGAGCAATTCGCACAAACCGAGTATTGAGAAGTTTAAGACGAATCCGCCGAAGCGATTTACGGAGGCGACGCTTTTGTCTTTGATGGAGACAGCGGGTAAGATCGTTGATGATGAGGAGCTCAAGGAAGCCCTTAAGGACAAGGGGGTTGGCACGCCAGCAACACGTGCGTCGATCATTGAAGTGCTGATTCAACGCAAGTACGTCGAGCGTAAGAAAAAGAACCTCGTGAGTACGGATTCTGGACGGCATCTCATTTCGCTGATTCAGGATGAGCGCTTGAAATCGCCGGAGTTGACGGGGGATTGGGAGTTTCGTCTGAAGAAGGTTGAGCGTGGCGAGCAGGATCCGGCGAAGTTCATGTCGGATGTGGTCGAGTACACGAAAGAGATTCTGGCCAACGATGCGGGGAAGACGGTCGACCTGAAAAACCTAGGGCCTTGCCCTAAATGCCGAGCTCCGGTCATACGAGGCAAAACTGGATACGGCTGTTCGAAATGGCGGGACGGGTGTAAGTTTGTTATCAAGGACGGAACCTTGGGGCTTGTTTTCCAACCTGCTTTGATGCGAGAGCTGTTGTACAACGGTCGTACCCTCGAGCCTCAGCCGATTGAGGATAAAGGGAAGAAATCTTTAGGATTTGTGATTCTCGGTAGTCGTGGCGCTCTCAAGTATGAAGTCGTGCAAGCGACTCAGGATACGGGGGGGAGCGAGAAGTTTGGCGATTGCCCGCTTTGCGCCAGCGCGATTGTGGAAGGGGCAAAAGGGTATGGATGCTGTAACTGGAAGAACGGGTGTCGCTTCATTGTTTGGAAACAGGTCGCCCAGAGAGCGATTTCTCCAGAAGAAGCCAGGCTGCTCCTTGAGAAGGGGGAGACGGGGGTGCTTGATGGCTTCAAGTCGAAAGCCGGCAAAGAGTTTAGCGCTAAGCTGAAAATCAAGGGCGACAAAGTACAATTCGACTTTAGTTGAGGTGCTCGCATTCTATTGGAAGAATGTCGATTGCATGCATTAAGATTGGTTTTCTTGATACGCGTCCTACTTTGGCCGGCATGACTGATGTCTATGACTTGAGAGCGTATCCATTTACTAGTGGTAAGTGACCACTGGATACTGTCTTTCGAGCGATGAATTTTGCTCGGTCTTGTTTTTGAACAAGCTGGGCGCTACCGCTAGATCCGAGGGATAGGGGTTGCGACTTTTCGTAGCCGCTATCCCTCTTCTACGGTGCGGCGGCGGAAAACGTAGAGCTTTTGCCCGAGGAAATTCCAGCAAGCCCAGACGAAGGTGGCGAAGAGGAAGGCGGGATTTGAAGCCGCCGGATCCGAGGCCGAGAGATCGTGCACGATGCTATTGATCACCCAGCCGGTCAAATAGAGCAGCCCAAAGCGAAGTGGTTCGCTCGGGTGGAATCCGCGGTTTCTGAAGGTGAAGTATTTGTGGGCGAAGTAGCCCCAGAAAAAGATGCAGGCGAAACTGATTCTTTTGGACCAGGAGCTGTCCATACCGGCTAAAACGCTCAGTAGCGTGTAAACCCCGTAGTCGATGGACAGCGAGATTCCGCTGACGATCAGGAAACGCCAGATTTGAGCGAGGGTTTTTCGAGTTTCTTCCATCGAGGGTTTGCGAAATGAGTCGGGAAAAGTGCGGTAGTAATTGAGAGGGCGGCCTAGAGGCAAACGATTTTTGCTGTGACGGTCGTTTGTAACTTCTGTTCCAAGTCGGGTCGCAGTTTGACAAACGGCTCCGGCACCGCATCTAGTCCAAGCCAATCGTTATGAAGAGTTTTAAGGAATTAGGCGTATCTGCGGAATTGATCAAAGGGATCGAGGAGAAGGGCATTCTAGAGCCGACTGAGGTTCAAGAGCTTGCGATCCCGTACTTGTTGCAGAACAAGGGCGATTTCGTCTGTCAGGCGCAGACCGGTACGGGGAAGACGGCGGCTTTCGGGTTGCCCGTTTTGCAAAAGATCGATCCGGATTTGAAACAGGTACAGGTCTTGGTGCTCAGCCCGACGCGCGAACTTGCCAAGCAGATCGCCAAGCAGTTGTTCCACTACACGAAATACACCGCGAAAATTTTTACCGAAGCGGTTGCGGGGGGAGAGAAGATCGAGAGGCAGGTTGAGGCTCTTTCGCGTCCCACGCATATCGTGGTGGCGACTCCGGGGCGTCTGATCGACCTTCTGAAGGCGAAGGCAGTCGACCTTTCAAATATCGACACTCTTATCTTGGACGAGGCGGACGAGATGCTCAGTCTCGGATTTAAGGATGATCTCAACAAGATCCTCGAATTTACGCGGGGAGCGAACAATACGTGGCTCTTTTCGGCGACAATGCCAAAGGGGGTCCGAGCGTTGATCGACAAGTACTTGTCTCCAGATTCGGAGCGTCTGACCATCGACCGCAGAAATCCGGTAAACAAGAATATCGAGCATTGGTTTACTGTTTGCACGATCGAGGAGAAGCCGGACGAGATTGCGCGTTTCATTAAAGCTCAAAAGGGGCAGCGCGGGGTGGTCTTCTGCCGTTCCAAGGCGGGAGCCCAAAATATTGCGGAAGCGTTGGTGGAGCGCGGATTCGAGGTGGGCGTCCTGCAAGGCGATCTTTCCCAGAAGGATCGCGACAAAGTGATGCGTGGCTTCCGCAAGGAACGTACGGAGGTGCTTGTGTCGACGGACGTTTCCGCTCGTGGAATTGACGTGGAGGGGCTCGGCTACGTGGTGCACCATCAGTTGCCGGACCAGATCGAGTACTACACGCACAGAAGCGGACGAACTGCCAGAGCGGGGCGTAAAGGGGTCTCGATGGCGTTTGTGACGAAAGGCGATTTCAAGCGAGTTCGTGAGATCGAACAGGAGCTCCATATCAAGTTTCGCCAGATTAAGCGGGACTAGACAGGGCGAGCTGACACGACCGAGTGTTTGCGGGGGGGGCCGTTTTTGGTTCACAATTTTAGGGATCAAGGGTTGAGTCTGTGACTTACCCCTGAATCCCCATTATAATGAACCCAACTCACGTTGCCCGCGTTTTGGCGCTCGCAGTTAGCTGCCTGATATCTGTTCCTTCGATTTTTGCCCATGAGGAGACGGGGGAGCGAATGGCGACCGCGGCGCGTGCGTTGATCGATTCGGTCGAGGGTGATGCCTTAGATCGCTTGCAGAGAGAGTTTGGCGAGAATCGAAAGAACTGGCACTTTGTCCCACGTAAGCGAGATGGTCTGGTGCTAGCGGAGATGGATGAGACTCAGCGAGGGCTGGGGTTGGAGCTCTTACGCCAAGGTTTGAGCGAGCAGGGGGTGCGCACGGTTGAGGACATTCGTGAGCTGGAGGCGGTGCTGCAAATTTTAGAAGGGCCGGATCGCAACTTTGAAAGGGATTCAGAGGATTATCACTTTTGGATTTTTGGTGAACCGGGTGCAGAAATCTGGGCTTGGAGGTTCGAGGGGCATCATGCTTCGATTAACGCGACTGTCGTGAAGGGAGAGGGAGTCTCGATGACCCCGACCTTCCTAGGAGCCAATCCGGCGGAAGTGCCAACGGGAGAGCGGAGAGGATTTCGGGCGCTTCCGAAGGAGGAGGATCTAGCGTTTGAATTGGTTGAGAGCTTCGATGCAGAGCAGAGAAAGAAGGCGATATTTGATACCAAGGCGCCCCGCGACATATTTACGGGAGCTCACCGTAAGGCGAAGCCGCTGCCGATCGAGGGAATTGCTTTTGATGAGCTGACCGCGGTTCAGGGCGAGTTGCTCTTCGCTATTGTGGACTGCTATTTGAGTCGCAATCGTTTGGATATTCGCGATGTCGCGCTGGCGCGGATACAGGAGGACGGCTGGAGCTCTGTCCGGTTTGGTTGGGCGGGACCGGTTGATCGCTCGAAAGGAAATTATTACTTCGTGCAGGGAAAACGTTTTTTGATCGAATACGACAACACACAGAACGGAAACAATCACATCCATTGTGTTTGGCGTGAGTTCGACGGGGACTTTGGCGAAGACCTGATCAAAGCCCATCGGGACGCTCACCAGCACTGAGCGAGGAATTTGGATACGAAAAAGGACGAAGCGTTTTCGCTTCGTCCTTTGGGAAAGTGTGTGCCGCTTTCTACTGGCGAGTTTTGCGTCGGATGGCTGCGAGTCCGATGAGTCCCGCAAGCATCAAGGTAGCAGTCGTGCCAGAGTCGGAGACTGGGCTTGGATCCCAGACTAGCTGGCTTTGGCCCTCGACCCATTTTTGCTTTCGTCTGCTCCACTTTTCGATGTTCATGACGCGAACTCCGGTAGTGTTCGGATCAAAATCCATTCGGGCGTTTGTGAAGCTGCTACCATTTTGAGCGATAGCTAAATCAAGGAAAATATTCCCGTTTGCTGAGTAATGTGAAGTTGATGTGGGATTGCTAATGAAAGACTTTTCGTCTTCCAGAGCCCAAATGGCTTTTTGCATCAAAGCGGAATTTCCAACTCGGTTGGCTGTGTAATTGATGCCAAAACCGCTGAAACCACTCCAGTCACCTAGAAGGGCTCCTTTGGCGAATAGCTCGAAGAGAAAAGCGGTTCCCTTGGAAATGGTGTCGCGACCAGGAGTTCCTGTGTCCAGGTTTTTTCCGCCGGAGGTAGCTGCAGTATCGATTGTGTATCGATATTTGCGATCTAGCTTAATGCTTTCGCTAACCTCTAGGCAGAATGTGTATTGATCAGCGGAAGTTCCAAACTCCAAGATATCTGCACGAAACTCTCCACCACCATTTGATTGGTTATTATTTGGAGTGTCGTAAAACTTTACGTTACCTGAAGACGGCAGCATTGCCGCGTCTGCAAGAGGTGCGATACCTGCCGCGGCGACGAGGAAGATCGTTAGCTTGGATTTGAGTTTCATGCGTTGTTGGGAGATTGGACTTCTTGTTGTTTCAAGGATCGTCGAATCTCGGTTTGAGGCAGGGCAAACCCTTTTCGGGAGTATGCGTAGGAATCGCTTAGATTCACTACTCTATCAGGGAATCCCTGAAGGGCGATTTGAGGAAATGCCTCCCAGCTTGTTTTCTAGTAGGAATCAAAGCTCCTCTTGAGAGGGAATTGAGGCACCGGAAGCTAGTAATTCTCCCTTTTTGAGGAAAAGTGTAAGACAGACTGACAGTCGGAGTGAGGTCGGCTTTGAGGTTCCAGCTAGAAATTAGGGGAATCTTGTAAAGGGGTGCTCTCTCTTCGCTCGATTGGCGAAGTCGCGAGCCGGTTTACCAGGGCTTACGGGCGTTGAGCTCGTTGAGGATCTTGTTTTTGAGGGCAGTTGGATCGATGGTGCCGATTTCGCTATAGACGATTTCGCCTTCGGGATTGATCAAAATGGTGTAGGGGGCGACGCCTTGCCAGTTGGGATCGAAGGCGTCGATGAGCGGTTCGCGTTTGGGTGAATCGAAGAGCAGGTTTTGGTTAGAGGCTTGCTTTTTCTTGAGGAAGGCGAGGACGCGATTCTTTTCGTCTGGGCGGTTCATGGATACGGAAATGAACTCGAATTCGCGGTGTCGGTACATGCGGTTGATGGTCACGAATTCGTCGAACTCGGCTATGCAGGGAGCGCACCAGGTCGCCCAGAAATTGATCAAGCGGAACTTTGCTTCGCTACCTTCTGTAGGCTTGTTTTCTCTCAAGGCAGTGAGGCCTTCTGGGCTTACCAAGTCGATTTCCACCGGTTCTGCCGCGAGCTTCTTCATGTAGTTTTCGACGAGATGGGCTTTGCCGGCCCATTTGACGGAGCAGCCTACGACTTTGGTTTGGGCGACTGTTGGTTGTTTGCCGGAGAGCAGCGAATCGATTGCGTTCCGGACGTAATTTGTAGTGACATGCTGGGGACGTTCCGAGTCGTCGATTGCTCCTGCGTATCGTAGCTTACGATCGGAATCGAAGAGGAATACATGAGGGGTGACAAGGGGGCCGTATTGGCGAGAGACTTCTTCGTCGTCCCCGTCGTAGAGGTAGGGGAAATTGAATTCGCGCTCTATTGCGTGCTCTTTCATCTCCTCGAAAGAGTCGCCCCTGACTGCCCAGCCGAGCTCGTCTAAGCGGACGGACGCTGGGTCGTTCGGGCTGATCGCGACGAGAGCGAGATCTTTTTCGCTGTAGTCGGTCCTGAGTTTCTTGATACGCTCTTCGTAGTATTGAGCGGTTGGGCAATGGTTGCAGGTGAAAACCACCAGCAATAAATCTGAGTTCGCAAAATCAGAGAGCTTCCAATCCTTCCCGTCGACGCCGGGAAGATTGAACTCAGGCGCGTCCGAGCCGAGCTCTAGCGGGCGAGGGTGTTCGGCCGCGACGAGTAGTTTCGCGGAGATGAATAGAAGGCAGAGGGCAACGGAACGAGACAGGGTATTCACAAGCGGGGACGGGGCTAGCGCTTTCTAGCGGTCTCCAGAACTCGGTAGAAAGCAGGTTTGGGTTTAAATTGACGATCGAACAATAGAGCGAAGTTGGTCCGGCCTTCAACTGGGAAACCGTTGAGCCAGGTCGTTAAGTCGCTTACCCCCCAGAAAGTAACCCGATCGATCTTTTCGTGATGCTTGAGGAGGACGTCGAAAATCTCGGCGTAACGCTCGGCGAAGCGCTTTTCTTCGGACGGGGGAAGGTTGCCGTCGGGATAGGGATTGGTGGCGGGATCGGCTTTGAGACGTTCGATGTCGACGTTGGCCCCGAAGAATTTGCCGCGTCCGAGAAGGTCGAGATCGAGTTCCGTGATGTGGACTTTGACTCCGGTTGCGGCGAATGCGGTGAGGCTGTCTTCGATTTCGGAGAGCGCTGGATAGCTCATCTCCCAGTGCCCTTGCATTCCCACGCCGTCGATTCGTATGCCTTTGCTCTTGAAGTCTTGGATCATGGCTACGACCGCGTCGCGTCGGCCTGGATCGGTCATGCCGTAGTCGTTGTAGAGCAGGATGGCATCGGTGGGGAGCTCTTCCATCGCTATGCGGAATGCGAGTTCAGTGAATTCGTCGCCTAGGATCTGCTGGTATTTAGATTTCCGCCACGAACCGTCGCCTTCGATCGACTCGTTGACGACATCCCAGATTTTTATGCGGTCTCCCCAACGTTTTGCCATGAGGCGAGCTCGCTCTCTCATACGTTCCAGCAGGGCTTCTTTGCTGAGTGGGGCTCCGTTTTCATCTTCGAAAACCCAATCGGGAGTTTGGCTGTGCCAGAACAGGACATGTCCGACCATTTCCTGACCGAAGTTGTGACCGTATTCAACGAAGCGATCGCTTAACTCCCATTCATATTGGTCGAGCAGCGGGTTCATGTTTCCCCACTTCATGCAGTTCTCTGGCGAGAGGCTGTTGAAGTGTTTGGAGACGATCGCGAATCCCGGATCGCTAGCGTTTTCCAGCATCGAGTCGCTTAGCGTGCCTCCGATTAGGAACTTTCCTTCGAAGGCTTCGTGGAGGGAGGGAGGATCGTTTTCATCCGTTTCCTGGCACCCTGTGAGTGCGATTGCTGAGGCGAGAATGGCGGTTGTGATCCAGAGTTTCATTTGATGAAATCGTAAGGTGTTGTTGTGAGGTTAAACCATGGGTAGCTTTGCCTTATTTGCGAGGCGAGGAGCGGTCTTTCACTAGAACGGGCGGCTTTCTCTCGAATTTCTTGTAACTTTGCTTGGCTCGGCTGGGTAATTGGGCGAGAACCTTCCTGATATCCTCCTTAAGCTGTTATGCCTGAATCTTTTGTTATTGAGACACGTGGTCTGTTAAAGAGCTACGGGACTCAGACTGTTTTGAACGAAGTCGACCTTCGTCTGCCCGCTGGGGCGATTGGCTTGCTCGGTCCCAACGGGGCGGGGAAGTCGACGTTTATCAAGTGTCTGCTTCAGCTCGAAGAGAAAAATTCGGGCGAGGTGAAATTGCTGGGTAAAGACATCGACCGATTCGGCCGCGAGACGCGCAAGCGGATTGGTTACGCGCCGGAGCAGGATTGCCATATTCCTGGGATGGTGGGCTGCGAGTACGTTACCTATTGTGGCGAGTTGAGCGGGATGCCTTTTGAGGCGGCGCGTCAGCGAGCTCACGAGATGCTGGATTTTGTGGGGATGGGGCAGGAGCGTTACCGGAAAGTGGATACGTATTCGACTGGGATGAAACAGCGGATCAAAATTGCCCAAGCTTTGGTGCATGACCCGGATCTGGTTTTTCTCGATGAGCCAACTAACGGGCTCGATCCGAAGGGGCAGGCGCTTATCCTGGAGTTGATCGAACGGATTTGGAGCGAGTCTGGGATCAGTGTCGTACTTTCCTCTCATCTCTTGCATGACGTGGATCGTATCTGCGACCGAATCGTGATCATCGCTCAGGGGCAAATCGTGGCCCATGACACTCTGGCGGCATTGAAGGAAAGACGTCGGCCGGAAGCGGAGGTTGTTATTTCCGAGAACAAGGATTCGCTGATGCGTCTTTTCGAGGAGAAGGATTGGAGCTGTTCCGTAATGAATAATGGAAACGTCAAGGTGGTGCATGGGGAACGTTCTTTGAATCCGCTGATCGAGGTCATGCGAGATGCGGGCATTTCTCCGCTTGAGGTGAAAGAGAGCCCGAACGCGTTGAGTGAGCTTTTTCTTCAGGCCCTCGAAACTGGAAACGGAAAGACGAGCGCATGAAGAAGGCTTGGAGCGCTAAGTATCGTCGCTGGGAAGGTGAAGGCGTAGGAGTTTGGGCTCGGAGACTGTCCATCGCTCGCTATGGGCTGAAACTTTGCCTGTCGGGTAAGATTATCAAGATCTTCCTGGTCTTGGCGGGAGCTCAGGCTTTGATTTTGAGCGGCGTGTTTTTCTTTTACGGGCAGTTGGTGGCCCCGGAGAGCGCTTTGCTGGATTGGTTGGAGCGGCTCGGCGGAGAGCAGGTTCGGACGATGTTCAGCGCGTTGACTTCTTGGGCTTTGTTGTATCCAGAAATTTGTGTAGATGGGATCTACCGGATAATGTTCTATCTGCTGAGCTTTAGCGGGCCGTTTTTGTCGATGATTATCGTGGCCTTGTTCGTACATCGACTGATCGCCAATGATTTGGCGAGCAACGCGATCGTTATCTACAACAGCAAGGCCTTGACGCGTTGGGATTACCTGATCGGAAAATTTACGATCGTATCCAGCATTCTGTCTGTGGTCTGGATTTTTCCGGTAGTGGTATCGTGGTTGCTGGGCAATCTGTTGTCACCTGACTGGTCGTTTTTCTACCATTCGTTTCCGTCGCTGATCCGAGGAGTTGTTCTTGGAGTTATAGCGGTGGTTTCGTTGAGTTGCTTGGCGTTGCTGGTTTCGTCCCTTGCGAAGAAGACGGGAGCTGCGGTGGCGTTCTGGATCCTCGGGTGGATCTCGTTGAGTGTCGTGGCTAGCGTTGCGAGTTTTGCGCATCCAGCATTCGACTACGTCAGCCCGACGCAGGCCATTTACAGCTTGTCTGCTGGAATCTTCAGATTGCTTGATTTGGTGATGGACGCCCAAGGCATGCTGCCGTTTTTCGGAAGTTTCTTTGGGCGGATGAGCGACGGGATGGACCCGTCTGATCTGCCGATCGACAATGGTGAGGTTTTTCTGCCTCTGTTGGCTTTGGGGGCCTATTGTGTGATATCAATCGCAGTTGTTAGCAGGAGGATCCGAGCGTGATGAATTCTATTGTTAAAGCGGAGGAACTGAGCTGCTTCTACGGAGTCGTGCTTGGCCTGAATAACGTGAGTTTCGAAATCCCGGCTGGGATTACGGGCTTGGTTGGGCCGAATGGGGCAGGAAAGAGCACTCTTATCAAATTGGTGACGGGGCAGCTGGCTCCGTCGTCTGGGCGTCTGTCAGTCTTTGGCGAGAAACCTCGCAACAATCCCAAACTGCTCTCGCGGATCGGGTACTGTCCGGAGCGGGAACAATTGCCCAAGGATCTGCGCCCAATCGACTGGCTGCGTTCTTTGGCGTCGATTTCCGGTGTTTCTTGGAAGGAGACCAAGACGATGGCGGAAGCGGCTCTCGATCGCTCACGCTTGGATCGAGCCCATTGGAAAAAGCGCATCGGCACTTATTCAAAGGGGATGAAGCAACGTGTGAAGCTTGCTCAAGCGATCATGCACGACCCGGATCTTGTGATTTTGGACGAACCGATGAATGGTCTCGACCCGATGGGGCGAGCTGAGTTTGGGGAGATCCTTAAGGAGCTGAATCAACACGGTAAGAGCATCCTCGTATCCAGCCACATCCTACATGAACTTGAGTTTCTGTGTAGCGGCTTTGTGATGCTCAATTGGGGACGTGTCCTCGCGTCGGGTAGCCAGATTGAAATTCGAGAGACCGTTGTAGAGTGGTCTGACGAGATTTCGATTCGATGTTCGGACGCGAACGGTCTGGCGGCGCATCTGCAGAACCAGGGATTGATTCGAGGCTTTTTGGCAGAGGGCGATGAGCTTACGGTTTGGGTGAATGAGCCAGAGGCGTTTTTCAAGAATTGGCCAAACCTGTTCAAGGGGTGCGATGCAGACGTTTTTGAGGTGAGGAATAAGAATCAGGCCCTTTCCAGTATTTTTGAAAGGATGACGCAATGAGTGGAGCGAACGGAGAAAAGGCTGCGTTTGGTGCAGTGAAAGGCATGCTTTACATGCGTATTCAGGAGTTGACGACCACTGCGGCATTGGTGCGGTTCGCGATCATCGCGGCATCGACATTCGGCTTGTTGCTGCTTGTCGGATTTAACGAGTCGGAGGCTCGCGAGCGTTTTCAGGGACTGCTCGTTGGCGCTTTCGCTCTCAAGTTTTTGCCAATCTTTTGCCTTACCAAGGGCGGAGAGACGCTGCGTGGAGAATTGAAGGACGGGACTATTGAGTATCTTTGGGTTCGGCCGGCGAGCAAGGTGGAGCTTTATTTGGGCTTTTTCCTTAGCGGATTTTTGGGAACGATGTGGATCGTGGGGCCGGCCTTGATCGGAATCAGCGCGGCAGGCGTGGTTTTGGGCGTTATTGGCGTCGGAGGACTGCTTACGGTCTGGGTTGTGTCAGTTTGCGTGGTGGCGAGCTTTACGGCTTTGTCGGGCGCGATTGGGGCCTTTTCTTCTAAGTTCGTCGTTTTGGGGATTTTCTACTATTCTTTCGTCGAGCTAGGGCTCGCCTCGATTCCCAACGGGGTTCAAAAGCTCGCGGTCAGCTACCACGCTGAGAACCTCCTTAGGGGAGTGACTTTCGGCGCTCAAGGATTTGAGGTTGGGCATCTGTTGTGGATCGCGGGAATCGGTGCGGTCGCCTTGGGCCTAGGGGCTGCCATTTTCAGCCAATCGCACTACGTAGTGGGCAGCGAGAAGGAGGCCTAGAAAATTACCCAACTTTTTTCGTAACCGAATCGCTTCTGAGGGGAATTAAGAAGCAACAAACGCATTACCAAAGATGATTAAGAAACAAATTTGCACACTACTGACTGGGGCCGTCGCTATTGCGAGTGCTTTAACTGCCGCTCCACTCGTCCAAACTGAAATCGCAAAGGACGCTAAGTGGTTGGCTCACATCGATATGGAAGGCATTCTGGAGTCCTCCTTCGCGGACTTAGGGGTTGCGAAACTGAAAGAGGAGATCGCCAAGAACAACCAGTCCGCCATTTCGATCGATGTCGATCTGGTCCTAGACGAGATTAAGTCGGTGACGGCCTACGGAGCGAGTTTTGAGGAAGACGCGGCCAACAAAAGCGTTGTGATCTTGCGAACAGGCGATCGTTTGCAGGCGATTTTCGACGGATTTCTGGCCGCCCAAGAGTTGGAAGGAAACGAGATTCCGCTCAAGCGAGTTGGGGACAAGCCATACCAGACCTACCTCTTGGAGGGGGAACTCTATTTGGCGTTTCCGAACAAGAATTACGCGATCGCTGGCAAGAGTTTCGAGCAGATCGAGCATGCCTACGAAGTGATCCAGGGGAAGGCTGACAATTTGAGCGCAACGGAGCAGAAGCTCGTGCTCAATGCTGATAGCGGCTTCTTCCTGATGGTAACGGCCAAGGGCATCGATAGTTTCAAGAATGTGCCTCCGCAGGCTCGGATGCTCCAGAAGACTAAAGGCGGCCAGGTTTCGATCGGTGAGAGCGAAGGCAGTTTCAAGGCCAACGTCATGCTCACCACCGCAAATGAAGAGGTTTCTCTGCAGCTTTACCGCATCGTGCAAGGCATGTTGGCGCTCGCATCTTTTACGCAGGTAGAGAATCAGAGCATGATGGAGATCGTAGACAGCGTAGACGTTCGCCAAGGCGAGGACTTCGTCTCTCTAGATTTCCAGTATCCAGTCGAGAAGTTGATGAAACTGGTCGAGGTGTTGGCCAAGGAGGCGGCAAGCCACCACGCCCAAGACCACCAAGGTGAACACAGTTCCTACCAAGGAAATTGGGAGGGACAAGCGGACCGCGGGGTTATACTCGCTTGTGTGAGTGATGGTTAGCGCTGTAACATCTCTCCTGCCTCTGCCAAAACGAACCGTGACTGGATCCGCTACAGAAGTGAACTCTTCGCAAACCCTGAATCCAGGGAATGGAATTGATCGTGCCGGATTTGCAGCTCTCGTAGAAGAGCATCAGGACAAGCTGCGCAATTTCCTCTTTCGTTACACGAGGAACAAGCAGGATGCGGAAGATTTGACGCAAGATACTTTCGTCAAGGCTTACCGGAACATCCACCGTTACGACAGCAAATACAGCTTTTCTACCTGGCTCTACACGATCGCTCGCCGCACAGCCTATAACCACTTTCGTGACTCGAAGCCAACCGAAGCTCTTGAGTACGATGTCGCCACCAGCGATGACACGCCTGACGTGGAAGCCTCTCGCGAGGACGAGAAGAGTTGGGTCTGGGAAGCGGCGAAGAAGTTAAAGCCCGCCTTTCGCGAGGCGTTGAGCCTGAAATACGTCGATGACCTGTCGATCGAGGAGATCTCAAAAGTGATGGGTAAATCGCAGACGAATGTTAAGATAATCCTGTTCCGTGCTCGCAATCAGCTAAAGAAGCTCAAGAACATTGAAAACCCGAGGGAAAGATAGATGAGAAAGCCACTCTACAAAGCATTAATCAATTGGTACCAGGCCTCGGACAAATCTTTACCTGCATGGTTGGATCGTGCCTGCGAGAAAGACCCTGAACTCCGAGGAGAAAAGACGTTTGGTGATGAGCTCACTCGAGCTCTGCAAACGCCACCGAAAGGCGTTGCACCAATAGAGAGAGACAGCATGGCTGCACGCGTCCTCAAGCAGATCACGGAGGAGGATTATTTGGCGGAGCAGGCGGAGGCTGAGAAAGCTCCATTCTGGGGTGCTTGGGTGCGCAATGCGGGTATGGCAGCAGCAGCTTTCGCAATCGCTCTTGCAGGTTATCAGTTTCTGAATACAGAAAAAACGGACCCGTCCCAGATTGAGATCGTTTCAAATGAGCAGTCCTCAGAGGGAGTGCTCGACGAACTTCGCGGTGATTGGAAGAATCCGCTGGATCAGGAAATTGAATACATCGTATCCGACGCAAAGGGAGCGCTCGGGTTCCTAGCGACCACATTTGTGCCCTCAAGTTATTTGAGTGAGGAGGAGGAAGTCTAATCAGTCTTCTGTAGGGCGGGCCTTTGAGCCGCCCATTTCGGCGCGGCCTCAACGCTGAAACCTATAGTGAGCTTTCAAGGCAGGACAGTCGTTCCGTCAGGTATGCGTTACGCGGCGTGCGTTTTTCTGTAGGTTAGCGGGCTCATCCCTTGCAGCGACTTGAACTGCCGAGTGAAGTAGTTGCTGTCGTTGAAGCCGACTTCGAAGGCGATATCCGAGACAGGCAGCTTCGTGTTTGTAAGAAGTGTCATCGACTTGTGGATACGGCGATTGAGGAGGTAGTTGATTGGCGTTTCGCCGGTTGCAGTCCTAAAGACGCGCATGAAGTTGGCTCGGGACATGTGGGCCATGGCGGCGAAGTCCTCGATCTTCCAAGGTTTGGCGAAGTCGTCCTCGATGGAGCCGATCACTTTAGCGACGCGTAGAAGCGCCTCGGCGTTTGTGGAATCCGACTCCTGATAGAGACGCGAGAGATAGACGACAAGCTCTACGAACTTGCCGAACATGGCGGCTTCATAACCTTCTTCCTTTTGGTTCACTTCTTTCTCGAGATCGGTAGCGATCCGCTCGGAATGGGCGAGGTAGCGTCTGTTAAGATGCAGGTGGCTCGTGAAGCGGTGTTGTTTACGAAATAGGGGTTCGAGTAGAAAAAGGGCTCGGTAGCCGGGGATTTTGCGAAGGCGGGTTTCGGGGAGGTTTAGGAGCTGCGGGTCGAACATGATGTTTATCATCTCGAGCTTCTCGAGTTCGTAGTAGTAGTGGCTCTGCTGACCTTGCAGAACGAAGACGTCACCTGTGGTCACGGGGAACTCAGCTCCTTCGAGCCAGTGCATAGCGCTCCCGCGAGTGATAAGGGCGAGCTCGCAGAAGTCGTGGGAGTGCTTCACGGAAGTGAGATCGTGCTCGTGGGTGATCGCTTGTTCGTCGCCAGCTTTGATTCGACGGACGGTGAGGGGGTGTTGTGGGTTATCGAAGTAATTGGCTCCCTCGGCTACGATTCCTTGATTTCCCTTAATTTCCGGTTTCTTAGTGCTCATTGGGTGGAGAAACGTCCGATTAACGATTTTTTTTGAGGATGTGCGTTTTTGTTAATCGTGGTGTAAGTAACAGGAATACAACGAATAACGAAACGGAATAGATGGAATTGTTTCGTTTGAGACGATAATGCTAAAAGTTGAGCGAATGTTAAAGGCGGAATTTGGAGGAATGTGAGATAGTACACTCAAAATTACCCGAAACCCGTTTGGTAAATGGCATATTTAATTGGTATTGATGTAGGTAGCTCTTCCGTGAAGGCATCCGTTTTGGATTCCGAGTCGGGAGCATGTGTTGGAACAGCGTTCGCTCCTAAGGTTGAGCAGGTGATAGAGTCGCCTCAACCTGGCTTCGCTGAGCAAGATCCACAAATGTGGTACGACAACGCTCGCATCGCGGTTCGCGAAGCGATGACAGCGGCTCGCACGACTGGAGATGCGGTCAAGGCGATCGGCATCTCCTATCAGATGCACGGCCTCGTTTGTGTGGACAAGGACCAGCAAGTTCTCCGTCCCTCTATCATTTGGTGCGACAGTCGGGCAGTGCCTTACGGACAAGCGGCGTTTGATGCGATTGGTGAAGACAAGTGTCTCGGCCATCTTTTGAATTCGCCCGGCAACTTCACTGCGATGAAGCTTGCTTGGGTAAAGGAGAACGAGCCCGAGCTTTTTGCCAAGATCGATAAGATCATGCTCCCTGGAGATTGGCTTTCCATGAAGCTCACTGGCGAAGCCCAAACGACAGCCTCTGGCTTGTCCGAGGGTATGTTTTGGGATTTCAAGAATGATCAGGTTTGTGACTTCTTGCTCGAGCATGCTGGTTTCTCTCCAGAACTGATTCCGTCAATTGTCCCAACTTTCTCGGTACAAGCGGAACTCACGAAGGAAGCGGCAGACGATTTCGGCCTAGCGGCTGGAACTCCGGTTTCTTACCGTGCGGGAGATCAGCCAAACAACGCGCTTTCGCTGAACGTACTTAACCCTGGTGAAATCGCGGCCACCGGCGGTACCTCAGGTGTTGTCTACGGTGTAACTGACCAAGTGAAGTACGATCCTCTGTCTCGCGTGAACACGTTTGCTCACGTCAATCATCAGGCAGATGCGGCTCGTCTCGGTATCTTGCTCTGCATCAATGGCACCGGGATTTTCAACTCATGGGTCAAGCGTACCATTGGCGTCGACAGTTATGAGGAGATGAATGCCCTCGCTGAATCTGCTCCTATCGGCTCGGAAGGCTTGGTCGCTCTTCCATTCGGTAATGGTGCCGAGCGAGTCCTCGGAAACCGCAATTTGGGCGCTTCATTCTCAGGCTTGGACTTCAACCGTCACGATAAGTCCCATATCTGCCGAGCTCTTCAGGAAGGCATTGTATTCTCTTTCCAATACGGCATCGAGCTAATGAAGCCGCTTGGCCTGGACATTTCCAAGATCCGAGCCGGCAAGGCGAACATGTTCCTCAGTGATCTCTTCTGTCGCACGCTTTCAGGCGTAAGCGGGGCAGGCATAGATCTCTACGAGACCGATGGATCGTTGGGTGCGGCTCGTGGCGCAGGCTTTGGAGCTGGAATCTACGGCTCTCTCGAAGAAGCCTTTTCATCGCTTCGCAAGGTCAGCGAAGTCACGCCAGGCGAAGGTGCTTACCAGGAAGCCTACGCAGCTTGGAAAACAGCTCTCGAACAGAAACTTTCATAAACACGAAACCCCTCACAAAGAAACCTTACAAACAAGACAATCCGTATCATGAGTGTAATTACAGGAGAAAAAGAGTACTTCCCAGGAATCGGGGAGATTAAGTTCGAAGGTCGCGACAGCGACAACCCGCTCGCGTTCAAGTGGTACAACCCAGAGCAGGAAATCGGCGGTCAGAAGATGAAGGATCTCTTCCGCTTCGCCATCGCTTACTGGCACACATTCTGTGGCGTAGGTGGCGATCCATTTGGTCCAGGTACCAAGACTTTCCCATGGGCGGAAGGTGCAGACGCTGTTGGGCGTGCCAAGGCGAAGGCGGACGCTGCGTTCGAGTTCATCACTAAGATCGGCGCTCCGTACTACTGCTTCCACGACTTCGACCTCGTAGAAGAAGGTGCTAATTTCAAGGAGTCCGAGGCGAACCTCGCGGGTATCGTTGATTACTTGAAGGGCAAGCAAGCTGAGTCTGGCGTTAAGCTCCTCTGGGGTACTGCCAATCTCTTCAGTAACCCACGCTACATGAATGGCGCGTCCACCAATCCTGACTTCAACACGGTTGCCTATGCGGGTGCCCAGTTGAAGAACGCGATCGACGCGACAATCGCTCTCGGTGGTGAGAACTACGTTTTCTGGGGTGGTCGTGAAGGTTACATGTCACTGCTCAACACCGACATGAAGCGTGAGAAGGAGCACTTTGCTCAAATGCTCAAACTCGCTCGCGACTACGCTCGCAAGAATGGCTTTAAGGGACAGTTCTTCATCGAACCAAAACCAGCTGAGCCATCAAAGCACCAGTACGACTTCGACTCCGAAACCGTTATTGGCTTCCTCCGCGAGCACGACTTGCTCGAAGACTTCAAGCTCAACATCGAAGTGAACCATGCGACTCTCGCTGGCCACACGTTCGAGCACGAGTTGCAAGTGGCTGCTGATGCGGGTATGCTCGGATCTATCGACGCCAACCGTGGTGATTACCAAAACGGTTGGGACACCGACCAGTTCCCGATGAACATCAACGAGATGACTGAGGCTATGTTGGTTCTCCTCCGTGCTGGTGGATTCAAGGGTGGTGGCGTTAACTTCGACGCGAAGACTCGCCGCAATAGTACTGACCTCGAAGATATCTTCATCGCGCACATCGCGGGAATGGATTCCTTCGCGCGTTCTGCTCTCATTGCGGACAAGATCCTTAAGGACTCAAAGCTCCCAGCTATGAAGGCCGAGCGTTACTCGAGCTTCGATTCCGGCAAGGGTGCAGCCTTCGAAAAGGGTGAACTCACTCTCGAAGACGTTTACGCGATTGGGTCTGAAGGCGGCGAGCCAACTCAAATCAGCGGCAAACAAGAACGCTACGAGCAGATCATCAACGATTTCTTATACTAAGGTTCATTGGGTTGAAGAACCGATAAGAGGGGCGCGACTTCGGTCGCGCCTTTTTTGGGGTTGGAGGATTGGCCGCTCTGAGGGTTAAGAGAATACTGTCTCCAAATACTCTTTGGCTTCCATCAAGGTCTCGAACTGCTGATCAACCCTCGCGAGTGACTCCTCGTTATGCGGGCACATGTCAGGGATAAGGATGGTACGCATTCCCGCTTGCTTCGCGGAATGGATGCCATTGACCGAATCTTCGAAAGCGATGCAGTGGCGTGGATCGATTCCAAGCCGGTCAGCGGCGAGGAGGTAGGGCGCGGGGTGCGGTTTGCCGTGTTCGACTTGATCGCCGGTGACAGTCGCCTGAAACATTTCGAGTAAATCGTGGTGGTTGAGTTTGCGAACGGCGTAGCGGTAGGAGGAAGAAGTGGCGAGGGCCTGTGGTACCTTCAATTTGTTGAGCAATGTTAAGCATTCAACCGCGCCTGCCTTGAGAGGAGGACCTTCGGCAATCAGTTCGTCGTAGGCAATGCCGGCTACACGTCTGAGCTCCTCGACATTCGTTTGCTCGCCCAGCTCATCCTTGAGTTTCCGCATGATAGCTGCCGAGTTCATGCCGATCAGGTTTTGGAATAGTTGCACGTTGATCTTGAGCCCGATTGCTTCTGCTCCAACTTGCCAGGCCCTGTAGGAAAGGCGTTCGGTGTCGAAGAGGAGGCCATCCATGTCCCAAATGACGGCTTGAAGCTTAAGGTTGGTTTGCACGGGATTGAACAAGTTTATTTTGCTCGCTTGCTCAACTCCAAACCTTGCGTTCCTCAAGCGGTCGGCTTTATTAGGGCCATACTGTAACCAACTCGATGATACAGAAATCCGATTCAAGTAAAAGATGGCCCAAGCGGCTGCTCATCTCCTTCGTCTTAGCTTTCACGATCTATCTATGCTTCGGCATATGGGGCGTCCCAGCGATTTTGAAGTCTCAAATTCAGAGCAAGGGAAGCGATGCGATTGGTCGGCCCGTGAGGCTTGATGATGTGACTTTCAATCCGCTGAGCTTCGAGACGAAGCTGTATGGGCTCTCCGTTGGCGCGAAGGAGTCGGATGAGCAGGCATTGCTAAAAATCGAAAAGATCGCAGTCAATCCGCAGCTCTTTGCGAGCCTCTTCGGACCTGTGACTGTGAAGTCGGTTTCCGTGGAGGACGGTAAGGTTTGGGTCGAGAACGATTCGACTGGAAGATTAAGTTTTCAAGACATTCTCGATAGGCAGAACTCAACGAGTGCCGAAGGCGATGAGTCTACTGGGGAGTTGCCTGAGCTTATTGTAGAGTCGCTACGAGTAGAGGAGGTTGAAGTTCACTACCGTGATGTGAGTTTAACTTCCGCGTACGAGGAGAGCATTCGTCTCGTGCAGTTTGAGGGGACTGACTTGGGGACTGTTGAGAGGAAGGGTATCGAGCAGGCGGATACTCCTTTTCATTGGAATTATCGAGCTCAGCTCGAAACGGGAAGCGGGGCTGAGGTTTCTGTCTCTGGCGGGGCTTGGAGTATCGCTCCGTGGGGCTTCGAAACGAGGTTTGAGTTGGATGGCTTCGATCTCGCTACGGTGCAGCCTTTTGTGGACGAGTCCGTGGTTGCGACGGTGGAGGGGATGCTGGGGGTTGAGTTGAACTCACGCGTCTTGCTCGAGAAGGCAGGGCTGCAGTTAGGGGCCGAGGTCGCAATGGATGTCTCGGATTTTTCATTGGCGGATGGCGAACAGCAGTATTTCGCGATGAACTCTTTTCGAGTGGACGGGGCGAAGCTCGATGCAAACGCCATGGATGTTTCGGTAGAGGAAATCGTTGTGGAGACGCCTCGGGCTTTGGCGGTACTTCAGGAGGATGGTCGTCCGCTGCTCCCTGAATTGAAGGCTGTTTCTGACTCGGGAGATCAAGCTGGTGAGGCGAAGATGCCGAATTTCAGCTTTAGAGTTGCTTCCGTTAAGATCGCGAATGGCAGCGTTGAGTTGGAAGACCGTAGTATCTCAAATCATTTCGCGACCGATGTTCGATCGCTAGAAATGGAGCTTGGTGGTCTCTCGGTCACTCAGGATGACGGCGAACTGGACGCATCCGGGGAGTTGGGAATTACGGCGAATGTGTTAGGTGGAAATTTCGAGCTTCAGTCCAAACTTGAATCAATCGCCGGCGAACTGACGGCCTCGATTACCGGAAAGGGCCTTGAGCTGAATCAGCTGCAGAATTACGTGGGCGAATACAGTAACGCGAATTTGGATCAGGGGATCGTCAGTTTCGATATGGTCGCGCGGGGAGAAGGGCTTGCTCTTCCGGTCGTGACAGGGGAGTTCACCTTGGAGCAATTGGCAGTATCCGAGAAGGGCACCGGGAGAGATTTGAGTTCGATTGCTCGGATGGGTGTGGAAGGAATTCGCTTTGAGGAGGATCGCGTTTCGCTTGAAACGGTGCGTGTTGAGAAGCCGAAGCTTGCTGTCTGGCAAAGCGAGCGAGGGGTGAACCTCGAGCGAATCATAAGGATCGAGCAAAGAGCGGAACAAGCCATTGAGGGTGTAGAAGCCGAAACTGGGCTCGCAGTTTCGATTGGTACTTTGGAGGTTCTGGAGGCTGGTCTTGGGTTTGTGGATACGTCTACAGTCTCTACGCATCAGAGTCGAGTGAGTGAGTTTAACCTGACTGTGAATTCGATTTCTACCGCAGAAAACCAGATAGCGGATTTTTCGTTCGATGGAAACGTGGATGGCGGGTCTGTTTTGGAGGGGAGTGGCAAAGCGAATATTTCCGACCCCGAAGCGTTTATGGATCTAGAGTTTTCATTTCGTGGGTATGACATGCAAGCGACTAGCCCCTATTGGGAAACGTATTTGGGGCGTAGTTTGGCGAAAGGGCAGTTCGAGTTGTCGTCGAGTTTCAAGATTCGGGACGGGCAACTGGAAGGGAGTAATGGATTCAAGATCGATCAGTTGACGCTCGGGCAAAAAGTCGAGAGCGATCGAGCGATGAGCCTGCCGGTTGGCTTTGCTATAAAACTGATGAAAGATCCGAGCGGCGTCATTGAATATCCGAATTTGAGAGTCGAGGGGGATTTGAATAGCCCAGACGTACGGTTTTGGCCTTTGGTTGGAAAAGCTTGCATGAATTTGGTTCTGAATGCTGCCGCGTCACCTTTTAAGTTTCTGGCTGGAATGGTAGGCGGTCGTGAGGATTTGGATACCATAGCGTTTCAAGTTGGGAGCATGTCTCTGGATGAAGAGGGCGTTGAGAAGGTCGAAGGCTTGAGCTCTCTAATGGTGAAGCGTCCCGGGCTCAATCTAGAGGTGTCTTACAAGCCATCGCCTAAAGAAAAGGAATACCTTGAGAGGCAGTACCTTAATCACCTGCTGGTGAATCCTGAGTTTCAGGTGGCGAGCGGGGTGGACCTGCTGGTTCCGGTTGATGAGGAGATCCTCAGAGCGAATGTGCAGAACTTGTATTTGACGCTTCAGGCGCCTGATCCGCTTGAAGAAACGGAAGTGGAGGATTTATCTCAGGAGCTAGAAGCGGAGCCGCTAGAGTCGGAGTCTGAAGAGACTGGTCTGCTGAAACGGATCGCATCGGTGCTGGGCTTGCGGAAGAAGCAGGACGAAGAAGGGCAGCCGGAAGAGGTCGTTCAATCCGAGCGGGTAATGATTGAAGCCCCTAAGGCGGAGGTTGCAGACGACTTGCCCAGCTACGAAGAAATGTATGATTTCGTCTTAGCGAACAGAGGGGAGGAACTGTTCGACGAGGAGTGGCTTTCGGATTTAGCGGCTGAACGCGTGCAGGTCTTCAAGCAGGCGTTGTTGAGCGAAGAAGGTGTCGACAATAGTCGAATTTTCACAACGGGTCTTGCCGAAGGTGAAGGCAATGCTGCCGAAGGAGCTCTTCTCTTAAAGCTTGCGGAATGATCTAGCCGATCACTAGGAGCCAAATGCTCGGTCAATTCGGCTTGTAGCAAGAAGGCTCCTTACCCGTTCCGTGAGGGTGTCTTTGTTTACGAAACCTGTGTGTCGAAATTGGATACGCCCTTCTTGGTCGATGATCATGAGGGTTGGAATCGAGTCGGCGTTTCCGAACGTGTCGATGATAGAGGGGGTGATTCGGGCGAGACGGTAGTTGATCCCTGTCGCCTTTGCGTAGGCGTCGAGGTCCTTGTGGGCTTCATCGAAAGACAGGCCGATAATGGCGACATCGGTAGGGGAAAATTCATCTCTGAGGGCGATCAGGTCAGGAATCTCCTTCTTGCAGCCTCCGCACCAAGTTGCCCAGTACACAAGCACGCTCACTTTTCCGTCGAGATCGTTGCTTGTTACGAGCTGCCCGTCTGTGTCGACTGTAGACCAGTTTACTTTTTTGGTGGCTGGCTCGGAGAGTTCTGCACCGCTGTCGGTGTCGCTCGTAAAAGCTTTCGAGGCAACGTTCGCTACCACGCAACTCGGGCACTCATTGGTACCGAGACTGATGCCGATCCAGGAGGCGGCGATCGCGATAAGCACGATTGTTGAGCAATGTCGTTTGAGAAATTCCATGCAGCGTCTATTAAACTACTCCATTGTAACGGGCCGATTGAGTGAGTGATTTCGCGTAAATCGCGACCACTATGGAAAGAGAACGACCTCTGGCAAGTATCGGCTGCGGAGTGAAAAAGCTTAGAGCTGAGAAATTTCGCCGTACAGCGGCATTATTTTTTCCTGTCTGAGCCAGCCAGATTCACCGTTGGGGAGGTTGATTTTCATCCAGCTGAGGAAGGTTTTTTCTAGTTTTACGACCGTCCCTGCTCCGACTGTTGTGCTCACTTGCTCCTGCTGGAGATCGGTGGGGATGGAGAGCAATGGCGATTCTTGCGTCACCAGGAGGGTGTCGGGTTCTCCGAGGGCTTCGTATTTTTGGTGAGACCAGGCGGCAAAGTAGGCGAGTACGCCCGCGAGCGCCCCAAGTGCCATCAACGTGCCGGCGAGTTTCTTGATGGGGCGAAAATAGATGGCGACAACGCCTAGGGTGAGCAGTGTTCCGAGGGCCCAAAGGGCTTGTGCGCTGAGCGTCTGCCATTGAGCTGGAGATCTCAGACGAATGATCGAGTAGTAGTCCTCGCCTTCGATGAGGGACTGGAGCACGGGGTCGAAGGCAGAGGTGTTCTGATGGGCGATGCGAAGGTTCCAAGCGACATCCTTGTTGCTGGGATCAAGACAGAAAGCACTGGTCCAGAGGGCCCATGCGGTAGACCAATCTCCTAATTGGGCAACGGCTAGGCCGGCGTTGTAGCGTGGCTCTGCGGCGTAGGGAGCATCGTTGATCGCGGTTATCCAGTTCGCGGCGGCTGCGGCGAAATTGCCCTCGTTGTAAAGTTGCTGCGGATCGAGTTCTGCGTGTTCCTGAGCATTTGAAGAAGGCGTCAGGGATACGAGGATCAAGACTGCGATCGCTGCCGGGAACCAGGACTCGTATTTGAAAACGCGTGACAGTGAGATCTTTTTGGAAGGGGTAGCGTCGACGGCCTTTTTCTGGAGTTGAGTCCACTCTGCCTGGTCGATCGAATCTGGGCCAAAAAGGGTCTTGTCGGATAAGATCCAAGCCTGATGCCATGTGTTTGCGAACTCCTCGTCGCGAAGTGCGGCGGCGGCATTCGTAATCTCCTCTGGAGTCGGCTCGAGATTTCCTGGCACGAAGTAGTGAGCGGCGGCGCTGCGCCAGTCTCGGTGGTATTGTTTGAGCGCGTCGGGATCGTTTGGTGGAGACTTTCGTGAGATTTTGCGCAATTCCGCGAGTGCGATACGTTCTTGTTTCCTTGGATCGGTTGAAGCGCTTTTTACGAGGGCGAGCAGGAACCAGAAAGCGAGCGGGCACGCGAGCGCGACAGCTGTGGGAGCGATCAGGTTTGCAGGGGATCTAGGGTTTTCCGGAGCTGCGAAACTGTTACTGGTCAGACGAGGCGCTTTGAGGATCTCGGGTGGTTTTTCGAAGGTGTTTTGCCCGGTTGGATCGAGGTCGTAGGACCCCTGTTCGTAAGGTGAGTTTCCGGAAGCGATTTGATCGATGGAAGGAGAATCTGAGCCAGAGGTGAGGGCGGGATTTCCGGGCTCCGGGGGAACAACGGTAACTGTTTTGGAGGGAATCTCGATGGTCTTGTACCGTTCCTCAACTGGGTCGAAATAGGTGTATTTGATAGGTCCGAACTCGAAGCTCCCTTCTTGGGTGGGGATGAGGACGATATCTTCGGTTTGTACGCCGGTGAACAAGTCGTTTTCGGCGAACTCGTTTTTGATTTCCGGCTGGATGGCTTTGAAGCGGCTCGACACGGAGCGTGCGGGGACGCCGATGCCGGCAGGCCAGTTGCCAGTTCCGCTCAGTTCCAGCGTCCATGTTACCGGTTCTCCAACTTGTACCTGTTCCGGGACGACTTGAGACTCTAGCGAGAATTCACCGACGGCGCCATTAAATGAGTCTGGGGCTCCGCTTGGCAATGGAAGCACCTCGAGGGCGAAGGGGTCGGATTCGATGGTGAAGGCATCGTAGACAGGCTCCTGAAACATGAAATCGCGTCTCCGCCCGATAACGACAGTTGCTTCTTGCTTGGCGCCGGGAATCTCTATGGTACCTGATTCGGTAGCCAATACCTTCGCCTGGTAAACTTTTACAGTATAGTTTGCTCCCTGATAGCTCACGCCCGTGACCTGGTTGTCGACAAGGCCGTTGGTGACGAGCCGAGTGGGACTCCAGCTGGGGACTGAAAGGTCAGCCAGTTGGTATTCCTGTTTGGCGCCGGCGATGTAGTCTAAATTGAATACCTCGCCTTGGTAGATCTTTTCGTCGCGGATTTGAAAGAGCGATAGGAAGACCTCGGATGGGCTGAGACCGGAGTTGCCCACTGTGGCTTCGACCACTTCGAAGCGAGCGGCAGGGACCTGAATTTCTCCTTCTGATGTTTTGACTCGAAAACTAGGGATCGTGAGCTGGCCAAGCTGCGAGGGGATCGCTTGGTAGTTGAAAATCGTCTTGGCGCTCAGTCTACCGTTGATGAGACTGCGGGAGTTTGAACGTCCGCGGAAATTGAGAGATAGGTTGCCAATTGCGGGCAGGTCAGGATCGCCGTCTGGTTCGCAAGAATCGTAGAATAGGTCGATCGAGTTGGCTTTCCCTTCTTGCAAAGTTCCATTGCTAGGAGACCAGTAGACGGACTGAGCCCAAAACGTGGATACGCATGATAGGGTGGCGAGGAGTGTGATGAAAACGTTGTAGGAGTGCGGACGCATGACTACCAATCTTTCGCATTCGGCTGCGACTTCTTCTTTTGGCCCTGCTGGGCCTCTTGGAGTATTTTGTAAAGTTTACCGGGCTCGTCTTGTTGTTTGAGTTGTTCGAGCATTTGCCGAATGGCTGCTTTGTCGGCCTGGATCGGCTCTCCGGATGCTTGTTGACCGCCGAGGGTTTGCATTTGCTCCGGGGGCGTTTGCTGGGCTTCTTGCCCGTCTAGCTGCACGTCTTGTTGTTCTTCGGGTTGTTCGAGGTTGCCCATCTGCGCTCCGTCTTTAGCTGGAGGAAGTTCTCCTTCTTGCCCATCCTGTCCTTGCTCGCCCTGCTGACCGTCTTGTTGGTCTTGCGACTCCTGACTTTCGCCCTCTTGCGATTGGGAGTCTTGTTGCTGATCGCTTTGCTGTTGTTCGCCTTCTTGGCCTTCCGATTCAGACTGCTGGCCGTCTTCTGAACTTTCTTGGTTTTGCTCCCCGTCTTGACCTTGTTGCTGCTGGTCTTCGCCGCCTTCCTGTTCTTCGGAGTTCTGGTCGGAGTTTTGCTGGTCTTGTTGTTGCTCTTGCTCCTGTTGCTCTGGGGGATTGAGGAGCTCGAGGAGTTTTTGCTCTATTTCGTTCCAGTCAGCTAGCTCGGGGGCGAGATTTCGTCCTGCCTCCACTGCATCTAGGGCATCCTTTAGTGGTGGCTCGGGCATCTTCTGTCCCTGTTGGCCAATCGCGTTTGCGACCTCAAGCGTTCCTTGAGCCATATTGTGGTAGTCTGCGGCCGTTATTTCGTCGGCCTCGGCGATCTGAGAAATGTAATCGGGAAGAGTCATTCCCTGCTGCTCTTCAGCTGAAGCGGTTGGAGCGCTTGCATGCTGTGCCGAAGCCCATGAACCTGCGAGAACTGTAGTGAAAACGAAAATACGTTTCATGCGGCCACCTTTCGTTTGATGGTTCGGGCTTTTGGCAAGGTTGGGAACTCCAAATAAAGCGAAATGAGCAGGAGGATCAGTCCTGGGGCGAGGAAGTAGTGATAACGTTCAACCAAGGTATTTTCCTTTTCCCGCTCCTTGAGGGCCGCTTCGCCGGATTTTACTGTGTCTTCAACGAGCTGGGCAAGGTCGACCCATAGGCTTGCCTCTTTATAGACGCCGTCTGTCATGTTCGCTAATTGCTTGAGTGTGTTCGCCTCGAGTTTGCTGAGCACCACAGCTCCGTTTGGATCCTTTAGGTATCCGCCCTCGCCATCTGGAATGAAGCTGCCGCTTTGCGTGCCGAATCCAAGGCAAATGGCTCGAACGTTTTCTTCCTTTAGCTCTCTGGCTTTCGCTTTCCAGTTTGATTCCAGGCTTTCCCCGTCGCTGATGACGATGAGGAATCGGTCGGCCATGCCGTCGGATTGCTCAAAGGAGTCGAGCGCGGTGTTGAGCATCGCCTCGTAGTTGGTACCACCTTGCGGAATGTAGGTGGGATTGATGTCCTTGAGAAAGCCCCTTAGGATCTGGTAGTCGGGGCTCATGGGGCTTTGTAGAAAAGCGGTTCCAGCAAAGACGATAAGCCCCACGCTCTCGCCTTGAAGTGTCTCGAGCATGCTTTCGACTACGAGTTTTGCGCGTTCGAGCCGGTTCGGTTTTATGTCGTCCGCCAGCATGCTCTTGGAAAGGTCCATCGCGATGATGACTTCTCTGCTCCTCTCGAAAGTGATTGTTTTTTCAGTGCCCCAACGTGGTTGGGCTATGGATACGACGAGGAGAGCAAGGGCAGAGCACAGAAACGCTTTTGGCGGATGAATGCGAGAGCTGGAAGACTTTTTGATGCCAGAGAAACCGGCTGTCGCCCATTGGGCTTGGGAACCTTTGCGTCGGGCGGAAGTGCGGCTGCGGTGGAAGATGCTCCATGCGAAAAGTAGAGCCGGAAAAGCCAAGCCCCAGAGCCATTCCTCGTTTGCCCAGTCTATGTTCATGAGAGATCTTCTCCTCTCAATTTGGATCCACTAATAAAAACGCCGATAGCGGCGAATGCTCCAGCTGCGTAGAGCGGGAAGTGGAAGAGTTCTGTGATGGTAGAGTATTGGCGTACTTCGAACTCGATCGTGCTGGTTTCGTCGATCTTTTTGAAGGCTTGATCGATTGTATCTGAATTTTCAGCACGGAAGAATTCTCCTTCGGTTAGTTGAGCGATCTGGTTGAGCGTTGCGGTGTCGACGCGCATGAAATGTTGCTCGGTACCGATACGTTCTCCTCTTTCGTTGCGGCGAGGGAAGGGAACGTATCCGTTTTTTCCTGCGGCAATCGTGTAGACGCGAATGCCAGCGTCTTTGGCGAGTTCAGCGCCTTCGAGAGGATCCATAATGCCGGCTGTGTTTTCTCCGTCGGTCAGTAGAACGATGAAAGCTCCTTCCCGTTCTCCGGCCCGCTCCTTGGCTCCCTCGAGCAAGCGAGAGGTGGCGACTGCGATCGAATCGCCAATAGCGGTGCCGTCTTCGATCAGCCCGATTTGCAAGCGTTCGGTTTGGCGAGCGAGCCACTTGTGGTCGAAAGTGAGAGGAGCGGCTGTGTAGGCTCGCCCTGCAAAGGCGATGAGACCGATGCGATCGTTTTCTCTTCGGTTGATGAAGGCGCTCAGGACGGGTTTGACGGCCTGCAATCGATTTGAACGCTTGCGGTTCACGAAATAATCCTCCGCTTCCATGGAGCGAGAAAGGTCGACTGCGAGGATTATGTCGTAGCCTCGGCTCTTGGAGTGGCGCTCTGTAGTGACGGACTGGGGACGGGTTAGAGCGAGGATCATTCCGATTGCCGCGAGAAATACGAAGGTGGTGGCGAGTTTTGTTCCCCCGATCATGGCGTGGCGTTTCCATTGGCCAGCGAAAGGGAGTATCATCGCCGCTACGGAGCGTCGCCCCCTGAGCCAGGCGACAAGCGGAAGCGCCAGCAAGGCGAGAAGCCAGAGCGGGTAGGCGAGTTGCAGCTTTGTATCCAGCAGGTCGATCATGCTCTAGCGAAACGCTTCATGCGTTGATGGAAAAAGTCGGTTACCGCGTCGATTGCTTCATCGCCAGCGGTCAGGTCGAGACGATCCGTTTGTTGCGGAAAGAGGGCTTTGAAGGCGGAATCGCGTTGGTCCTTCCAGGTTTGATGGGCGGAGCGTTGAGCTGAGGAGCCGCCGCTGAGAGTGAAGAGTTCGCCGGAGGTGGGATCGAAGACGGGCTGGTTGCCGCGTTTGGGAAGTTCTAATTCCCAGGGATCCGATACGCGGAATCCGACGGGCTGATATTGGCGACGGAGCACGGGCCAGACGTCTGGTTGCTGGGTGCCAGGGAAGTCGCCAAGCCATACGAAAATGCTATGTCGGGGAGCGGCTTTCAGGACGTAGCGCCAAGGAATTTTAGCTTCCTGTTCTCCGAGAACAGGTGGAGCGGGGTGACCGAGCAGATTGGCTGCGGTGTGCATGACGCGTCCGCGACCGGTTGCGGACTTGGTAAGCGTGTAACCCTGAGGTGTGGCGTGCAGGAGGGAGATCCGGTCGCCATTTACCGCGCTCAGCAGCATCAGGAGACTGGCGAGCTCTAGCAACGCGGCTCTTTTGGTGACGCTCCCGGATCCGAACTGGAGGGATGGCGTGTCTTCGAAGAGCAGAAGGAGAGTGATTTCGCGTTCCTCGATGAACTTCTTGCGGTAGGCTTCTCCGAGACGAGCGGTCACGTTCCAATCGATGTCGCGGACATCGTCGCCAAACTCGTATTTTACGACCTGGTCGAACTCCATGCCTTTGCCTCGAAAGGAGGACTTGTATTCGCCGCCTAGGGCGCTCTGCACGACTAGGCGGGCACGCCATTCCAGTCGTCGCAACATCGCGATAGTGGCAGCGAGATTGGACTTTGATCCTTGGTCTTCGGGTTGTGACGGCATGTCGAAAAAGCGCGAGGCTTCGCTTGGAATGACTTAGAGCGAGGGCCTCGCTCTAAACGGATGCGGCACGGCCTGGTAGGGCGGTTGTATCCAGAATCTGTTGCAAAACCTCGTCAGCTGAAATTTCTCTCGCCTCAGCTTCGTAGCTGAGCCCCACGCGGTGGCGCATGGCGTCGAGGAAGATGTCTTTGATGATGGCTGGGGAGACGTGATCCATGCCGCGCAGCCAAGCGAGCGCGCGGCTGGCTTGATAGAGGCTTATCGAGGCGCGTGGCGAAGCTCCGTAGGAAAGCAGGTGGTTGTCCGATTGGCGTTCGCTGGCCATGGCTCGGGTCGCTCGTACGAGCTCGAGGATGTAGGCTTGGATTTCCTCGGAAACGTGTACGGCGTCGACTTCGGCTCGGAGAGTGAGAAGCTCCTCTCCTGTGGCGACAGGGTGAAGTTCTGGCTTTTCCGTGACCTGTCCCCAGCGACGCATCATTTCGAATTCGTCTGCGTGACTGGGGTAATCCACGAGCAGTTTGAAGAGGAAGCGGTCGCGTTGGGCTTCTGGAAGCGGGTAGGTGCCCTCTTGTTCTACCGGGTTCTGCGTGGCCATAACGAAGAAGGGCTTCGGGAGCTGATGGGACTCAGGGCCAAGCGTGACCTGCTTTTCCTGCATGGCTTCGAGTAGGGCGCTTTGCACTTTGGCTGGGGCGCGGTTGATTTCGTCGGCTAGGACGAGATTGGCGAAGATCGGTCCCTTATGCGGCTCGAATTGGCCGGATTGGGTTTGGTAGACCATGGTGCCGATGACGTCGCTCGGCAGGAGGTCTGGGGTGAACTGGACGCGTTCGAACTGGAGGCCGAGGGCGGTGCCGAGGCTCTTGATCAAAAGGGTTTTGGCCAGGCCGGGCATCCCTTCTAGGAGTACGTGCCCGTCGGCGAGGAGGGCGACTAGCATGCGTTCGACGACCACTTCTTGGCCGAGGATCGCTTTTCCAACTTCGTTTCTGACTCGTTCAGACCAGCTGCTCATGTGCTTTTGAAATATTCTGTAGGGGATTGGCGTCAGGGGGCGGTCCCTGGAAGCTGAGAAGGACACCGCCGAATGACCTGCTAATCAAGACTATGTTTCGTTCAGTTGCCTCTGAAACGGCGCGGCGAGGCGAGTTTGTTCAATTTGGTTGGAAATCACAAATAACTTGTGCTCGGAGGAACGCTCGAGCAGGGGTGTTTTATGGCGAAGAAATTTTGGTTGATAAAGAGCGAGCCGGACGTGTTTGGATTTAATGATTTGGCGAAGTGCGAGAATCAGACGGAGCATTGGGACGGAATACGTAACTATCAGGCTCGCAATTTCATGCGGGACGAAATGCAGAAGGGCGATTTGGCCATTTTCTATCACTCAAATGCCGGACCTGAAGTGGGGGCGGTGGGGCTTGCTGTAGTGGCTAGCGAAAAAGCTTACCCAGATCACACCCAGTTTGATCCAAAATCCAAATACTTCGATGCGAAGTCGCCCGAAGACAATCCACGTTGGCTGATGGTGGATTTCAAGTGGGCCGCCGAATTCAAGCGATTGGTGACGCTGAAAGAGCTAAAGGAAGCTCCGGAGCTGGAAGAGATGCTGGTCGTGAAGCGTGGCCAGCGACTATCGATTCAACCGGTTGAGAAGGCGCACTTCAAAGCGGTCTGCAAGATGGGTGGAATGCTCGTGAAGGAGCTGAAGGCGTTGGGTGTTTAGGTGCTGGCGACTGCCGATAGGGCGGGTCCGCCGTGTCATGCCTTAGGTCCGGGGCGGCGCCCGAACCCTACCATTTTATACGTCCACTGTCTTCAGCTTTGCTCGTATGTTTGCGAGCATGTCTTCGGGGGCGAGTCCGTGGCGTGCCCGCAGGTCGGATACGCTGTCTCCGTGCCCAACAAATTCGTCGGGCCAGCCGATGCGTACCAGCGGAGTGGTGACATCTTCGTCGGAAAGCGTTTCGGCGACGAGGCTGCCGAATCCTCCTGTGCGGATTCCATCCTCCATCGTTACGAGGAGGCGGCATTGCTTGGCTTGGGCGAGCAGGAGTTCTGTATCCAGTGGCTTGATGAAGCGGGCGTTGATCACGCCAACACTCAAGCCGTCTTCGGCTTCGATCTTCTTCTTCAGGGCAAGGGCGTCTTTGATCATTGGACCTAGGGCCCAAATGACAATGTCGCTGCCATCGGAGAGGATTTCAGCTTTGCCGATCGTGAGCGGCTTTGGCTCGTCTTTGATCGTGACCCCTTCGCCGGCTCCACGTGGATAGCGTATGAAGGCGGGGAGATCTTGATCGAAGGCGGTCTGCATCATGTCGACAAGTTCGTCTTCATCCTTGGGCTGCATGGTGATGAGGTTGGGGACCATGCGAAGGTAGGAGATGTCGAAAAGGCCGTGATGGGTGGCGCCGTCGTTTGGCGAGAGACCTGCTCGGTCCATGCAGAAAACCACTGGCAACTTCTGTAGGCAGACGTCGTGGATGATCTGGTCGAACGCTCGCTGGAGGAAGGTGCTGTAGATTGCGCAGACGGGGCGGAGGCCGCGAGTCGCCATGCCGGCCGCGAAGAGAACTGCGTGTTCCTCGGCGATACCGACGTCGTAAAATTGTTCTGGGACCTCGTTGCTGAGATGGATGAGACCGGTGCCCGATGGCATCGCCCCTGTGATCGCAACTTTCTTGGTGTCGGCCTTGGCGAACTTCACCATGGCTTTGCCAAAAACGTCTTGGTAATTCGGCGGGGTCGGCTTTGCGGAGCCGTTTGACTTGCCGGATTCGATGGCGAAGGGGCTGGTGCCGTGGAAGCGTTCAGGGAAGTCGATCGCGGGCTTGTAGCCTTTTCCCTTTTTCGTGACTACGTGGACGATTACTGGCTCGTGGGATTCGCGGGCGAACTCGAGGTAGCGGGTGACCAGCGGCAAATCATGTCCGTCGATCGGGCCGAGGTAGCGGACTCCGAACTTCTCAAATAGGGAGGAAGGGACCACCATGCTCTTCCAGCCGCGTTCCGCCTTTTTGCCGAGCTTTACGAGCGAGTCGCCGCCGGGCACGTTTTTCAGGAATGAGCCGAAATCGTGATGGAGGCGGTTATAGATGGGGTTGGTGATCAGCTCGTTGAGGTACTTCGAAATGGCTCCAACGTTTTTGGCGATCGACCACTCGTTGTCGTTAAGGATGATAACGAGGCGTTTGGTGGACTCGGCGACGTTGTTGAGCGCCTCCATGGTGATTCCGCAGGTGAAGGCCGCGTCTCCACAAACGGCGACGACATGGTCGTCTGAACCTGTCGCGTCGCGGGCGGTCGCCATGCCGAGCGCTGCGGATAGTGCAGTACCGGCGTGACCGGCGCCAAAGGCGTCATGATCGCTCTCGTCACGGGACAGGAAGCCGCTGAGCCCCTTCGAGCTGCGAATCCCGTCGAATTCAGGTCCGTTGCGGCCGGTTAGAAGCTTGTGCACGTATCCCTGGTGGGAGGTGTCGAAGACGAACTGGTCCTGCGGGGTGTTGAACACCAGATGGAGGGCGATGGAGAGCTCGACAACGCCAAGATTTGGGCCGAGGTGGCCTCCGTTGACGGAAGTGACGTTGATCAAGCGGTCACGGATTTCCTGAGCCAAGGTTTCGAGCTGCTCTTGGCTGAGTTCGCGCAGGTCCGAAGCACCCTTTATCTTGCTGAGAAGAGGGTAGGATTCGCTCGGGGCGTTGTTCTGTGTGTCGTCGTTCAAGGTGGCTGGCGTTCGGAAAGGGGCGAAACTCAAGTGATTCCGCCGTGCTTGTCCAACACTTTGGTAAAAGGAGAGCTTATTGCTCTGATTCGAGGGCTTCGAATTCGGGGCCGTTTTCAGTTTTCGACCTGAGAACTTCGATCTTTTTCTCGGCCTCCTTGAGCTTGATGTCGCATTGGGAGAGGAGCTTGGTGCCTTGTTCGTAGTGGGTGATGAGCTTCTCGAGGGGGAGCTTGCTGTCCTCCATTTCCGAGACGATTCTCTCTAGCTTCTCCAGCCCCTCTTCGAAGCTTGCGATCATGTCCTGTTTCTTGGTGCTCACGAGGGGCGACTATGTAGGGAAGCTATTGGGATTCAAGGAAATGAAAACAGCAATTCCACTATCCGCCGACGGGAGGGGGATTGAATTCGGCGCTCGACAGATCTTGGGGGAGTGGGAATTTTGGAGCGTATGACCCTTCTTGAAACGGTTTTTGTCGTCGCCCTCGTGGCAAAATTGGTAGCGGAGCTCGTGCTCGATGCCTTGAATCGCTCTCAGGTCGCGAAAAACGCGAATTCGCTGCCCTCCGAGCTGGACGGTATCATGAGCGCAGAGAAATTTGCCAAAGCGAACGACTACACTGTGACGAAGAGCAGATTCGGCACGATCGGCCTGCTGCTTGATGCGGTTATTTTGGCGGCGGTGATATTGAGCGGAGTTTTGCCGGTGGCGTTTGAGGCTTGGAGCGCTTCGGTGGGCGATGCGGGGTGGAGCTCGGCTCTGTTCCTTGTGGTGGTGATGATCGTGCTCGGTTTGCCATCGCTTCCGCTCGAGTACTACGAGCAATTCGTTATCGAGGAGAAATTTGGTTTCAATCGCAGCACGACGAAGCTCTGGGTTGTGGACAAAATCAAGGGATCGATTGTCGGTTTGGTGATCGGGTTTCCGCTTCTTTGGCTTTTGATGAGCCTTGTCGGCTGGATGGGCGAGTTTTGGTGGGTGTACGGTTTCGCAATCATGTTCATCTTCCAGCTTGTCATGATGGTGCTCTATCCGATGTTGATCATCCCGCTATTCAACAAGCTGACTCCGCTTGAGGATGGAGACTTGAAAAGCCGATTGATGTCCATGTCGGACAAGGCGGGATTTAAGTGCAATGCGATTCAAGTGATCGATGGGAGTAAACGCTCTGCCCATTCGAACGCCTATTTCACGGGATTTGGAAAGTTTCGCCGTATCGTACTTTATGATACGTTGATCGATCAGCTGGGTGAGGATGAAATCGAGGCGGTGCTCGCTCATGAAATTGGTCACTATAAGAAGGGCCATATTCCAAAGATGATCGCGAGTTCGGCAATTATGATGTTTGCCGGGTTTTGGGTGGTTGGCTACTTGGCTAAGAGCGAGGAGTTTTTTGCTGGCTTTGGATTCGCTACGCCGAGCATAGGGATCGCGTTTTTGCTGTTTGGCCTGATTGGGGGACTGTTTACGTTTTGGATGAGTCCACTGTTTAATGTAATGTCGCGAAAGCATGAATACGAAGCAGATGCGTTCGCCCGCGATGTCGTCGGAGACTGGAAGCCGCTCAGCAATGCGTTGCGTAATTTGAGCGAGAAGAACCTCAGCAATCTGATGCCGCACCCTGCATACAGTGGCTTTCATTATTCGCACCCGACTTTGCTGGAGCGTGAGGCTGCGATGAAGTCAGGGGAATAGAGGCGATTTTCTTATGTTTCTCCGCCCGATAATCGCTCTGAGCGTTGCCCTGTTTGGGCTTTTAGCGGTTACGTTAGGGCAGGGAGGGGCTGATGCGGGTAAGCTTCGAGTCGCGACTTATAACTTGAGGAACTACTTGTCGATGGATCGGCAAGTGGATGGCGTTTTTCGAAGGGACTACCCGAAACCGGAGGAGGAGAAGGCCATCCTTAGTGAGGTAATTTTATCCGTGAGTCCCGACGTTTTGGTCGTACAAGAGATTGGCGGCCCGCAATACTTGGAGGAGCTGCGAAGCGATCTTGAGCTTAAAGGTTTGGAATACGAGGAGAGCTATGTGCTCGAGGCGGATGATGACGTGCGCAAGATCGGAGCTCTTTGGAAGGCTGATGTTGAGGTTGAAGCGATCGCGCATACTGCTGATCGCTTCAATTTGTTTGGAACGACGCATAGCATTAAGCGTGGGTTGCTGGAATTGCGAGTCGGGGCGGAAGGTATGGAAGACCTCAGCATTTTCGCGCTGCATCTAAAAAGCAAATACACGACAGATCAACGCGACCCTCAGGCACTTCAGCAACGTACGAAGGAGGCGCAAGCGGCCAGGGATAGGATTTTGAAGATTTATCCCCGTCCGGATGCGTCGCGGTTTTTGATTCTAGGCGATTTGAATGATTATCGAAATTCGTCGCCGGTACGTCGTTTTCTTGTCAAAGGGGATTTGCGGATTTCGCAAATCCAGGAGTTTACAGACGCGGATGGCTTGATTTGGACGCACTACTACAAAAAAGGGGGAGAGTATTCGCTCATAGACTACATTCTCGCGTCGCCAGGGCTGAGCGAAGGTCGCGATATAGTAGGCGGTGTCCAAGACAGTCGCGAGTACTACAAAGGTAGCGATCACCGACTTGTTTGGGCGGATATCCCCTTTCAGGGAAACTGAATCACTTGGGAAGTTCGGCGAGGTATTTCGCGATAGCGTTTTTCAAAGAGGGGAAGGCCCATTTTTCTGCTGGAACTTTGGTGGGGTCGACGAGGTGAATGCCGGCAACCTCTCCTTCTTCGGCCACGATGTCGTCGAACGAATGCACGTGCGCTTCCCAGTACGTATCCATAGTCCCGTAGATTACGCCGCGATAATGGTACTCGTTCGGAAATGAGGCAAAGAAAGTAGCGTTTGCGATGTCGAGATTGGTTTCCTCCTTTGTTTCGCGGACAACGACTTCTTCTAGACGTTCTCCGTAATCAGCAAACCCACCTGGAATTCCATACTTGCCCTTGCTCGGGGCGTTGGCTCTCTCAATGACCAGCAGTTTTCCTTCGTCGTCGAAAATTAGCGCTCCCGCCGAACTGGTCGGATTGAAATACATGAGGAAATCGCAGTCAGAGCACGTGATGCAGTTCCCGTTCTTTAGTTCGACGGAGCTAGAGCCGCAGCTCGGGCAAAAGTTGAAATGTTCTGTTACGAATTTGTCGCTCACGAGTGCGAAGGAAGGGGATTTGATACCCCGGCGGCAAGCCCGCAAAGGGCACATTTCTACTCACATCGCAAAAATCCCGCAATTTTCATTGATTTCCGAAATGCGAGGGGTAACGTGCCTGACTTCTTCTGACAGCCTCGTGGTGTAATGGTAGCACTAAGGTTTCTGGTTCCTTCTGTCGGGGTTCGAATCCCTGCGAGGCTGCCACTTCTCCAGGTCCGAAAAAGGACTGAAGATGTATGAAGTGGTTTGGGTGTCGGAGTACGGTAAAGCAGGGATGAGAACCCTTCCGTAGCGTAGCGAAGGAATCGTGGGTTCGACGTAGCGAAGCGCAGAAGGGCAACACGTAGTGTTGGGGCGGTAGCCCTGAGCGAAGCGAATCAATCCCTGCGAGGCTGCCATCCGTCGCTCGAAGGGCTATGGATGGCACGGCCACTTGACATGTGATTGAAGTGGTTTGGGTGTTGGAGGACATCTGGCAGGATGTTGAGTATCCGATTGTTTGCCTCTTCAACTGAGCTAGGAAAAGCGAGTATGGGAACTGTTGGCTGAGTTCCCATCTCTTTAACGATAAAGCGGCTGGGTGATTTGCAGGTGGAGCGAGAGCCTCCACTTTGTCTGCATAGTTGACGGAACAATGGGCTCTTCTGACGAGAATAACACGAGGTACACGCTGCTTCATCGGGCATTGGATATGAAGGATGACAAGGCGTGGGCGGAGTTGGTTACTCATTATCGCCGCTTTATTCTCTACGTACTTGGCGAGCTGCAGGTGAATGCCTCTGATCGCGAAGACCTTTGTCAGCAGGTGTTGATTTCGCTCATGGAAGACTTGCCTAACTACGATCGTGAGCGAGGTCGCTTTCGCTCATGGTTGAGCGGGGTTATCCGTAATAAGGCGGTCATGTTCTTCCGGAGTCAAAGCCGGTACCAGAAGCGACTCGAAAACGCTCGCCAAAAGGCTTTGCTCGAAGGAGATGAGCATTCGTCCGATGTTGATGAATACATCGAGCAGGAATGGGTTGCCTATATCGGAACGCAAGCGATGGAGCGAGTGAGGGATGCTTTCGAGGGGCGTGCGGTTGAAGTGTTCGAAATGGGATTGGATGGTGTCTCCGCTGGCGATATTGCTGAGAAGACCGGTCTCACGATTTCAACCGTCTACTCTCTGCGTAAGCGCGTTAAGAAGCGCTTATCGGAAGAGATCTACGAATTGAAAGCGGAGTTAGAACCATGAGTGAAGGGGCTGACGGATACGTGCCCGATAAGCGTCTGACACGCTTCGTGACGGAGGTGGAAAGTGAGGATGTTGAGGCTAAGGAAGACCTCTGTCCTTCGTTTATGGAATTGGTGCACCGAGGAGACCGGTATCGCGATGAAACGCATCTGGGAAGCGGTGGGCTAAAGGACGTTTACAAAGCCTTTGACGAGGCCGCGCGTCAGTGGGTTGCTCTGGCTAGGCTAAGAAAGGACCGGGGGCTACGTTGTTACGATTTGTTCGTGCATGAGGCGTGGCTGATAGCGTCGCTGAGTCACCCAAATATCATCAAGGTTCATGATGTTGGTGTAGATGAGGGTGGGCGGCCTTTCTTTACGATGGACCTTAAGCGAGGAACCAGCCTGAACGACCTGATCCGGTCGAATCCTCCGCAGATTGAACTGCTCGAGATTTTCCTGAAGATTTGTGATGCGGTCGCCTATGCTCATTCGAAGGGAATTATTCACCTAGACCTTAAGCCTGAGAATATTCAGTGCGACCGTTTTGGCGAGGTTCTGGTTTGTGACTGGGGATCTGCCTGCTCTCTTCAAAAAGAAAAGGAGGAGGGGGTAGATTCGTCTTTGTCTCGTGAACTAGGGGAGCAGGAAAGGAAAACTGGGGACCTGCGAGGGACTCCGGGGTATATGGCTCCCGAACAGATTACGGCACAAGATGGGTGCCATGACGAACGCGCAGATGTTTATGCGTTGGGATGTATTCTCCACTGCATTCTAAGCGGAGAGCCTCCGTTTAAGGGATCGCTTAAGGAAGTCTTGGATCAGACAAAAAATAGCGAGGTCACTTCATTGAGATCTCGTTTTCCGGATCGGGTTATTTCGAAGAGCATGGAAGCAGTTGTGCTGAAAGCTTTGGCGTTAAGTCCCTCCCGGCGTTATACGTCGGTGATCGAACTGAAGCAGGAGGTTCACAAGTTTCTGAGTGGTTTTTCAACTACAGCTGAGTCGCCCGGTCTTTTGCGAAAGTGTCGTTTGTTTGTCCGGCGACATCGGAACTCTGCACGAGTTACTTTGGCGGCATTGGTTGTGCTATCCTTGTCATCGGTTTTGTTCATGCAGCGTTTGGTGCATCAGCAAACGGTGACTGAGGAAGAGCAAGTTCGTGCCAATCAATTAATGTCTGAAGTTAGCCTTCTTTCGACGGAGTATGATGCCTTGTTTGAAGAGTCGACTGGGACAAAAAAGGAGTTGGCTGAGAAACTGGTTCGTTCAGCTGACCGGGCTCTTAATTCAAGCTTCTTTGAGCGACCGACCAGAACGGTAACTGATACCATTCGATTGCTCGATATGGCTTTAGAGCTTGATCCTGAATCTGAATCAGCAAAGTGGCAGCGCTATTACATACATGGTCTGCAAATGAATCATCAGGAGGCTTTAAAAATGGAATTGCCTGATGAACAGCATTTATTGCCTGAGATTTCTGGAATCGTCGAAGCGTACCCAAATTTTAATTATGGCCGTGAAAACAGACCGAGCCCTGAGGGTTTGAAGGGATTTTTTAAAGAGGCCATTCTCCATAATGATGAGTCTCGGATTAGTGGATACCTCGAACGTGTATTCACTTATCATCACATGATTGAATCCAGTTACCAGTCGCTATTGGCGGAGGAACTATCGGCTTTGGTGGCGTGTTTCAATGGAGGATCTGGTCAAACCGAAATGCGATACATCCCAGAAACGCACAAGGTTGTACTGAAGAGCGATGCTGACAAATTTGTACTCGCGAGTCGCAACGGTGGTTCCGGACACTGTATTCTCAGATTTCTGCCGGTTAGGCATTTGGAGCTGCACGTGGACGGAAATTTCAATTTAAAGCACTTGAAGTTTCTTGATGTGGAAACCGTGGACCTGAGTTATGGAGCTAACTTCAAGCTGAACTCTCGACTGAATCTACCCCATTTGAAGAAGATCATCATCCGCTCGGGAGAACTTTCGCCAGAGCTACTACGGGAGCATATCAGGTCGATCGATTATTTTGAAATCGTGGAAATCTAGACCTGAGGCTTAGTCCTTAAGGGGCTTTTTCTTATGCCTAGGCGAGTCGATGTGAATGATGTATGGGGTAGGGCCAGTGAGAGGATAGGGCGTTCGAAACGTCTTTTGTGTGTCTCCTTGTTCTTTCATCCATGTATCCAGTTTGTTAGAGAACTCTTGGACCATTTGCTTGTATTCCGGACTGTTTGCCAAGTTGTCGTACTCGTATGGATCCTTAGAAAGGTCGAAGAATTCAACAGCAGGGCGTTGGTAGTACTTTCTCATTTTCGCAGCTGCTGACGCGTTCGTTTTAGCTGCTTCGTCCCATGAGTGCCAGAACGCACCAGCCCCGTCTACTCGTAGAATGTCGGAGTGGTTGGAATGGTAGCAGTCTGGCTCGAGGTTTCTTATGTATTTGTACTTCCCATCACTGATAGCACGAATTGGGTATACGTTCATCTCGGAGTCTCCACTATGTGTAGTGAACATGAGACTACGATGGGTAGATTTTTCGCCAAGTAGCACTTGGGTAAATGAACGACCGTCGATCTCGTCTGAAGTTTTACCTCCGGCGATGTCAATTAAGGTCGGCATTAGATCGACCCAACTTACCATGGCCTTGGTTCTCGCACCTGGTTTGATCTTTCCTGGCCAACGAACGATAAATGGGACTCGTGTCCCTGAATCGTACAAGTTCCATTTTCCCATCGGCCATTGGCCTCCATGGTCCGAACTGTAGAGAAAGAGGTAGTCGTCAGTTCCAAAATAATCCTCCGCCATTTTGTCGATCGCGGCCATCATAGAGTCCATATGGGTTATATCCGTCAAATACCTCGCCCAGTGCTCTCTCGCCTCCTTCGTGTCTATGAGGTGCGGAGGCAGTTCGACCTCGGCGGGATCGTATTGCATCTCCTTTGTCCAGCTCACGTGCGGCCTATGGTCACCTACCATGAGGCAAAGAGGTTTCTTGGATTTTCGATCCACGAGAAATTTTCTTACCGCAGCAATGTTGCTGTCTTTGTGGATGAGCTCCACGTGGTCGAAGCCCAGCATAAAGGGCTGTTTCTTCCCGTGAGCGATCTTCCCGAATGAAACCACTTCGTATCCTTGCTCCTGCAATTGTCGGACCATGGACTGCGTCTCGGGACGGGGATTGGTGTGGTTTGCCTCAGCTCCATTGCGGGCTGGCATCAATCCACTCATGAGTGCGGCTCGGCTCGGGCCGCAGGCTGGAGACGCCACGTAGGCGTGCTCAAACACCATGCCCTCGTCCGCGAGCTTTTGCATCTGTGGAGTCTTGACCTGGGAGTGACCGTAGACGCTCGATTCGAGCCGACCGTGATCGTCGGCCAAAAAGATCACCATGTTTGGCTTTTGACCGGCCTCAGCTGGGGTCGCCATCAATAGGGCATGAAACACCCCAAAAGCGAACAGACCCAACGACTGTCTCATCAAAATCCCAATTCCTGTTTTGCGCATACGATTACGCTTTGCCGGCCGGCGGCGAATTGGGACAGGCGAAGCCGGAGAAGATAATCCGTGCTCCGCCGAAATGGGCTATTTAACCCGAATTGTGAAGCTGTAGGATTCCGAACCCTTCGCTGGGAGTGCGGTCAGCTGCTTTTTCTTCTCTATCTGAGCTGGAGCATTCGTGAAATCGTGATGCCCGATCATGGGTTCGAGACAGATGAGAGGCTTCTCTTCTGGTGGCCAAATGCCAACATGCGGGAAGTCGCCGAGATCTACTTCAATGAAAGCTGATTTCCCTTTTTCTGCGACACCGATTACGGTTCCTTTGCCAGCTCGAATGACTCGTCCGCCTTTGCCGACCATTCGAGGGTCTGCCAGATTTAGGCGTGTTTCGTTGTTCAAGAAAGGAACCGTATTCGGATTGGCAAGACCAGTCTCGATAGGCATCCGGCGAACGTTCATCGATTTTGAGAATACAAACTCGTAATCCTTTCGGGATTTTCCGCCTTTGGTCGGAAGGGTGAAACCGGGGTGTCCTGCGAGGTCGAAGTACATCGTTTCTTTGCCGAGGTTTTCGACCTGGAAGTCGTGGATGATGCTTTTGCCCTCTAGTCGATAGGTGATTGTGAGCTTAAATTTAAACGGGTAAAACTTTGCCGTTTTGCTGTCCGACTCGTAAACGAATGTAGCCTCTGACTTGCTGGTCTTTTCGATCTTCGCAGGTGTCTTGAAGACGTAGCCGATTCGAGGCATCGTGTAGGTCTTGCCCTTGTAGGTGTAGTCGTCATCTTTGAAGCGTACGGCGACTGGAAACATGATTGGAGCGCTACGCTTCCAGTTCTTTTTATCTCCCGGCCAGATATATTCCCTGCCGGTATCGTTCGCCTTTATGCTTTTGATCTCGGCACCGATTTGGTTGATGCTGACGGTTAGGTGCTTGTTCCTAATCGTCGTCATCTTCTGAGCGTATGCGGCTCCAGTGAGGATTAGGGATAGGGCCAGGCAGGTGAGTTGGGTGAGGCTTTTGAGTGTCATACTTCCTTGGTGTTTGGGTGGTAATGTTGTGAATCAGGGATGGATACACTTTGCCGGTGATCGCCTCGTTAGGGCATGTGAGGTGGAAAATCTTCACCAGCTAGTGTCGCGTCACGCATGGAATGCTCCCGACCGTAGCGCGGAGCTTCAGCCCGCGTCCCGCTTGCAGGATTGGTTCTCCACGGTCGCGGGCTAAAGCACCGCGCTATGTTACATGCATGACTAGACACTGGTGCAGTTCATGAGCTTGCTTAGTTTCCACAAAACTGAGTTCGCTGTCCCAATTTCTCCACTTCCGGCAAAGCGTAAGTGAATGTTTAGCCCCCTGAAAAATAGCTCAGTTCGAGGTGTATGTTGTTTCTTGGCATGCCTCGCCCTGTTCCGCACTTTATCTGCTGGAGTGGAGAGTCCGAACATCATCCTAGTGATGGCTGACGATCAGGGCTGGGGGCAGGTAGGCTACAATGGCCATCCCACGCTGAAAACGCCCCACCTGGACGCCATGGCGGAAGCGGGGATTCGCTTGGACCGTTTTTACGCGGCGGGACCGGTTTGTTCGCCGACACGGGCGTCAGTACTGACGGGGCGCACTCATGTCCGTACAGGTGTGCCGGACCATGGAAACAATCTTTGTTTGCAGGAAAAAACGCTTCCGCAGGCGTTACAAGAAGCTGGATACAGCACCGCGCTTTTCGGAAAATGGCATCTTAATGGGGTGCGTGGGGCTGGAGTCCCGATTCTGGAGGACGACCCGAATCATCCCGGCAAGTATGGATTCGATGAATGGTTGAGCGTCACAAACTACTTTGACCTAAATCCACTGATGAGTCGAAGTGGGGCTTTTGAGGAGTTCGAAGGTGATTCGTCGAACATCGTGGTGGCGGAAGCCCTCAAATTCATGGAACGGGAAAAGGAGAACCCAACCCTTGCAGTGATCTGGTACGGTTCTCCACATGGTCCGCAAATAGCGCTGCCGGAGGACCGGGCAGGTTTTGAGGACGATTCCTTGGGAAATCATCTTGGTGAAATCGTGGGCATTGACCGAAGCATTGGTCTTTTGAGAAAGGGGCTACGGGAGCTGGGGATCGAGGACAATACGCTGATCTGGTACTGCAGTGATAACGGAGGTCTGAAAACTGATCCAGACGCTTGCGGAGGCTTACGCGGTCTTAAGGGTAGCCTATTTGAGGGAGGCATTCGAGTTCCGGGGATAATTGAATGGCCTGGGCGTATCAAACCGATGGTTACGGATTTCCCGGCTTCTACGATGGATATCATGCCGACTCTTGTGGATCTGTTGGATTTGCCGAAGGATTCGCAGCTGGAGGTGAGGGATGGTGAGAGTTTGCTGACACTGCTAGGAGGAGGCGTTCCGCAACGAGCTCACCCGATTCCGTTTTACTATGGTTCGCAAGCTGCGTTGATCGATGGGGACTTCAAGTTGATTGGCCCGAAGAAAAAGGGTGAGGCTTGGCGTTTATATAATTTGAAAGACGACCCAAGCGAGGGACGGGACCTCTCGAGTGAACTGCCTGAGCTCTTTTCAAAAATGAGGGCTCAAGCATTGGCTACGGTGGATTCAATTGAAGCGAGTGCGGTGGGAGAAGATTACCCAGAGGGGCGTATTATCCAAAAAACGCGCCGAGCTCAGTGGTATCAAATGAAGGAATACGCACCGTACTTTGAAATGTTTCTCCAGCGTCCAGAGTACGCTCGATACAAAGAGCGGATTGCTAAGTCCAAGAAAAGCAAGAAGGCCGCCAAGTGAATTCGAGAGGGCAGTAAATGATTAAAACATTTGACGTTATGAAAACGAAACAGCTTAAGAAACTAAAATGGCTATCAATGCTTGCCCTAGCGTGTTTGTTGGGCAGCGGAAGTGCCGGTGCTGATGAACGGCCGAATATTCTGGTCATCATGTGTGATGATCTCGGCTACGGGGACCTTGGTTACACGGGCTCGAAGGAGATTCGAACGCCGAATTTGGATAGATTGGCGGCAAATGGGATAGAGTGCCGCAACGGATACACGACCCATCCGTATTGCGGACCATCGCGTTCGGGTTTTATCACAGGCAGGTACCAAGCTCGTTTTGGAATGGAGGTGAATCTCACAAACTCTCATTTCGATATGTACAGCGGTGTGCCATTGACGGAGCAGACCTTTGCCACGCGACTACAGAAATCTGGATACCGTACGGGTGTTGTGGGGAAGTGGCATTTGGGTGCTTCCTTTCCGTTTCATCCAAACAATCGCGGTTTTGACTATTTCTACGGCTTCCTTTCAGGTGGACACTCATACTTCCCAGAGGACGTAACGACTACGAAGCCCTTGTTGTTGGATAACGGCGAGCCGCATTACAGCGCAAACGAAGGCAGCTGTTGGCCCTTGATGCGGAACAATAACACGGCGGAGTTCAAGGACTACTTGACGAGAGAGTTGAGTCGCGACGCGGCACGTTTTGTTTCAAAAAGTGGTGACGAGCCGTTCTTACTCTACCTCGCATACAATGCTCCGCACAAGCCCTTGGAGGCACCTGAGGAAACGATAGCCAAGTATTCAAATATTAAGAACAAGAATCGTCGCATCTACGCGGCGATGGTGGACGAGATGGACCAGGGCATAGGCGTTGTGTTGGATGCATTGAAGGAGTCGGGCAAATACGAAAACACATTGATCTTTTTCTTCTCCGATAATGGTGGGTCAGGAGCGCACAACCCGGGCAATTTCTCGACCAGTGGACCTTTTAAGGGAGGCAAGGGGAGCATGCACGAAGGCGGCTGCCATGTTCCTTTCATCGTACATTGGCCAGCGGGGCTGCCGGAAGCGGGTAAATTCGATGGTTTAGTGTCGGCTCTAGATGTGGCGGCGACTTCTGTCGCTCTTGGAAAGGGCGACACTTCCGGAAGCCCATTGGAAGGTGTAAATCTGATCCCCTACTTAAGAGGCGAGAAAAAAGGTTCCCCGCATGAAGCTCTCTTCTGGCGTATGCAAGATGGAGTCGCATGGAGTGTTAGAACCGTGGATACGAAGTTCTTGCTGGAACAGAAGAAATATGGAGGAAAGGTGCCGGTGTTGTACGACATGGCGAACGATCCCTACGAGTCGACCGATATAGCTGACGCGGCCCCTGAGCGAAGAGCTACCATGGCCAAGCTATGGAACGACTGGAACTCGCAGAATATGGGCAATATTTGGCTGCAGTCGGGAGGTTACCAGAAATGGCGACTCAGGATGTACGAAGAGCTTTACGAGAAGTTGGAGAAAGAAGCGGCGAAGAAGAAGCCGATTGTGATAGAGTAAGCGGTTTTCAGGTCTGCCCGAACACTAAGTGGCGGGAAATTTCGGAAAAAAGAAGAGCAGGTGTCCCAAATAGCTCGGACGTGGCAAAGTCATTCTTATGCTGAAGCACTGTCTCCTATCCGCTGTTTTGCTCTTCATCGTCCGTTCCGGATTCTCGGAAGACAGACCCAACATTCTTTGGCTTACGAGCGAAGATAATAGCGCGAGCTGGTTGGGTTGTTACGGAAATGAGAACGCAACGACCCCGAATATCGACAAGTTCGCAGAAGAGAACTTCCAGTACATGCACGCGTACGCGAGCGCTCCGGTCTGCGGGCCGTCGCGCTCTACTTGGATAACCGGGGTAAATGCGGTGTCCATGGGCACGCATCCGATGCGTTGTGAATACGATGTGCCTCACGACATCATCAAGTACTACCCAGACTACCTGAAGGAGCGTGGGTACTACACGGCCAATTTCTACAAGACTGACTACAATGTTGGCAGCCGCAACCCTGGAGCTTGCTGGGACGAGTGTAGTAGAAAGACTCCGCCGAATTGGCAGAATCTGAAAAAGAACCAGCCGTTTTTTCAGGTGCTCAATTTGAAGAAGTCGCACGAGAGCAATGCTTTTGGCGATGTGACAAACACCAAGCATGATCCAGCCAAGATGAAGTTGGCTGCGTATCACCCGGACGTTCCAGGTATGCGTGGAAACTACGCCCGCTATCAGGATTCGCTTGAAGTAATGGATACAAATTTCGGCGAAGCTCTACAGGCTCTCAAAGATGCGGGGCTGGATGAGAACACGATTGTCATCTACAATTCCGACCATGGCGGAGTTCTCCCTCGCAGCAAACGCTACCTTTTCCAGAACGCGTTGCACTGCCCGCTGATCATCCGGATTCCTGAAAAGTATAAACACCTTTGGCCAGCGGAGAAGCCCGGGAGTAAGATCGATCGTTTGGTAAGTTATGTCGATATGCCGAAGACATGGCTGAGCATTACAGGATCGACTGTGCCTGACTACATGCAGGGGCGGATATTCCTAGGCCCAGAAACTGAGCCAGAGCAAGAGTACCACTTCGCGTTTCGCGGTCGCATGGATGAGCGTATCGACAATGTGCGTGCGGTTTCCGATAAGCGCTACCTCTATCTTCGTAGTTATATGCCGTATACGCCTTGGATGCAGCGACTCGACTACATTTGGAACATGGAAGCGGCTCGGGTTTGGGAAAAGGCAGTAGAGAATGGTACGGCCAATGAAATCCAAGCCAGCTTCTTCGCTCCACGCGGAGTGAACGAAGAGCTCTACGATATGCAAAACGATCCGGATAACGTCAACAATCTGGCGAACAATCCGGAGTATGGCGCGATCCTCGACAAGATGCGTCAAGAGATGCGCCGGAAGCAGGAGGAGATTTACGATGCGGGTCTTATTCCTGAAACGGAGTGCGCACGTCTTGCGAAAGAGCACGGAACTACGATGTACGAGATGGCTCGTAACCCGGATTTGTACAATGTCCCGGCGATCTTGGATGCGATCGAGGTGGCATTGGAAGAGAACCCGAATAACCGCGAACAGCTTCTAGCTATGCTCGATAGCGATGATCTTGGGGTCCGCTATTGGGGGATTGTTGGTTCGTTCCTTTTAGACAACAAGGAGGCAGGATTCAAAGCACTTGCGGACCAATCGCATGAGATCCGGGCAATGGCGGCTTGGCTGCTAGTGCGCAACGGCGAAAAGGAAAAGGGCTTGGCGGCCCTGAATGATTTGATCAAACAGAACTCGTACGCGATTTTGATGGTTCTCAATATTGTCGATTGGGTGGACGAAGAAGACGCGCAGGTTCTTATGCCGGCTGTTCGCAAGTTGAAGGTTGAGCAGAAGGAAGTCGTTAAGAGCCCGAAGAAAACGAAGGTGATCGTAGGCTACCCCGGACGCATGCGTTTGAACTTGCTGGAGCGTTTTGGCGAGTAGTTTGTGGAGGTGTCGTTTTTGATAACTACGAATCGGAACGACACCTCAAGTTTTTCGGTTCATCCGCTAGCGCAGTGGAAATACGTCGGCCTGATGGTGGAACGGCCGCTCCGCGGGCGTTTGTTCTTGTCAGTCACCCGCGGAGCGGCTGCCCCACCTGAGAGTACTTTTCTTACTACTGTCAAACCGACCTGATCTTACTGCTTTTGATGATCCCCCAAAAAAAAATCGAGCTCGTAGAGAAAAACGAGTCTCGGAAAACTCGCTAGGCGGAACTCGCCGCAAAACGGTGTCTATGCGGGATATATCCCTCCGATATACGCTAAAAAGTACGCTTTCGGAGTCTTTCGAAAATTAATTCAGTTTTCTGTCCTAATTTGCTCCTCGTCGGCAAAGCGATTACCATAGATGCGAAGTATGGGCAGATCTTGTTCGGTTAGAAAATGGTGCGGAGCGACGCTGCTCTGCGGTTTGCTCGCGTGGTGCTTGGCAAACGATTTAAATGCCGAACAAAAGCCAGTTCGACACGCTCATGGTAAGCAGAATGTCGTGATGATCTTCATCGATGACATGGGGTATGGAGATATCGGGGCATTCGGACTGACTGAGGTTCCGACTCCAAACATGGACAGGTTGGCGGAAGAGGGACTGAAGCTCACAAACTTTTATGTAAATTCTCCGATCTGCTCAGCCTCTCGAGTCGCCTTGAACACGGGGATATATCCGCAGCGCGAACGGATACACTCCTATCTGAATTACCGAAAGAACAACAGAAAGCGGAAGATGCCGGACTTTCTGGACCCAGATCGCTTCACATACGCCAAGATGCTCAAAGCGAATGGCTACGCCACGGCTCACTTTGGCAAATGGCATATAGGTGGTGGTCGTGACGTGGATGACGCTCCATTGCCACAAGCTTATGGATACAATGAGTCGCTCGTCTCCTTTGAAGGTCTTGGCGACCGTATCCTCTGGTCTAAGACAGGAAACCAGAAGCTGAGCTGGAATCACGGGCAAGGCGAAATCCTGGAGCTTCCGAAACACAAGACCACAGAGACCTATGTGGATCGGGCGATCGATTTCATTGATCGCAACAAGGAACGTCCGTTTCTAGTGAACGTCTTCCCAAATGACGTTCATGATTGGCACGAACCTTCGGCGGAGCAATTAGCGAAATGGAAGGGGAAAGGTCGCAGCGAGTGGGAGGACAAGTTTTTTGCGATCCTCGACGAGATGGATCGCCAGATCGGTCGCCTGCTGAAGGCGATTGACGAGCGTGGACTCACACAAGACACGATCGTGATCCTCACCAGTGACAACGGTCCGACAGATTGGAAACGTTACTACGATGCGAATGTCGAACCACCCGGGTTCACGGGACCATTCTTTGGCCGAAAGTGGAGTCTATACGAAGGCGGTATCCGTATGCCGTTTATGATACGTTGGCCGGCAAAGATCAGAGCTGGACAAGTTGATGAGTCTACGGTTTTGGCAGCGATCGATATTCTGCCGAGTCTCGCGAGCCTTACAGGCTCTACGATTCCCGAGGGTACCGAGTTGGATGGTATCGACCTGTCGGAGGCTTTGCTTGGTTTGCCGATGAAACGAGAGACGCCTGTCTTCTGGGAGTTTGGCACCTATGATCGCGGCATACGCCCAGGCAAGCCAGAGCACGTAAGCCCGCGGATCGCTATGCGTGCGGGGGATTGGAAGCTTTTAGTGAATCAGGACGGTTCCGAACTGAAGCTCTTCAATATGAAGAAGGATCCGGGGGAGACTCTTAATCTCGCGAAGAAGAAGCCTCGAAAGGTCGAACTTATGATGCCCCATTTGATTTCATGGTGGGAAGAAATGGATACATACTATGATGGCTTTTAGTTCACCTTTTATAGAACGTATCTACTGGTTGATCACGACGGTAATGCTTCTGCTGGTTTTCCTGACTGGTTATTGCTCTGGTGAATCAAGGCCCCCCTCTGGACGAGTTGGAGTGACACCGAATATCCTGCTCTTTTTGGCGGACGATTGCTCGTGGCATGACTTTGGTTGCTATGGTAACAAGGACGTATATACACCGAATATTGATTCCTTGGCCGCACGAGGAATGCGTTTCGAGTATTGTTTTAATTCCGCTCCGATGTGCGCTCCGACTCGGATGAGCCTGTTTACTGGGATTCATCCGGTTAGGAATGGAGCTCACCCAAATCACAGCCGCGTCTACGATCATATCAAGAGCGTGCCGCACTATCTTCGTCCGCTCGGATACCGGGTCGCACTCATCGGAAAAACTCACCACGCGCCGGCGGAGAATTTCCCCTTTGAGTTTCTGGGTGGACTCCATCACGACAAAGGAGAAGGAGTTGATTTGGATTTGAGTCGAGTTGACTCCTTCGTTGAACAACAAGGTGACGAGCCTTGGTGCTTGATGGTTCAGTCCAACCAACCGCATTCGCCGTGGAATCGGGGAGATGCTTCAGTGTATGAAACTGAAGCGTTAAAACTACCTCCGTATTTTGTGGATACGCCAGAAACGAGAGAAGCGATGACTCGGTACTATGCTGAAATTTCCTACATGGACGAGCAAGTTGGGGAGTGTATCCGAATCTTGGAGAAACGTGGAGTGGAGGAAAACACGCTCGTTATCTTCCTTTCTGAGCAAGGGTCTAACTTTCCGCACTGCAAGTGGACCTGTTACGACTCAGGACTGCGATCTGCTGGAGTATTCGTTTGGCCTGGGGAAATCGAGCCATCGGTCTCAGAAGCGATGATTCAATATGTTGACGTACTTCCTACTCTGATTGAGTTGGCGGGAGGGCGTGTGGAGAACGGGGTCTTTGACGGACGAAGTTTGACTGCTTTGCTAAAAGGTGACGAGCATCACCATCACGACTACTCGTTTGGAGTTCAGACATCGAGTGGCATTGGTAAGGGGCCTGAGGCGTTTGGAATCCGTAGTGTGCGCGACAAACGGTTTAGGCTCATCTGGAATCTGAATCCCGAAGGTGAATTCCAAAATTCGGTGACCTTCCAGAACGCCACGTTTCAGTCATGGGAAAGAAGGGCAGAAGCAGGCGATGCCTTTGCTCAGGAACAGGTATCCAGATATAGGAAGCGGCCCGAGTACGAACTCTATGACATGAGCAAAGATCCGTTCGAGATGAGAAATCTGGCGGGGAATCCTGAATATGCGGAAGAGTTCAAGAGACTGAAAGCGGAACTTGATGGTTGGATGAAGCAGCAAGGTGACGCCGGCGTGGAAACGGAAATGGCCGCTAAGGAGCGGAAACGGAAAGATCGCCGCCGAAAATGAGTTCACAAAAGAAAGTAGTGAAAACACTATTTCAGGTTCTTTTCTCGTTAACGCTTGCGATATCTGCAATAGCGTCGGAACGTCCAATTCGACAAGCTCATGACAAGCCGAACATCGTGATCATCATGGTCGACGATATGGGCTTCTCCGATATCGGCTGCTACGGGGGCGAAATCAAAACCCCGAACCTTGATCGATTGGCAGCAGGAGGTGTTCGCTTTTCCAACTTTTATAACGCCTCTCGTTGCTGCCCAACCCGTGCGTCGCTGATGACAGGGCTTCACCCCCATTTAACAGGGATCGGGCACATGACCAATCCGCCACCACCGACTGGTGATTGGCATGACTACGGAGAGCAGTACCCAAATTATCGCGGCTTCCTTAATCGCAATTGTGTGACGATTGCTGAAGTCCTGAAGCCCGCGGGATACGCTACTTTGATGAGTGGCAAATGGCATCTCGGCTACAACTCACAGGATCGTTGGCCATTGCAGAGGGGCTTCGAGAAGTTCTACGGCTGCATCTCAGGAGCGACTCGCTTCTTCTTTCCGGAGGAGCCGCGGCATATTCAGTTTGGCAATGAAAAGCTTGAGGAATTGGTGAGCACTACCGACCGACCTTATTACACAACGGACGCGTTTACAGATTATGCGATTCGTTTCATCAATGAGGAGCGAGAGGGCGAAGATCGACCGTTTTTCCTCTATCTGACCTATACGGCGCCCCACTGGCCGCACCAAGCGCACGAAGAGGATATCGAGAAATACGTCGGCCAATACATGATGGGGTGGGATGAACTTCGTGAGCGACGTTACCAACGGCAGATCGAGATCGGGTTGGTAAAACCAGAGTGGGAGTTATCGCTGCGTGACAAGAAGGTGCCCGCTTGGGATTCCCTTGATGCTGAAAAGCAGAAAGAAATGGATATGCGTATGGCTGTTTATGCGGCTATGGTCGACCGGGTAGACTGGAATGTCGGCAAGTTGGTTTCTGTATTGGAAGAAAGCGGACAGCTCGACAATACGCTTATCATGTTCCTATCCGACAACGGGGCGTGTGCTGAGGGACCAACATTAGGTCGCTTCAATATCTGGGATGCTGAAGAGCGTAATCAGCAGCACAACATGAACTATGGTGCTGCTTGGGCCAACGTCTCCAGCACACCGTTTCGACTCTACAAACACTACACGCACGAAGGTGGTGCGGCGACGCCGTTTTTCGTGCATTGGCCAATAGGTATACAGCCGCAGTCAGAATGGTATGACGCGCCTGCTCAGGTAATTGATGTAGTGCCGACAATATTGGAACTGACCGACACGCAGTATCCGAAAATCTATGACTCTAATGACATCCATCCTTTGCGAGGCGTATCACTATCGCCTGCGTTCGAGGGAAAGTCTATACCGCGGAGCGGCCCGTTGTTTTCTGAGCATGAGAACAATGCCTTTGTCATAGACGGTAACTGGAAGCTAGTCGGTCGTGGTGTAGCGGCTCAGGAAGGGGTTCAGCGAGCACAGTGGGAACTCTACAATCTCTCAGATGACCGAACGGAGCTCAACGACTTAGTCGCTTCCGAGCCAGAAAGAGCTGAACGTATGATGGCTCAGTGGGAACATTGGGCGGATCAAGAGCGGGTTTATCCCAAACCCGTTAAAAAGAAGAAGGAGAAGAAAGAGTGATCCGGCTGGTCTTTGCATTTCTTTGCTTCTGTACTGCTGTCAAAGCGACCGAGCAGCCAAACGTTGTCATTATTCTGGCTGATGATTTGGGCTGGAATTCAGTCGGTTGGCACAATCGGGAGGTTATGAAGACGCCTAACCTCGACCGACTGTGTGCGGAGGGTATCGAATTGGATCGTTTCTATGTTTCGCCAATGTGTAGTCCGACGCGTGCTGGCTTGCTTACTGGAAGGTACCCCATCCGTTACGGGCGTGCTCGAGCAGTGATTTCTCCTTGGCGTGAGGTTGGTCTGCCTGCCAGCGAAACGACTCTGGCGGAGGCGTTATCAGAAGTTGGATACGAAAGGCGGGGGATTTTTGGAAAGTGGCACTTGGGGCACTGGAAGAGGGAGTGGCAACCAAACAGCCGCGGATTTACGGATTTTGTGGGCTGCTACAATGGGGCGATTGATTATTTCACACGTGAACGTGACGGCGAGTTGGATTGGCATCGGAACGATGAACCGTTGCAAGTTGATGGATACATAACTGAGTTAACCGGCCAGGATGCATCTGCATTCATTCGAGAAGCTGCCAAGGGAGAGGCACCGTATTTGTGTTACATTCCCTTCAATGCTCCGCATAATCCAAACCAGGTGCCGGAGAAGTACCTTGAGCACTACAAAGGGATCGAGCACAAAAACACGCAGATCCACTTCGCAATGATCACAGCCATGGACGAGGCTATAGGGCAGATCCTGGAGGCGATTGAGGACACGGGTGAAGCAGATGATACTATCGTATGGTTTTTCAGCGACAATGGAGCTCACCACTCAATAAAGGGAGGTAACGCCCCATTGAATGGCGGAAAGCTCACTACTTATGAGGGAGGAGTGCGAGTTCCGGCTTGCGTACGCTATCCAAAGTGGGACGGCGGTCGAAAACTTAGTCAGCGCATGGTGTATACGGATATTGCCCCAACCGTTTTGGAACTTGCTGGCGTGGATACAGGGGCATTGGAGCTGTCTCTAGACGGTGTTGACCTTGGCGGTGTTTTATCTGGCAGAGAGGAAACGATTCCGGAAAGAGACCTCTATTTCTACCATGGTCAGCCAGGACGAGACAAAGAGTGCTATTCGGTTATTTCGGGAGATTGGAAACTAGTAATAAACGGGCCGGACATCGTAAGCGGGAGAATCGAGGGGCAACGTGTCGAGTTGTTCAAATTGGATTCCGACCCGAACGAATCGGAAGATTTGGCCTCTGTTAACCCGGAAACCACTGAACGACTTTTCGGCAAGTTAGTTACATTCCGCCGGCTTCAGCCAGAAGACTCAATTCCCCCATATTTAATAGGGGCGGAAGGTTTTGTGGCTCCGAAGGATTGGTTAATCGCAGAGTGAAAAATGGAACTGTATGAATAAATTGAATATATGCTTGGCTCTCGTAGCTCTGGGGCTCTCTTGTGCGAGCAATGCGAATCCGCCAAAGGACCTGCTACTGAGAGATGGTGTTCTGGATGCCCCTGTTCGTCCCGTAATGTCACGCGCCGAAATCGAAGCCGGCTTAAAAAGCCATGACCGTGCCTTGTTCATCAAGGATGACTGGATTCGCGATCCGTACATAGTCATGGGACCGGACGATATGTATTACTTGACGGGTACTACGATGAATCCTGGTGATTCACGTGAGAAGACTGATCCCTACAACCCGGGTCTTGGAGACGAGTCAGCGGTAGGGCAGGTCGTGCGCATTTGGCGTAGCAAAGATTTGATCGATTGGGAGTATCTCGGTGCGCCGTTTTCCCTGAAGGATAGTTTTCATAAGGAGAACCCTCGCAACGTCATATGGGCTCCAGAAGTGCATTGGATTCCAGAGATGAACCGTTGGGCTTTGGTTCACTGTCCGGCGAAGCAAGCTAACTTTGCTTTGAGTGCGGGACCGGACATCTCCGGTCCTTGGACCCACCCGATGGGGGCGAATCTTGGATACAGACGGCATGACCCATCTCTGTTTAAGGATGGCGATACCTGGTGGCTTTTGTGGGAGAACACGCTTGTAGCTCCACTTAATAGTACATTCACCGACTACACTGCTGAACCTACGCGTATTGATCCAGCGGGCACACGTGTAAACTCAAAGGGGAAAGAGATTTCAATCATTGGACACGAGGGAGCAACGATTCGTAAGATCGGCGAAAAGTACGTTCATTTCGGTACGGCGTGGTCGGCTGATTTGATGCGTCAAGGTTGCTATAATCTCTACTACTGTACGTCTGATTCCATCGATGGAACGTACGGGCCACGCAAATTTGCGGGGCGCTTCCTCGGACACGGAACTCCTTTTCAGACTCGAGACGGAAAGTGGTGGTGTACCGCGTTCTACAACGCCAATACGCCCCCACTCGATACTGATGGTATCCAAAATCGGGATCTCATAGAAACGGCTCAAACGATTAATCATCGCGGTACTACCATTGTGCCTCTGGATGTGAGAGTTTTAGATGATGGCGATATCTACATTCGTGCAAAAGATCCTGCGTACGCGGTACCAGGTCCTGAAGAAGTTCAAGATTTTGGATTAAGATGAAGAATCTCGTATTGAAGTTAGTCGGTGTCATTTGTCTTGGCACGACAGTGGTCTTTGGAAGCTCATCTTCTCGGCAATGGAGCGTTGATAAAGCGAATGAGTGGTACAGTGAGCAAGCTTGGTTAGTGGGGTGTAATTTCCTACCGAGTACAGCCATTAATCAGATAGAGATGTGGCAGGCATCAACTTGGGATTGTGAGACGATTGAGCGTGAGTTATCCATGGCTCGTGATCTCGGTTTCAATACGGTGCGCGTTTATTTGCATGATTTAGTGTATAAACACGAGGGGGAGGCTTTCCTCGATAGGATCGATGAATTTTTGTCTATCTGTGAATCCAAGGGCATCAAAACGCTGCTTGTATTCTTCGATGACTGTCACGGTGCGCAGCCTAAGTATGGAAAACAGCCAGAGCTGATTCCAGGTGTCCATAACTCCGGTTGGAAGCAAAGTCCTGGATACCACTTCAACTTAGCTTATGAAGGAGGCACCCATTCACAGGAGGGCCTCGAAGAACTAGAGCGGTATGTTAAAAACGTTCTGACTCGCTTTAAAGACGATAGCCGAGTGCTTGGTTGGGACCTTTATAACGAGCCAGGTCATGGAAAGAACAAGTCCTTGAAGCTGTTGAGAGATACATGGAATTGGGCTTGGGATGTCAGGCCTAGTCAGCCGCTGACGGCATGCGTGAAAGGAAGCTCGCTCCAGGAAGCAAGGGAGATGAACGCTAAGAACAGCGACATCTACAGTTTTCACACCTATATGGAACCTGACGCCTTCAAGGAGTCCGTCGAAACTGCGATCCGCGAGGCTGATGGAAGACCTGTATGGTGTACTGAATACATGGCTAGATCGACGGGCAATACGTTTGAATTGTGCCTTCCTATCTTCAAGGAGGCGAACATTGCCTGTTGGAACTGGGGGCTTGTCGACGGTAAGTCGGGCACTAAGTGGCCGTGGAGCAGTAGAAAGCTCGTTAAGGGAGAGGCCTCTCCTATCCCCACGGGAGATCCTGCCCTTGCTCCGGAGGATCCTCCGCTGTGGTTTCACGACATCTTTCGAAGCGACGGTACGCCCTACAGAAAAGCTGAGGTAGAATTTATTAAGCAGACGATCCGTGAATTGCGGTAAAAGTAGAACGGAAAATATGAAAACGAATCAGATTGTTTATTTTTTTGGGAGGATCGCGAGTGTCCTCTTGGTAGTTACGCTTGGTTGTGCACCTGTCTGGGGAGATCAAAAAGGCGCGATCGAGAGACCTAACGTAATTCTCATAAACATCGACGACATGGGGTATACGGACCCTTCTTGTTATGGCGGTACGGCGTTCAGAACGGAGAACATCGATCGGTTAGCCAGAGAAGGAATTCGGTTCACCGATGGATATGTTTCAGCCCCGGTGTGCTCGCCGAGCCGACACGGGTTGTTGACGGGTAGCCACCAGCAACGTTTTGGTATCCAGTGGAACCATGACATTCGAAAACTGAAGCATCGAGAAGGTGAGAGCATCGTTCCTCCAGAGCACAAGTACATCAATCAAGCGTTTTCTGAGGCGGGTTACGTCACTGCTATCGTAGGCAAATTCAACCTGCCGAGCTACCCTAAGACGACTTTTGACTACGAGTACTCATTGACCTCTGCCGGTTCCAACTTCTTTCCGGAACCAGACGGCAGCTATAAGGGTGTGGATGGCGTCCCTAAGCCAAAGGGCGGTTTTGAAATGATGCTGTGGGGGCCGGAGCGAGAAGGCGATGAGTATCTGACAGATCGCTGTGGGCGTCAGAGTGTAGAGTTTATTCAAGCGAATAAGGATCGGCCCTTCTTCTTGTATCTGCCTTTCAATGCGGTGCACAGTCCGTTTCATGCCAAGAAGTCGCATAAGAAGATGGTCAGCCATTTAGAATCGGAAGTGATGCAGCTATACGCTGCGATGGCCATTTCTATCGATGAGAATATCGGCAAAATTCTGGACGCTTTGGAGGAGGAAGGGCTGCGCGAAAACACGATTGTGGTGGTGGTTAGCGATAATGGCCCTGCGAATCCGACGCATCTCGGCATTCCGGATTGGTGGCCCGAAGATACGCCGTATCACTTGATCGGGCAATGTGCTCCACTCAATGGATACAAGGGCAGTCTTTGGGAAGGCGGTATACGAGTTCCTTACATCGTTTCGTGGCCAGGTAGTATCTTAGAAGGTGCAGTGATCGAGAATCCAGTGAGTACTATGGATTTGTATCCAACGCTCTGTGCGGCTGCAGGAGTTAAGATCCCTGAAAACACTAATCTTGATGGGGTAAATCTATTGCCTTGGATGAAGGGCTATTATTCGGAGCCACCGCATGAGACTCTGTTTTGGTACGCTAATCGCATGGGGGCGGCTCGCATGGGGAAGTGGAAGCTCTTGATCGAAGACAACGTGCACCACCTATTTGATTTGGAAAAGGACTTGGGGGAGACCCGAAACGTGATGCATGAGAATCCGGAAGTGATGGATGATATTTTCGCAAAATACATCGCGTTCCGGAACGAAATGCCTGCCGCTCGGAATCCGTTTAATCGTCCCATCGACATCAGACCCCCAGAGGTCTTGGACATCCACCCGAAGGATGGGAAATAAGCTCTAAACTCTAGCTGGTATGAAAATGAGAACATTATCGGTTTTCGTAGGCTTAGTTGTCTCAACTGCTTTGTCACACGGTGAAGAGAGGTATGAACCGGAGTGGGAAAGCTTGAAGAAGCACAACGCGGTTCCCGAATGGTTTGCCGACGCAAAACTTGGGGTCTACTTCCACTGGGGCGTTTACAACGTTCCCGGGAATGGGAACGAGTGGTACGGACGCTTCATGTACGAGTACGATCGGCGGAAGAAGTGGGGGCAAGACATCTACGAATACCACACCAAGACCTACGGTAGGGATGTTCACTATCACGATTTCGTGCCGCAGTGGAAGGCCGATGCCTTTTCGGCTAAGGATTGGGTCGACCAGTTTGAATACATGGGAGCGAAATTCATTGGAACGATTGCCGAGCATCACGATGGATTCTCGTTGTGGGAAAGTGAGGTTAATCCTTGGAATTCCAAGGACATGGGGCCGGGGATTGATGTTGTTGGAGAGATCGCTGACGAGGTGAAGAAGCGTGACATAAAGTTCATGGCCACGTTTCACCATGGATTCCACATGATGTTCTATCCAAAGCCAGAGACGAGTTGGTTGCGACCGGCAAGTGAGACTTTGGTTGCTTATGAGGATTGTGAAGTGCCGCAAGATCCTAAGTACAAAAAGCTGTATTGCAATTTGCCTTACGACGAGGCTCAGGATTTGTGGTTGGAAAAACTGAACGAGGTGATCGAGGAACATTGTCCTGACTATCTCTGGATGGATTTTGGTCCTCGTTTCTTATCCGAGGGGCATCGCAAGCAGTTTTTGACGAACTACTTTAACAAGGCCCAAGAGCTGAACAAAGATGTGGTTGTGAATACAAAAGGTACGTATTTCCCCACGGATGTTGCAGTCGTGAATCTCGAACGCGCAACGATTGAGGATATAGCTCCTGAGGTTTGGGTCACTGATTTTCAGATTGGTTCCGGCTGGGCCTACAACAAAGACAAGCGTGGTTCGATCGATCCTCGCAAAGCGATTCGGATTCTCGCGGAGGTCGTGAGCAAAAACGGAGTGATGATCCTGTCTGCTGCTCCTATGGCTGAAGGGATCATTCCAGAAGAGCAGGTGGCTTCGATGAAAGCGATCGGGGATTGGCTCCAGTTGTACGGTGAAGCCATTTACTCAACACGCCCCTTTGTGGCGTTTGGACAGGGACCGACAACGCTAAAACGCGATCCTGAGGACGAGTGGAATAACTACGGCAAAATAAAGGCCGGTCTCTATGATCTGAATTCAGCAGATATTCGCTATACTAGAAAGGCGGATACGGTTTATGCGATACAGCTCGGTTGGCCAGGACCAGCGGAGAACATCTTGTTGGAAGTGTTTGCCGATGAAGCAAAGGAACTCGAAGTAAAATCGGTCGAAGTCCTCGGTTCCGAAGAGACGATTAAATGGAAGAGAGTACGCGGCGGATTGAAGCTAACTTCGCCCAAGCTAGAGCCTGCTGAAGGAGATGCTGCGATCGTGTACAAAATTGAAGTCGAATCGTGAGTCCTTCGAGAGATAAGCTGATTTCCGTGTAATGAGAGTATTACTACAAAAAGGAGCCTTTCTTGTCGCCTCCATCGCTTTGTTCGCTGCTAGTGTCGAAGCGAAAAAGAACGTGCTTTTGATCCTGGTCGACGACTTGAAGCCTGAGTTTGGAACTTACGGAGCAGAACATGTAGTTTCACCGAATCTCGATAGATTGGCGGAGCGTGGTATCCGTTTCGATCGGGCTTATTGCAACCAAGCGGTTTGTGCCCCTTCGCGTAACAACCTGATGGTTGGGCTTCGCTCAACTTCAACGGGGCTCTACGGATTGCGTCACGGCTTCCGAATGGTTGTTCCGGAAGCAGTTACTTTGACCCAGTACTTCATGAAGCACGGTTACACTGCGGAAGGGATTGGCAAAGTGTTTCATATCGGGCACGGTAACTATGGTGATCCCGAGTCGTGGAGTGTGCCCTTTCACAAGGACAAGGTTATCGACTACGTCCTCGAGGAAAGTACGGGTGGGCAGCTGACGCGTGAAGAGGCCTTTTTCTCGAATCAACGACTGAACGAAGTTAGGAGTTTACCTCGAGGTGCAGCGTGGGAAAAGGCGGATGTAGATGACGATGCCTATGCCGATGGGCGAATCGCTTTAGAGGGAATTAAGCGTCTGCAAAAATTTAAGAAGAGCGGCGAACCCTTCTTTCTCGCTCTAGGCTTCACCAAGCCACACCTTCCTTGCAATGCGCCTACGAAGTATTGGGATTTTTATGACCCGAGCGGTTTTAAACTAACTGAACGGCATGCCTTGCCTGACGGTGCACCTGAATATGCTGGCAAAAACGCAGGTGGCGAAGTCGCCAACTATTTTCCGGTGCCATCCGAAGGTGTAGGCCAAGACGAGGAATTAGCCCGCACGCTGATGCATGCGTACTTCGCTTCGCTAAGTTATATGGATGCGCAGGTCGGACGGGTGATCGACGAACTCGATCGTCTGGGAATGGGCGATGATACAGTTATCGCGCTTTGGGGGGATCATGGTTGGCACTTTGGCGACCATGGTAGTTGGACGAAACATACAAACTACGAGCAGGATAACCGCATCCCGCTGATCTTCGTTGCTCCAGGAATCGCTAATCCGGGGACAAGCACGAAAGCCTTCGCCGAGACGGTCGATATCTACCCAACCTTGACAGAACTCGCCGGTTTGCCGGCTCCCGAGGTCCCGCAAGGACTTGATGGAGCTAGCCTCGTGCCAGTGCTGGAGAACCCTAGGAAATCGATCCGCAACCACGCTTACCATTCATTCAATCGCAAAGACATCGTCGGTCGAGCGATCCGGACTGAGCGTTACCGTATGGTACAGTGGAAAGAGGCCGGAGCACCGGAAAGCAAAGCCGAGTATGAACTCTATGATTACAAAGCGGATGCCTTTGAAACGAAGAACATCGCAATGACTCACCCAGAGGTGCTCGAGAAAATGAGAGCGATTTTGGCGAAGCATCCAGAAGCCAAGGCACCGTTGAAGGGAAAGAATGCAGCCCGCTGACAGAAGTAGAGGAGGGGAAGAGTCGCAACCTTAGAGTGTAGATATGAATAAGCTTAAGTGGATCTTGTTTGGTTTCCTGCTTCCGGGTGCACTGCTTGCACAGTATCAAATCAATCCTCCGCAGGAGAAGGGGATGTTTCAGAACCCGATTTTCACTGGCGATTATCCGGATCCGAGCATCTTGTTGGACGGCGATGAGTATTACATGGTATTCACCACATGCCACTACTATCCGTCATTACCTATTTGGCGCTCCAGCGATTTGGTCAATTGGACTCCAGTAACCTATGCGGTCACCGAGAACATAGGATCCATATGGGCGCCGGATTTGATCAAACACAACGGACGATATTACATCTATTTTCCTGCGAATAAGACCAATTGGGTGATTTGGGCGGACTCTATCGAAGGTCCATGGAGTGATCCGATTGACCTGAAAATCGGCCGAATCGATCCGGGGCATGTCGTGGGTGAGGACGGAACGCGGTGGCTACATATGAATCACGGTCACTATATCCAGCTTGCTGATGACGGATTGTCGGTGGCCGGTGAAATGAAACATGGATACGACGGTTGGGAGTTTCCTCGAGAATGGGTGGCGGAAGGAAAATGTTTGGAAGCGCCAAAGCTAATGAAACGAGGGGAGTATTACTACCTGACAACAGCTCAGGGTGGAACGGCTGGCCCAGCAACGGGGCATATGGTTGTTTCCGCACGCTCAAAATCACCAATCGGTCCTTGGGAGAATTCACCTTACAATCCAATCATCAGGACTCAGCATGAATCCGAACAATGGTGGTCTACTGGGCATGGCACGCCTTTCGAAGACAAGGACGGCCAATGGTGGGTTGTTTTTCATGGATACAAAAACGGGTTCTCCCAACGAGGTCGCCATGTCTTGATGCAACCGCTCGAATGGACAGATGATGGATGGTTTAAGGTGCCAGGAGAGACTACAGTCGACGGTCCGATGAAACGTCCGTTGCCAAATTCAAAGCGAATCGTGTTTCCGCTTTCCGACGATTTTGTGGGCGATGAATTGGGCTTCCAGTGGCAGTTTTTCAAGGATGCCGATCCGGAACGCTATCGCGTGGAGAACGGTAGTCTTGTTTTGAAGGCTAGAGGTAAGAACCCAGGGGAGTCCTATCCGGTGACCTGCCAGGCTAAGCATGAGTCCTATCGAGTGCAAGTGGATGTAACTCTGGAGAAGGGCGCTGTTGGTGGACTGACCTTATTCTATAATGAGCGAGCTTATACAGCATGCGGAGCGAGCCCTACGAAGCTGTATTTCTCCAACAAAGCCCACTTACGGAAGATCGAAGAATTCTCCGAGCAGCAGACGATATCTCTGCGAGTGGAGAATCGAGCTGGAACGGTGAACTTCTATAGAAGCTTAGACGGCAATACATGGGAGAAAACGGAACGCTCTGCTCGAGTGGCTTCTTTTGACCACAATGCTCTCGGCGACTATTTGAGTGTGCGTATTGGATTGTTCGCTACGGGCGAGGGAGAGATCGGATTCAGTAATTTTAGGTATGAGGCTCTATAGGAGAGGAAACATGACGAGTTTGAGAGCTTATCGATTAACGTTACGGACCGGCGGGAGCCGGTCCCTCCATTTGAACTATTGTTGGAGGGAGCGCATTTTAAGGGGAGTTCTGAAAATGGGTGCTCTAATATGGGTCACGTCCGCTATGGTGCTATCTTCAGCGAGTGAAGGTAAGCCGAAGGTTTGGATACTGAGCGATGGTGCTGACAAAAGGCTAGAGCGGGCACCCGGGAAATACATCACTGACCCGGACGATATGTCCGCGCTTGCTGGATACCTGTTGATGGCGAACATGTTTGATACTCTGGGAATTGTTGTCGGCGGGAATGCGAATGCCAATGCGGAACAGCAGAAGATTAGCATGAAGCAATGGGCGGAGGATCACTTCGGCGCTGCATACGAAAAAGACCTGCCTAAACTGAACGCGAATATCGGCGGTTATCCAGAGTCGATTCGCTTTGTTGAATCATTCTTGTGGTCCACCGGAGAGGAGTATGACAAGAGCAAGGCCTACCTATCGCTTGATCAATACGGTTCAGTACAAGCCTTGTTTGAGGAGGTGGAAAAGAGCGATGAGTTGATCAATGTCCTTTGTTGGGGGATGCTTACGGAGGCGGCGGTCTTTGTTAACCATTGCGTGTCCACTGATCGATATGACCTTCTCGAGAAGGTGCGGTTCATATCGCACTGGACCAGTTCGTATTTCCACGTCGGGACGATGGACAAGCCCGATCATGTGCACAACGCTTTCAACGATGCGGATGCTGCTGCCTACTTAAAACTACAAGCTCTAAACGGGCATGTAAGGTTTTATGAATGTGCCGCAATTGGACAGTCCGGTATTGTTGAAGGGAGCCCTCGAGGGAAGGAATACTATGACCAATTCAAAGGTAGCGCCTTAGGGACTGTGTATGTGACGGGCAAATACCTGAAGGGAAAGAAGACGGTCGACGATTCTGATTCCGCAACCTACTGGGTGCTGCTTGGCGATTGGGGAGTCGGGCTTGGTGACCTTAAGAGCAACGGCACGAATGACCCTGAAACTGAGAAACGAAACGAGGTAGCTTTTCATAAATGGTCACCGAAAATGCGTGACGAGTTGCTACGCCGTGCTTCGGCCGCTAGTAAGTGAACCAAACCGAGGCTCCAAAGGATGTGTATTCGAATCTTGAATGTCGTTTTGTGTGCTACTTCAGCGGTTTGTTGTGTTGCAAAAGAGCAGACTCTTCAGACGGGCTAGCCAAATTGTCCTCATGATCGTAATGGAGTCTCGCCATGCCGCAATCGGCATCCTTACAGGAGCTGTTTTCGGTGTTTATGAGAATATTCAAATTTTATCCATTTTCGCTGCCCCAGTTTTTAGCTAGCCGGCAAAGGGTTTGTTGATGTTTTACCCCCGAGCGACTTGTTCCATAAGAAAAGAGCGTGATGTGTTGTTTTTCGGCACCATGCTTTTGGCATTGGTAACCGTGCCTGTTGCTTTTGCAAAAAAGCCATGGATTGATCTTTTGGAAGGCGGAAACCTAGATCAGTGGACCCAAACCGCGAATACTCCAGGGGAGTGGGTTCTTGAAGATGGCGTGGTGAGTCGCCCAGCAGGTAAGAAATGTGGATCCCTAACGACTAAAGAGACCTTCATTGATTTCGAATTGGTATTTGAGTGGAAGATTTCTAAAGACGGGAATAGCGGAGTTTTCTATCGCTCGGCTGAGGGCTGGAGTCCCGAGTATCAGGTTCTAGACGACGCGAAGCAGGTGGGGAAACGCGATTGGAATCGTTCGCGAGCGGCGGGTATGTTCGATTTGTTCGGGCGTTCGACGGACGACTCGACCAAGCCGGTTGGCGAGTGGAATTCGGCCAAGATTGTGGCTAAGGGGAAACGCCTCCAGCACTGGTTGAATGGCGTGAAAGTGGTCGATGTCGAAGTCGGAAGTCCTGAGTGGATTAAAGAGTTCGAACGGAGCAAATTCGAGAATCTGGATACCTTCGGTAAAATTAAGGGAACCATCTGGCTTCAGGATCATGGAGCACCGGTTTGGTACCGGAACATCAAGATCCGGGAGTTATAGGCTGGATACGGAGCGAGTAGAATTAGCGTGAGAAGTAGACGCTCATTTATCAAGACAGTCGCGGCGACGACGATGTCGGTTCCGTTGTTTGGAATCGCAAAGCCAGGTGTATCCGCGAATGAGAAACTCAACTTCGCAGCGGTAGGAGTCGGTGGCAGAGGTGCGGCGGATCTCAATGGATTGATGCGAACTGGGCAGCTCAACCTGCTTGCTATTGCGGATGTCGATGATGTCCGTTCGCAGCAGTCTCGGGAGAAGTATCCCAACGCTCGAGTCTACAAGGACTGGCGTGAGCTTTTGGAAAAGGAAGGCGACGAGCTCGATCTTATTTGCGTGGCGACCCCAGACCATATGCATGGCCCTGTATCCATTGAAGCGATGCGAATGGGGATACCTGTTTATGGTGAAAAACCGCTCGCCCACACTCTGAAGGAGACACGTTACATGTCGGAGTTCGCCAAGTCCGAAGGTTTGGTGACCCAGATGGGCTCGCAATACGTATCTTCGATGTATGAGCGTTTGGCCGTCCAGATGCTTCAGGATGGAGTGATCGGTAAGGTAAAGGAAGTCCATGCATTTTGTCACAAGAAGTGGGGCGATCCAACTCCTTTGCCTCAACGAAAGGATCCCGTACCAAAGACCCTGGATTGGGATCTATGGCTAGGAACTGCAGAATCGCGATCCTTCATCGGTGACAAGTACTATGTTCCGGGACAGTGGCGCAAGCGTCTCGATTTTGGAACCGGGACGCTCGGTGATATGGGCTGCCATATACTTAGCCCGGTTTTCAGAGCTTTGGATGCACATTACCCGTTGACGGTAAAGTCGGTCGGAGCTCAGCCGAACGCGAGCAATTGGGCGCTGAATGAAAAGGTTGAATACGTTTTCCCGGGGAGTGACATGACCGAAGGCGAAACCTTGAAGGTGACTTGGTCGGATGGTGCAGCGCTGCCTCCAAAAAAGATCATCGATGTGTTTGGAGATCAGATGGAGGAGCAGGGAACGATATATGTGGGGACGGAAGGTCACTTGATGGTGCCCTTTAAGAAGCTTCCTGTTCCGTATCCTCAGAAGAAATACGAATCCTATCGTTACCCGAAATTTCCTCCACGCGACCACTTCCGTGACTTTGTATCGGCTGTTAAAGGCGAAAACGTGAAGCCGTTAGCGGATTTCTACGACTATGGAGGACCATTGACGGAGATCGTTTTGCTTGGGGCCCTCTCAACTCACTTTCCAAATAAGCTTCTGAAGTGGGACGTGAACAATTTGAGATTTAAGAATAACAGGGAAGCCAATCGACTCGTAACCAAGACCTACCGGGAAGGTTGGGAAATTGAAGGAATTGCGTAATATGAAAGTTAGTACAATTGTTTTATCGTTAGCTCTCGCTACAGGAGGCTTGTCAGCCTTTGGGAAGGGAACATTGATTTTCGACGGAAAATCTCTTGATGGATGGCATCACCAGGAGTCGTTCGAGAACGACAAGTATGCTGCTCAAAGTGGAAACTTCTTCGCCAAGGACGGTGCTCTTCACTGTTTCCAATTGCCGGACAAAAAAGGAGCCTTGCTACTCAGCGATGGTAAGTATGGCGACTTTGAGCTCACTATGGAGATCAAGGCAGATTGGGGCTGCGACTCTGGGATCTTCCTACGTTGCAATGAAAAAGGGCAAGGTATTCAGATTCTGAATGATTATCTCAAAAACGGATCGGTAGGATTCATTTTTGGACAAGGCACAGGTGGATATATCTCCCGACCGATCTTATTGAACGAAGTGGATGGAGTCGTTAAGGCGAAAGATGTCTACGACGCAGTGGAGAAAGAGGGGCTCATCTATGCGATCGATGCTAAAGGTTGGAACAAAACCTGGAAGGTCGACGACTGGAACAAGATCAAAATACGCTGTGTTGGTACTGCTCCTCACATCACTACCTGGATCAATGGTGTGAAGATTATGGAGCTGGATGGGAGCACCTACAGTGCTCCAAGCCTGAGGAGTAAGAATTCGGGCAATTGGGACGCGAAATCCGCCTGGGATAGCGAGAAGGTTCAGGCGATAACGGGCAATAAGGGTTCAATTGCTTTCCAAGTACATCCGGGAGGTCGCTGGAAGAAAGGCGGTTCTTCTATGTACCGAAACATCCGCATCAAGGATCTAACTACAGATTGAACAGATAGGGGAGCTATTGCCCGGATAGATTTAGAACATTAAATTACTTTGACTAGATATGACTAAAATCAACCGAAGAAACTTCGTCAAAATAACTGCCCTTGCTACTGCTGCATTTGCACCGGTTCGCTTTGCGATTGGTAAAGCGGGAGCCCCAGCCAACAGCCGCCTAAACGTTGCCATGATCGGAGCCGGCAATATCGCTGGGATGGCTTACGGGGGATGTCGGAACGAGAACATCGTAGCTTTGGCTGATGTTGACTCTAGCATGTTTCATCAGCACGCGGATAACCATCCGCATCTTCTAAAGTGTAAAACGTTCGCAGATTTCCGTGTGATGCTCGATAAGATGGAGAAGGAAATCGACGCCGTCTGCATCAACACCCCTGACCACACCCACTTCTCAGCGACTATGCATGCCATGGAGATGGGGAAGCATGTGTGTACCCAGAAACCGCTTACGCATAACATTTGGCAAGCTAGGACACTTCAGAAAGCGAAGAAGAAGTATAAGGTTGTCACCAATATGGCTGTGCAAGGGCACACCTTCAACGGTATCCGCCAAATGAAGGAATGGTACGAGGCTGACGTCTTTGGCCAAATCCGCGAGGTTCACTCTTGGATCGAGGGGCCGAAGTGGAGGGATTTCGCTGAAGGTCGTTCCTTCTTCCACAAGTCCGATGTGTACCCGCCGAAGAAGTCACCGATCCCAGGCTCTTTGAACTGGGACTTGTGGCTTGGTCCAAATGAAGCGGGAACGGTTTTCAACGAACTCTATCATCCTAAGAGCTGGCGTCCCTTTAACGCCTTTGGAAACGGACTATTCGGCGACTGGATGCCTCATATCGCTGATGCTCCCGTTTGGGTACTCGACTTGTTCGAGCCAGTTACTGTGGAGCTAATCAGAAAGGAAGGCGGTAACGATTGGATGGTCCCAGATGGAAACACAGTTCGTTGGGATTTCAAAAAGCGCGGTAGCAAAGCTCCGTGTACTTTCTATTGGCACAATGGTGATCGTAGCTTTATGCCGAAGGCCCCTGAATCATGGAGCTGGGGTAAGCTTCCAAACCGTGGAACGCTCTACTTTGGAGACAAGCAGGTGGGGTACACGGATAATCGCTCGAATAATCCTCGCCTTGCCGACAAGGAGACGATGAAAGCGTTCAAGGCTGAAGGGTATCCAGAAGAAACGTACGAGCGCGTTGCAGGTGGGCCGTTCAAGGAGTGGATTCGTGCAATTAAGGGTGAAGGTCCAGAACCAGGAGCAAACTTTGATTATGCAGCACCTTATACGGAGATGATGCTGATCGGTGTCCTGGCAGCTCGTTTCGGCGGCCGCATCGAATGGCATCCGAAGAAGGGGATCACCAATCGACCTGAACTCAATCGATACGTTCGCCCTGAAAAGGTCCGCGAAGGTTGGGATTACGGAAAGGGTCTTTGGGCAAAGAACTCTAAGTTTGCCCGCTACTAAAAAGCGAATCATCAGTTACTAGAGTGAGTGTGGTTTGCACTGATCTTCCGTTTGGGGCTATTGCAGTGATTAAGGCAATGTTGCTGCTGAGCAGAATAATGGAAACACCCCCGTGATCAGGGTTCCATCAATTGCAAGCGAAGGAATCTGGCGGGCTGTTCCTCCATACTGACTCGGCTGGTGACTGCATTGATTTCACCATTGATGACCTCGGTATCCTGATTAACAATCCCGATGTGTTTCCAGTCTGTTAGGGTAGCGGAACTCTCTATTGAGTATTCCAGTCCAAGTTGCGCGTTGCTGCGCTTGCGATAGACGAGTTCGATCCAGTCTTTCTCTTCATCCTGCACCATACGGAAGTGCGGTCGGATTTCTGACGCATCGGCGAGGGTCGGGTTGCCGCCGAAAAAGTACTCCGTTCGATTATCCATACCATCTCCATCGGAGTCCGACAATGGGTTAGCAACTTGATTGTTAGTCATCCACTGCTCGAGCATGCTGATCGAACCGCTGACGTCTAAGAAAACGTTATCAATAAAGTAGGTGTCGTTCGTTGTTGTAGTAGAACCATCATACAAGGGATCTCCATTGTTGCGATGAATGAAGATACCAATTCGATTGCCCGGGCCGACGCCTTTGGATGCTAGTTCTTCGGATGTTACGGTTACTTCAAAGAAACCACGTTCGCCTGGTGTTGGATCGCTGGTATTGCCGAAAGTGTTCGTGTCGTCTGCTATACGCTGAACTAACGAGCCGTCCGTCGATGAAAATTCTGCGAGCCCCACAATGAAGCCCTTGTGTGTATCGTGCACCTCATCGATCATCCACTTTCCTCGTACGGTATAGTCCTAGCCTGTTTGAATCGGTAAAGCAGTGGAAAAGAGGACTACCACTTCGTCGTCAGGGGAACCGATGCGTAGCTCATTGCCTACGAATGTATCCAAATCGCCCACTTCTACGGACGTTGTGGTGTTTTCAGTATTCCACGCAGCAGATCCTTGCTGGTGCCATGTATTCATTGGGTAAGGACCAGTGGACATATTATCAGCTGTGGTCGCGTCATCCATGTTTTCGCGTACGATTTCAAAGTTTGAGATATTGCTCGGCAGTCTGCAGCGTACATGAGCGAAACTGGTATCGAGAAGGGACAACTCTAGTTGAGAGCGATTTCCGGCATGCTGCTCTTGGGAAACATCAACGTCTTCTTCAGTCGCGCCTTGCTCGTATTTCATCACTGTCATTTCGACAACTGGGAAAGGCAACTCGATCGTCAGATTCATTGCTGAGGTGTCCTTGTTGAGGAAGTAGAGATCAACGAAGGCATTATCTACGGATCGTACAGCCAAGGTTCTAAGTCGGCTTGGAGTAGGGCTGTCTAGTTCCACAATCGTTCCACCTGCCGCGTTTGAAAATGACCTAAGTACGTGAGAGGCAGGGGAGATATAGTTGCCGGAGGGATCAAAGAGGTTTCGGAACTTAGCGGGATCTTCTGTCCTCCAGTAGGTTGGCCAAAGCGATCCCATATGGATATTGTTTTCCATGGCGAGTATCATCATATCTGCAGCGACCAATCCGTGCCAGTAGGGCGTTCCAGGAGATCCTCCCCATCGTTCCGCATCTATGCGACCCAGGTTCCATTCGTTAAAGCCGAGTGTAATATGGGGCTGATTGTATTGCTCCTTCCAGGATTTGAAATCTTCCAGCTTAGCCAATATGTCATTCCAACGATTTGTAGTGAAATCTTCATCACGCCACTGATCAGGCCTGAAAGACCCCCAACTGCCATTGTAGTAATACCAGTGCCAATCGATCATGTCTACATGTTGGCCCTGATCGCGGATAATTTCTCCCATCCTTTCCCACTGCATCATGTTTACGATCGTTTTCCCCAGTGGGTCTGCCTCTTTGATGGGAATCGCGTAGTCATCAATAAGAGTAGGGTAGACTTCCTCAGGAACGTGAGTCGCGTCCTCAGGCTTATTGCCGGCTTCGTTGCACAGAAAGTAATAGCGAGGGCCGTCGATTTTGTCTTTTACGTAGTTGCACCAAGCGGACTGCTTTGTCGACCGAGTCTTGAAGTCGGTCGTATTTCCAGCCTTGGGTCATATTGATTCCAATCAAAGGAACCGCACCTGTTTCCTCGCATATTTCAAGAAATCGGTCGAGCGACAGACGGTAACCGTTTTGCTCCTTCAGTTCAGCTTTTCGTTGCTCGGTGAGAGTTGCCTCGTAAGCCGGGTCCCAGAAGTTTCGGTAGGGGTGATCATGATACGGGAACTCCCAGTCCCAGAACCGCGTTTGACCGCCTTCGGGATAGCGCAGGTTGCTCATGCCCAGATGCTTCATCAGCTCGATCTTTGTGCCGTCCTCCCACGTTGATTCCGGTTCATGATCGTAGACTAAGTTTCCTCCCACTACGAGACGGCTAATGGGGTGTGGTGCTTTCGCGGTTTCCTTTTCGATCAACGACACATTGTCTATGTAGATCTTGTGCGAGGAGTTCTCGTTCACCTTTGAAAGTCGTAGCTGTAGGTACTCGCCGTCATGGGAATCGAGATCGGTGCCGCTGACCGTTGCTTCCATGCGCTCCCAACCCGCACCAGCAGGAACTGTCGCGTTCTCTAGTAAATCAACGCGGTGAATATATGGGCCACCCTTTTCCGGAGCGCTGTAGAGTGCTGCTTGTAGCGAAGATTCGCTGGTATGGGCGTCGTCTTCACTGGAGTCGTCCACACGTATCCAAAACGACAAATGGTAGTGCTTCGTTGGGTCGATCTGTAGATCGACATTTTGGGCTATCGATCCGTTATTCGTGTAATCACCAAAGACTACCGATTGCGAACCGCTAAGCGTGTGAGCTCCCGTAAACTGGATGCCGGCTTCGTTCGATTCTCCGGCTCTGAACCAGCGAGAGGTGGTGGCTGCCAAATCATTACTAAACTCCCCTTCGAAGCCTGAATCGTGGATGGAGTTCTCGTTAAACTGAAGCTCTATGGTGTGCTCAGCTGCGTAGGAAGTCGGCTCGCAGGCTGCTCCCCCGAACAGACAGAACCCAATTGTATAGACTATTCCGTTACTCCTAAGACCCATTGTGGACGCTGATTTGTTTTATTTATCGGCTATTGCGAGTTGTGGCCTCTAGTTGAATCCGTCGAACCTAATCTACCAGTTCAACTTGGATACGGTAGAAGCCATCTGTAATGGTTTTGGGTAAGGTGTAGGTTTGCGGGCCTGATGTGGAGCTGTCGGCGGTGAAGCTATCAATAAGAGCCCATTCCGAGTTTAGGTCATGGGAGTGCTGAAGGAGATAGCGCCGGCCTGCTTGCACGTCTTTTGCGGGGATTGTGACTTCGGAGTTCGTGCTCGTCACTGCTATGATCGGAGACATGAATTGGCTCGTTTCGGATAGATCCGTACCCAGGACAAACTCTACGAAATTCGATTTGTCGTCTTCGTCCAAGTCGCCGGAAGCGTCGCTGGGGTTGTTAGGATCCAAGCCGTGTGCGGTCTCGACTGAATCTGGGATACCATCTTTGTCGAGGTCCGGCGGGAGATACTGAGCTCCTCTAATTCGGTACAAGTTTTTACCGATCGATCTGGCAGCTGTCCTGATCTCTGGATACGGTGCATCACACAGATCAACGAGGCCGATTTGAAAGTTTTCTCCGTCTTTGCGTCCCGTGACCGCTTGGGAACGGTACTGAAACCAGTGTGCTCCGACAATTCTCTCATGCTCTAGAGCGTCGCGAAGGTAGTGATACAACGCATCAGCTCGATCGTCCTGATCACCAACAGCTCTTAGGCCAGTGTGAAAGTAACCACGTTCGACCGCTCCAAAGTGGAATTCGCCTATGATGATCGGTTTATCAGTTGATGTGATGTGGATGTCGTTCGGACTGAAGCGATACCAATTGATTCCGATTACATCGAGGTGCGGAGCCGCTGCGTTCATCATGTGGACGGGGGTAAAGGCGATGAAACGAGAGCCGAGAAAAAGCGCTGGAGAGACTTTGTCTCCTTCTTCATTGATGATCTTGTAGAGCTCATCAGCGTAGGCTTCCTCCCATGCTTGCGCGTCTGCGTCTCCACCTGACGGGATTTCGTCAAGAGCTCGTACTGCGGCCCAACCGGTGTATTGAGTGCCCCAAGCTGTATTTAAGGCACTGATACTGGAATGACGCTTTTGCAGAAAACCAATGATAGCTTCTTTGGCATCGGAATTGTCGCTTGCCTGCATGTAAGCGTAAGCGACTCGGTAGCGGGTGTCTCCGTTGTTCTTTCGGAAATGGTACTCGTTTTGAAAGAAGTATCCGAGACACCACTCGCTGTTAAGAAGATCTCTGGCGCCGTTTATTCGCTCGTAGACGGTGGTGCGAAACTCTGAATCGAAAGGGGCGGGAAATTCGATTGTGCTTCCGTCGGCATTGACACTCAGACTTGGCAGTCTCCAGCCGAGAAAAAGAGTGTAAGGGACTGGATTGTTCTGGTCGTTGAACAGTCTCGAGTCGGACCAGCAGCCCATCGTGTTCATTCCCCAACTCTTGATTCGACGTAGGGAGACCTTAGCTGATTGTTCAACCCAATTGTCTCCGTATTTGCGATACAAGTTCGATGGTCCGAACTCGTAGGTTCGCCCTCCGAAGGTAGAGCTGTTCGGATCAACAAATTGCCCGAATTTGGGATCGTCCTGTTGGGGGCAGGCCCTCGAAGAAGTTTTCTCGGCCTTCGGTTTTTGTTTCAGCGAAGTTGAAGTCGAAGCCCGTAGCTCCATATGACCAGAAGAGGCATCCGCTCGGGTCAATAAGCCACCACCTGCCGTCGATCTTTTCGACTCGGAAGTACCCGGTTGCCTCAAATTTAGGACCGGTCGCCCAGCCTCCGTATTGGTTTCTGTTAGGGGGAGTTGGGTGATTATTGAGGTCGAGATCCTCTTTCGAGATGGTTGCACGCAACTCCGCCTCGGAGTGTATTTTGCCAGGCCAATCATTGTGTTTGTATTGTCCGAATTGGTCGATGAAGGGAAAGAAGTCGTCTTGTGCAGCCATCTCCTGCGGCGATTTGTAAGTTCCATAGGAGCGAATGTTGCTAATCTCGAGATTGACTGGTGATTCCGCGAACACAGTGAAACTGATCGTTTTAGGATCGTTTTCTAGATCGATTCTCGCCCAGTGTACGATAGTTCCGCCTGGCATTGCCCGCATCTCAGGGAACAGTGTGGAAGCGTTGCCGAGGAAGTCGTTGTGACGTGTGAGGAATATAGTCAGGTCACTGGCTTGACCTGGGGGAAGGTGGACGGCGCTGTTCACATTCATCCATTTCTCCATGATCCAGCTCTCGACTCGACAGTATGTCTCAGAGTGGTTTTCGACCGTAACCTTGATCGCGAGCGCACCGGATAGGTCCCGAACGTCATCTGGAATCTGAACAGTATGCTCCTGTTCGTTGCCGAAGTCGTCTAATGTGATCGGGCCCTCAACGAGTACGGTATCTGCACTCGTTGATGCATGTAGAAGCAACGCTGCCAGGACGGAGAGGAATGGATTTCGAAGCCCGCGGTAAAGGAGTCTCATACGTTAATACCCTTAGTAAACTCATTACTCGGCCGTAGTCACGGTTTTGTGAATGTAAGAGTGAATCTTTCGGAGAAGGACGAGAGCAACATCTAGGATGTCATCGTAGGCTGCGGGGCGGTATTTTTGGTTCATCCGACATAGAGTGGAAACACGTCGGATTCCGGAGGCAAGATAGCTCTAAATGACAGCGATTGTGCGGTTTTCGCCTTTGTGCGACGATTTTAAAAGTTGCTACAACAATGTTGATAACAATTGGCGACTAAGGACTGTTACGATAGTCTTTAGTTTTACCGTATCGAACACTCCCCGTTTCCCAAACCTCATTCAAATGAAGCAAAGCCTTTCATCGATTCTCGCTTCCCATTAAGTGCCACTTTAAGAAAAAGCTTCTTTGTACCCTGTCTCTTGCCGTCTTGTTCCCGCTTCTTCAAGCAAGCGCTAAAAAGCCGAACGTACTTTTGATCGCTGTTGATGATTTGAACGACTGGATTGGCGCTCTCAACGGTCACCCTGACACGAAAACCCCAAACATCGACCGGCTTGCTAGAAGAGGTACCCTTTTTTCCAATGCTCATTGCCAAGCCCCGATCTGCAACCCCTCGCGGACGAGCTTGATGTTCGGTATGCGACCCTCCACTACAGGGTTTTACGACAACAAACCGAACTCAGCCCAGACACCGCGCTTCTATAATCGGCACGTGAGTATGCCAAGGCACTTCGGCGAGAACGGGTACCTGACAATGACCACCGGGAAGCTTTACCATGCTTCTAAGCTTCCAAAGGGCGATTTTGAAGTGGAGGGACCTCGTCCCGGGCAATGGATTGACTATGATGAGCCTGTACAAACTGATCGGCCTGATCACATGCACTGGTTGTGGGACTTTGGTCCACAGTCTTACGAAGAAGAGAAGTTTGCCGATTACACTGATGCATCGTGGGCGATAGACCAATTAGAGAAGAACTACGATCGACCTTTCTTTCTGTCGCTTGGTTTTTACCGACCCCACGTCCCATTCTTTTCTCCAGAGCGGGTCTACAATCATCCGGATTTGGCGGGTGAGCTGCAATTGCCGTTGGTTAAATCGGATGATCTCGATGATATTTCGGAGCATGCGAAGAAGATAATTTATAGTCCGTATCCAGCGTCTCAGGACTGGGTTGAGCAGAATGATAATGAGAAGTGGTACGAAGCGATGCGTGCGTATCTGGCTTGTATCCGCTGGACGGATGAGCAGGTGGGCAGAGTGCTCGACGCCCTGGATAAGAGTCCGCATGCGGACAATACGATCATTGTATTCTATGCCGACCACGGATTCCATCTCGGTGAAAAGCGTCATTGGGCGAAGTGGACACTCTGGGAACGCTCTACGCGTGTGCCGTATATCATCAGTCTTCCAGGAGGGGAGAAGGGACAGGTCGTCGATCAACCGGTTGAGTTGTTAAGCATCTATCCAACCTTGATCGATCTCTGCGGTTTGGAGGAAAACTCGGAACTAGAAGGGAACAGTGTGGCTCCTCTGTTGGAGGATAGCGAATCGGAGTGGCCGCATGCGGCGATCACAACTCTCTTTCAGAATAATCACTCGGTTCGTACGAAAGACTGGCGTTACATCAGTTACGCAGATGGAAGTGAGGAGTTGTACGACCACCGCGTCGATTCGAACGAGTGGACTAACTTGGCGGGGGATCCCGAAAAAAAAGCGAAAATAGAAGAGTTGAGAAAGCTATTGCCCCAGAAAAACGTGGAGCAATACACTCGCCCCAAGAATGGTGATTGGTAGTTCGTTTTTATTTTGGTCTAAGCATGCGCAGGCTTGTTGCCGAAGCCTTGCGAACCGTAGGAAGTCTCTGCATTTCGAGGAGCGGTCCAACTGCTAGCTTGCGAGGATATTCACGAGTCTCGCTGTTGTAACTCGCAAATACCAGTAGCCCATTCTTATGGTGTTGTGTCTACCCAGAGCGCAACGACGTTGCGGGCTATATTTAGTCGGCAACGGATATTGAGGAAGAAGTCGATTATGACGCTCTTCGATACCTAACCATTTAAGGCGATGCCTACCGGAACTCTGGACATTGCCCGAGTGGCTGTATCAGGTCCTATGGAGAGGCGGGTTGCAGAGTCAATCTATAGAAACGTTGCTTGCTTTCGGGGTCACTAACTCTGATCTCTTTGAGAGTGGTGTCGCCGTTCACTGTATCGTTCGATTCGGTAATTTGGGCAGGTTGCCAATCTTGAAGGTCGATCGAGGTTTCCAAAATCGCTTGGTAGTCGTTTACGGTATTGGATAGGCGAATACGGTAGTCGGACTGACTGGCTTCTAATCGGGAGAACGGTGGCGAAGAGGGGTGTTGCGGTAGGTTATTGGAAAGGTATTCGAGGAGATTGGAGGTCCCGTCGCCGTCGGGGTCTGCGGTCGGTCCGCTGATCAGATCATCGGCCGCGTCTGTTTCGTTGAAGAAGTGGGTTCGCCAATCCTGGTAGCTCTCGATGGAGATTTCTCGAGCGGTGGCGAGAAGCCCTTCGGCGTCGGTGGTGACGTCCATGCGACGCGAACGTCCCATCAGGCCTTGCTCGATGGTGGCGAAGGTACCGTCGACCTCACCGGCCTGAATGAAACGGAAGGTTTGGTCTGCTTCCGGCAGGTAGTCGTCGATCAATGACAGAGTGAGTTTTCCGTCTAAGTTGGCGGTGCCGCCGACTTCAAGAAAATCGAAACCGGTGCCTGCTTCGTCGCCTGCGAATTCAACGCGCATTTCGCTTTCGGGGAGGAGGTTCAGGTCGCCGGTGATGAGGCCGGATCCGGGGGAGGCTCCGAGCGCGATGATGCCGTCGGTCGTGAGGCTGCCTTCGATGTTTATGTTACCAGCTAGGGTGGGGATGCCTTGGACTTGATCTCGAAGACTTTCTACTTCGCCAATGATTTTTGAAGTTCCATTTTTTTTGATCGAGCCAGCGTTTCTAAGAAAGTGCGTGTTCAGGTTTACGGTGGAATTGTTGAGGATGAGCTTTCCGCCTTCTATGTTCAGGTCGCCGTGAATATCGAGATCTGCGGCAATCAAGGTCAATTTTCCTTTTAGGCTGAAGTCGCCGATGCGCGTCGGGAGATCTACAAAGGAAGGCAGTGACTCGTGAGGTAGTCCTAGGGTTAGGGAGGCCGCGCCATTGATCGTTTTTAAGCCTTCGCTGTATCGCTCGTCTCGGATTTCGCAGGCGGCGAAGTCGCTAATCACCCATTCTCCGCCCAGATGTTTGTGTTCCACGGAACCGATGTCGTCCAAGTGATCAAAACGGATTCTATTTATAATCACATGAGATAAACCAGCGACTGTGATTTTGCTCGAGAAGCCAACAGTGAGAAGGGTGTCGATTTGAGTGGATTCATCACCGCTGTACAAGGTCAGGTTCCCTGAGTTACTTATGAAAAAACCTTCAGAATTTCCCTTGAACACTAGGCTGAGACCGGTTGGTTTGAAGAGCTTATCTGGAGCGAGTAGGTTTCCGTGGACCTCGCATTCCCCTTCAATCCGTAGTTGACCGTAGAGTCTATTCTCGCCTCGGGTGGTGACGGTTGTTTGCTCGGATGCGTGTACGAGGTTGCCTCTGGCTATGGCCGTTTCGCGGAAAGTTGCTCGCTGTTGGATCTTATCAAATGGTTTGAGTAGGTAGGGAACATCTTCTTCTCCCCAAAAGGTCTCTTCATCTGGATCGGAGAAATCTTCGTCTTCCGGAACTACGAGTTCATCGAGATCGATACCGTAGAGAACTGCGCCGTCGGCGACAAAATCACCGGTTCCGATACGCATGCGTGCGTTGCTTGATTGAGGCGTAATTTCGCCGGTCAGTTGAACGGAACCATTGCCTTGAAGGGTGAGCTTTTCGAATCTAAGGTCTTCGAAGGTCAATTCTCCTTCATCGTATATCGTTATCGTTTCTTTGGGCCCTGTATTCGCTTTTTGGATCCTTATTTTACTGTTCTTGTTTACGTCTATTTCCGCTTGGAGGTTGGGCGCTTGGTTACCTTTGAATACGAGTTTGCTGCTACCGCTTTGAGCTTTTATCGAAGAACCTTTCTCGAAAACGAGGGTTGGGCTGTCCTCGTCGGCGACGAAGGTGAGCAGGGCTTCTTGCGGCGTGCTTGAACTGAAGAGATGTTCCGAGCCTGCTTTGGCGATGAAGTGTTTGGTGGAGATGCCGCCATCCTGTAATAGCGTTCCGTGATTTACGCACTCGAGGAGGATGGAAGGTTTATTATTGGTATGGTTGGTGATCGAAAGTTGGCTGAAATTATGGAATTCGCCGGCTACGCCGCCAGAGACGATTTTCATGCCGCCTCTGTTTTCGAAGCGTCCTTCGATATTGGATACGTATTCGGAGAGGACGTCGAGCCAGGTGTCGAAGATGAGCCCGGGCGAGGCGAGGGTGCCGATTTTGTTAATTAGCGTTAGTCCTGGCGCGAGTTGGAGGTCGTCGTAGACGAAGACTTTGCCTTGGCCTTGGAGCTGAAGCGTCCGCACTAAGGGGAGGTCAGGATCGAGTTTTCGGATGGCGATGTTTCCGAAGGAGTCAGCCTCCCCGATTTCGAGCTGCGTTTCGGGGTTCAATTGAAATGTAACGTCGGTGCCTAGCACGAGTTCGACGGTGTCGTAGAACTCGACCGCTTCGGGCGAGGCTATGAGATCGAGACCGGAATCGCCTTCGAATTGAAGCTTTCCTCCGGCTTCCAGTCCACCTCCGTCGACTACGATCGATGCGTCGATCAATACGAGATTGGTCCACCAATGAAGGTGGCCTTCTTCGATCATTAGATCGGCCTCCTCGATGGTCGCCTTATTCCAGACGAACCATGCGTTGTCGGGCCCTTCTTTGGCGATGATGCCTTTGGTATGTAGCGTGCCTCCCTTGATGTTTCCTTTTCTTAGGATGAGGCTGGATCCGTCCGATCCTTCGAAGGTGGTGGCGCAGTCGAATTCCGCTCCCAGTTCGAGGATCGAGTCACCGAGTTCGACTTGAGCAACGTGGGCGGCTTCGTCTTGGAGTTCGACGATGAATTCGTCCCCGATTTTGATGATCGAGGTTCCGTTAGCTGGAGGCGGTTCGTCCCAGGGAGTGCCGACGGAGTCGGTCCAGTTCGAACGGCCGTTGACGACGGTGTGCCAGTTGGTGTCGCCCGCTCCACCATCCCAGATATAGATGTTTCCGATGGGGTGAACGATTCCTTCGTAGCTTGCTTTGACCAAGGCAGTGCCGCCGTCGGCGAGATCGGCGAGAAAGGCCAATTCGCCGTTGGAGTTGAGTCCGGAAGTCCCTTTGTTGAGAATGATTTCTTCTCCGGCGAGGTCAGGTGTGAAGGTGATGTTCTGAATGGCGCTGCCTTCGAGTGGGTCGCCTTCGAGGGCGATCTTGATGAGACCGCCATTCAGATCGGTCGCAAATAGGCCTCCGGTACCGTCGCTTAATTCCGCCGTGAAGGCGACCTTGTCGTCGCCGGCGGCGGTGAGATTGTCGAAGGAGCGGAAGTCGGCGTCGCTGCTTGGGACATCCGTGGGGTCGATGGATGGTGCGTCAACGTCTCGGGTGAACGGAACGCGGGCAAGCGTTGTGATCGCTTTGGTTTCCGGATCGATTCTCCAAACACCTTCGGAGGTTGTATTGCTTGCTCCACTACGTAGATCTGAGGTGAAAAATAGGGTGCCGTTGTGGGTAACGGCCCAGTCGCCGAGAGGAACATTGCGGAAGTGAAGTTCGCCCTCGTCGGTTTGGTTTGGGAAGAAGCCGTTGTCGTTGAATTCGGCGATTTTCTCGATGGAATTATCTAGTCCGATCCTCCAGAATCCGCTCCGCGAGGAGGAGAGTTTGACACGGAGCACTACAGTGCCGTCGGGGAGTACCACGACGTCTTCTGGTTCCACTTCAGGGGAACCTCCATCCAAGTCGGGAAGGGTGGTTTCGGTGTCGACGAAAAGGGGGACGATGGATTCATTCGAGGCTTCGTATCGGAATACGGCGTGGCGGGCGCCCGAGTTTTTGGTTACACGCGTGTGGAAAACGACGTTGTCTAAATCGTCGACGCCTCTGAGGGCGATGGGGGTATCGAAGGTCGCGTTGTCGGAATCCTCGAATCCTGGTGCGGCGGTGCCGTCGAACATGACGGCTGAAAGGTCGTCGCTGGTGCTGGCTTTGAGGATGCCATCGAAGACCTTCCAGTAGAGCGTTCCGGATGGGGAGACCAGGATATCTTCCGAAATACCGGCAGAGCGCGTTTTTGTAGTGCCTCGCCCGTCGGAGATGTCGACGGCATCTTTGAAGTTTCGTGTTTGGGAGATGTCGACGGGCCACGTGATCGGTGTCTGACTGATCGTTCCGTCGGTTGTCTTGAAGAGAAATCCTCCTCCTAAAGGATCGACTACAGTAAGGGCGTGAAAGGTTCCGCTGAAGTCAGAGGAAAAGCCTCGGCGTGGCGAGGCTGAGGCTTCTAAGGCGTCGCCGTTTTGCGTGACGCCTGGGACGACCTGATCGCTTTGAAACAATGTGGAAACGGATCCGGGGAGTGCGGAACGATAGAAACCGAATTCCTCTGTTCCTCGCACATCGACGCGTGCAGCGAAACTGACGGTTCCAAATTCGTCGATGGCTATGGGAAAGGTGGGAGATTCGAAGCGCGTGATTTCTCGCGAACCAGGCCCAGAGGCTGCATCGTTCTTTTGGGTCAGCGTTTCGAGTTTGAGGTCGCCTGGGGCGGCCGTAAGGGCGGCTGCGGAGGCGAGGACCATCAAGGGGAGCCGACGCAGTTTCGCCCTGATGCAGGAAGCAAGGAGGATAGGCATTCCTGAAGTAAAACTTATATCGAGTTGCGATGGCAAGCGTGCAGGCTAGGCGTCGGCTCGCGCTCTAGAGCGTTCGCTCTTTAGAGTCTAAGACGGTAGGAATGAGAAAGAAGACCTTGAAGCGCTTTTGGCGGGTATCGCGTTAGAGCTTTCTGTAGTTTCTGATCAGTTGGCTAAGGTGTTGGGTTGTTTCTATAAAACCGGAATCACTTGCTAGATTTGTTTCAGAGTTTGGGTCCTCTTCTAGGTCATAGAGTTCGGTGGCGAGGATTTCTGGAGCTCTTTCGCTGGTCCACCATTCGTTGTACCGATATCGATCTGTTCGTACGCTATATGCTACGATGCTTCCGTGCTTTGTCGTGTTGCGACGGATTTGAGAGAATATGGGGCGAGCGGCGCCGAATTGATTAGGGTCGCGGATTTGAGGGAGAAGGGAGAATCCGTCTAGTTTATGTTTTGGATACGGCAGCTTAAGAAGCTCTTGTAAGGTTGGATACAAGTCGACTAAGGCTACTGGCGTTTCGCTTGAGGAACCTGGTGTCGTTATGGATGGAATGCGGATGATTAATGGAACTTGGAGGGATTCTTCAAAAAGGGTGTTCTTGTGCCAATCACCGTGTTCGCCGAGTTGGAAGCCATGGTCTGAAAATAGAATGATTGCCGTGTCTTCGTAGAGGTCATGTTCTTCGAGGAATTGGATCAAGCGTCCGATTTGGGCATCTAGAAAGGAGACTGACGCTAGGTAACACATCTTCATCCGTTTCATCGAATCTGGGTCTTCATAGTTGGCTTTTCGAGTGTTGAAAGCGAAACTGGGCGCGTCACTTCGATCACCTGGGGAGGGTAGCTCTATCGAGCTCTCAGGGTAGGGCCAAAAGTACTTCTCCGGGGCTACGAATGGGGCGTGGGGGCGTCGGTAGCCAACGCCTAGGAAAAAGGGTTTTTCTCGTGGGCGATCGAGCTGGCGTATCGCCTCTTGAGTCACTTGACCATCGTCCTGTGCGAGATCCGACTCGTAGGAGATCATTCCATAGTCGATCGGACCGCTTAATCCAGGAAAGGTGAATTTTTCCCCTTTTCGTGGAAACGGAGGTTTGCTTTGGCGGCCTTGGTTAGAAGGTGGGCAATTGATGCGAAAATCCCAACACTCGGGGTCGCCCATTTTCCAGTCGCTTTCTGGCCAACGCCGGTCCCAATTGCCTATGTGGAATATTTTTCCAATTGAGGCTGTGAAGTATCCGTTTTCTCGACACAACTGGGGGAGCGTCGTTACGTCGGGCATAAGGTCTCTCAGTCGTGACCATTGGGCTTGGGTTCTATCGGGCCGTGTTCCGCTGAGGAAAGAGTTGCGGGAGGGAGCGCAAGCTGGGTACTGGCAGTAGGCCTTTGTGAAGGTCATGCTCTCCTGGACAAGTCGATCTATATGTGGCGTAGCGGCCTCTGCCAGCGCATTTACGCTGAGGTCATCGGAAACGATGAAAAGCATGTTGAGCGGTTTCGCAGTTGCGAAGCTCAGAAGGTGAAGAATAAGGAAAGTCGTGGCGCAGGCTAAGCTTTTATTCATTTCGTTTTTCTGGCTTGGACCTCTTGGCGGACTTTATCCATTACGTCACGTGTAAGTGGATACTTGTAAAGTAGGGCTAGCCCGCACAAGAGCATTGCCGCCGGGATGATGCTGTTGAAGAGACGGAGCCAGATGAAGGTCGAGTCGCTTTGCTCGTGTCCTAGATCGGACTGGTACCCCGCCATCACGAGGAGAATCCCCGATAGCGCTCCAGCTCCAGCTCCCGCGTTTTTCATTATGAAACCACCGACTGCTCCGTAGATTCCTTCTCGCCGGAAACCAGTGAGATACTCGTCGTAATCGACTGCGTCAGCCATCATCGACTCAAGAATCACGAAAATACTGGAGATGCCGAGCGAGTAGCAAAACGGATAGACCCACTGGAGCATTTTATACTCGGGAGTGAACGCCCACCATTTGATGATATCGCCGATGATCATGAGGCAAAATGCGATTTTTAGAGCATTGTGCTTTCCAAGTCGTTTGCAGAGTTTTCCGACTACTGGAAGTGTGAGCAGCACGAGCACGCCAGCGAGCGTCTCGACTCCGGCGGTGTAGGAGGCTCCGGCCAACTTGTCTCCACCAAAGACATACTGGATGTTAATGATCGCTCCGACTTGGATGAAGAGTTGGATCGTGACCATCATGAGAACGTACAGACCGACGATTCTAAGGAAGTGAGGATTCTTGAACGTCTTCTTGATGGAGGAGATTATGGGCTCCTTTTTCGCGGCTTTGAAATGAGAGCGCTCTTGGCAGTTTTGGAATGCGGCAACGCATCCGAGAGCTACCAACACGGCGACTCCTGCTGCGACATACTTTGCCCCTTGATATTCAGATACAAAGAGACTGGATAAGCAGAGCGGATAGAGCCAGGGATTGATGAAAGTCGAAGTTCGCGAAAATAGAGTCTTCCAAAGATAGACCCTGGTTTTCCCATCGTAGGTGGGGGAGAGCTCGATTCCGAGGGCGGTGTACGGAACCATGAAGATGGTGTGGAAAATTGAATAGGCCACTACGCCTCCTGCGAAGTAGAGCGTCACGTGATCCTTGCTCCAGCCAACGGGAAGATTCCAAGTGAAGAAAAGGAAGATTCCGACAAGCAGGCCTCCTGCCAGGATGAAGGGGCGTCGCCTGCCAAGTCGACCTCTCCAGTTGTCGGATATATGGCCCATGAGAGGGTCTGTGACGGCGTCTATGGCCATTTTTGCCCCAATGATGAGGCTGATGTAGGCGGCGTTGAGTTCGAGGCTTACCACCAGCATGCTCGTCGCGAAGCCGCCAAGCATATGCGAAACGAGCGAATCGCCGAGTGCGGGAGATCCGTATGCGAGCACCTCTTTGATGGAGGGCTCCTCAGGACCGGAACTTTGGGTGTTGTTTTGCACGACGCTGTTGGAATCGTTGGGACGAGTGCTCATTCTGGGGTCGATAGGGGGATAGACCTAGAAAATGCGGGAGGTAGGGATCCGCAATTTAGTAGAGTCTGATGCCGTTCAACTCAAGCGGAAGAGGTTAATCTCGGTTGCCTAAGGCAACTTTGGCATAGAAGATTGATAGAGCAGCAAGCAGCTGCGGGAAGACCATAGGGCGAATCGTCACCGGGGCGCCGCCGCGTAGTTGAGATTTAGATACGTGGTCTAAGGTTTTTTTCTTGGCGTGGTCTCTCCGTCCACCCATTGGCCGCGAATTGATACGGACTTCGGGTGTTCCGGGATGCCGCCTTCGTTGCGGTACATCTGGCTTACGATCAGGTCGATCGCTGCGGATGCTATTAGTCGTCCGCATTGGTCTATCCCTCCCATGGCGCTGTTTCCTTGCATGGCGCAGAGACTAGCGAAGGCGATCCGATCGGGGACGGGAATTTGATGCTTCAGTAGAATTTTGTAATAGAATCTCGAGTTGGAAACGATAACGTCGGGCTTTTCGCGATTGATGTATTCAACAAATGGTTCCTCATCCCAATCGTCAGAGCTTATGTACGGCGGGAGGTGGATCTTATGTTTTTGCTGCCAGCGAAAATAGGATCCAAGCCAACGGGATCCTATACGTTCCTGCTCCTCATCCCAGCTGCAAAAGCTGATACGTTTGTAGCCCATTTCGGTGAGTGTGTTGAGGGCGAGTTCCATGCTATGGAAATAGTCTGGCGTTGCCCGATGAAGGTCGGGTTTTTGTAGGCTTGGGTCTACGGTGGCAGATGCCACTCTGCTCAAGTCTAACTCTTCGATACTGTATCCTTGGGGGACCGGGAGGACGAGAAGTCCTTGAATGGAGCGAGCTCGAATGATGCGGTTAACCGCGCTCCAGGAATGTTCAAGTTCGGGAAGGATAATCAAATCTGTCTCGAAACCCAATTCGCGGGCACGGTCTGCCGCTCCCTTGTAGTAGTCATCGATATGGTTCGCGCTCGGGTTGCCGAACGGAGAGAGAAAGCCAATCGTCGCGTGAGTAGGGGAGCGGCGATAACCGCGAACTTGAGAGGTGAATGCGGAGACAAGAGGGTTGGGGCGGTAATTCAGCTTTTTGGCGGCCGCTTGGACGCGCTCGCGAACCGGTTCCGTAATTCGAGAGTCGTTGCGCAAGGCTCTCGACACGGTCGACTGAGAGACGCCTGCTTCGATTCCAATCTCCTTCATGGTAACCGGTTGGAGTTTGGAGTTTTGGCTCTTTTGCATGTGGCTTGCAGGTTTGCTCCCCCTCTTTGTGCAACAATATGCAAAGACTTCAAGTTGTTTATCGGCAACGGATTCGTGATATTGTGAAGCGTACCCCGAAATCTTAACTTAGAACTGCTATCTTACTATGGTTACCCCCGTTCAATCCGCCGTAGGTTCAAGTGGTCAGAGAAAGCCCAGAACTACAATTTCAGATATTGCGAAGGAGGCAGGCGTCTCGAAAGCGACCGTGTCGATGGCGCTAAGAGGAATGCCGGAAATCAGCTCCAAGACCAGGGACCGTGTCAAATCAATCGCTGACGAACTTGGATATCGAGCAGACCCTTCGCTTTCGAAAATCGCTGCACTTCGATGGAAGAACCGTGTCGCTCAAGAGGGGGCTCGTATTGCGTTGATCGAGTACGCTAGGGAGGAGTCGTTGTCGCACGACAATGAGAGCTTGATCGAAGGGGCTAGGCAGAAGGCAAATGCGTTAGGCTATGAATTCGAAACCCACACGGTGCGGACACAGCGGGAATTATCTACGATTAGCCGTATCCTTTATCACAGAGGAGTAGATGGAGTAGCCTTGGTCGCGATGAATGACGAAAAGCTACGGGATGCTTTCAATTGGGATAGCTTCTCCTGTGTGTCTATCCGTGATTCCGAGACCGTTTGCTTGGTTGATAGTGTCGATACTGATGTTAAGACTGAGATGGTTCAGGTGGTTGAGGCGATCCGATCTACTTCACACCGTCGGGTTGGTTTGGTTCTTTCAGGAGACAAGAATAGCATCGCCAATGATTTTGCGCGCAAGGGGATCTTAGAGGGGTTGATGTATTCGAGTTTTGGAGCGAATTGCACCTATTGCGTGCTTTTCAGAGATGAGGCCAGTTCTGAAGAAGTACGGGCTTGGGTTGAGCAAAACGAATTGGAAGTCGTTGTTGGATATGACGATAGCGTATACGATGCTTTAGCTGGCGTTGATGTTGGTTTTTTGAGCCTGAAGACCGATGGTCGCGATGGCCAGATCGCAGGAGTGAGGGACGAAAGTGTCCGTGTTGGCGTTACCGGAATTGATCACTTAGATCGGCTTATTCGTTTCGGGACGAGGGGACGCCTTGCTGAAACGACTTGCTATCATGTCGCAGGTAATTGGATACCTGGACGTTCGTTTGCTCCCGGACTCGAGCAGCCCGCTTTGGAGAGCGCTTAGTAATCTTTTTTTTCTAGTATGGGTTATAGGTTGGCCAGCGGCTTGAACGAAACATCCGCAAATGGGGGCGGATAAAGCCGCTGGGCAGCTAATCCGTATCGGGCATAAGACTACGAATGAATTTTCTAGTTCTGTCTAATTGACTCCCAGACGGTGCGTAGCGATTCCTTTTCCGCCTGAGTTAGGTTTGGAGTTTCGGACTCGAATGCTTCTAGGACCGAAATCGCTTCTGAGTTGCGATGTTGAATCGACAAACTGCGAGCTAGGAGAATTGTTAGCTCAAGGTCTTTCGGAGTTGCTGCCAATAGCGTTCTAGCATGGGATTCTGCCTTTGGCGCTTGTCCAGTATTTAGGTAGAGCAGGGCCAGATTGAACCGTGCGTCCGTGAAGTCGTTGTCGGTCTCGACGCTTGATTCGAGGCGAGCGATGGCTCGTTCGATATTGCCCTTGTTTGCCAGATCAACAGCAAGCCTGAGGTAGGCGATTGCAAGGGCTCGTTGCAAATCCGTGTTTTGCGGTGCGAGTCGATAGGCTGGTTCTAGATAGTCGATTGCTTTCGAGAAGTTTCCAGCTTTTGCGTATAGGTTTCCGAGGGATATTCTGACCTCGGTATCATCGCCCTTGATACGGATATACTTATCAAGCCAATCGAGGCCCTCTGGTTGACGTTGCTCCACCAGTAGATTTCCCAGGTTTTTGATCGCTTTGCGATTCTGCGGATCGATGTCGATCGCTTTTCTATAAGCTGTAATTGCGGCTTCTTTGTTTCCACTCTCTTGCAGCAGGAATCCGAGTTGTAGTTGAAGCAGCTCGGAATTCGGAGTTTGGCTGATGGAACGCTTTACAGTCTCTAGCGCCTGTTCGGTTTTGCCTTGAAAGTGGAGCGTCTCCGCAAGCAACTGGCTCGCTTCAACATTGTGGGGATTTTTCTGTTGAGCGATTTGCAGATGGGCAATCGCTTTTGTGTTCGAGTTGTTTCGAGCATGCATCCTGCCCAATTGATAGTAGGCTTCGTCTGAATCTGGGGACAAAGCTACGGCTCGCCTCAGGGTTTTGATCGCGTTGTCGAAACTCCCTGACCGTTCCGCTTGATCGGCGATCACAGTTAGGCGGTAGATGTCGTAGCAGTATTCGTTCAGTTCTGCGAGCCAAGGATTGTTGTCGGTTAGAATGTTATCTAGTCCCTTCATCTTCTGCTTTACCGCGTTGCGTTTTTCAGTGTCACCACTTCTGGAATACAAGTGATAGAGAAGAGAGAAGGGCGTCGAAGCGCTCGGATGTTCTTGTGATAGTTCGATTAGTATATTCTCAGCTCTGGCGGTTTCGCCTAGATTTGTTAGGCAGCGAGCCATACCAATTATGGCGAGCGGATTTTCGGGCTGTTTTTGGCTGATTTCCTCGTAGAGAGTCAGCGCTTTACTTGAGTGTCCCAAGCTGTAGCGCGCGTCTGCGAGCTTAAGCGTGACGAATGTGTGGTTTGGGGCGAGTTGCGAAGCCTTTTGTAGTGAGGGCAATGCATTGGCGCTATCCCCGAGCAAAAGGAACACGCTTCCTTTGTAGTAGTGCCATTTCGCATGGTCCGATCTTAAAGCGATCGAACGTTCGTAAGCTATGATCGCGCTTTCGAGAAAACCGTTGGAGTGGTAGTGCATTCCCAGCTTTCCGTACAATTCGGGATCTGATGCGTCCTCCGCGAGGGAGTGATAGATTTCATCGAGTTTAAGAGAGAAGGCGTTTGGCAGATGGCTTACTGCTGGCCTTGGAATGTCCAAGGGATGTTCCTCTTTAGATTGGAGGGATGGTATCCAAGCGGCGGTTACGATGATTATCAAGTTGGTGACGTATCGGAAATTGCCCATTTGCGTAGCGATTAAGACTTGTAAACCATTGCAGGGTCAAGTTTTCGCACTTCGCTTGGTCTGGTTCTGGACAAAAGCTCGGAAATTCCTTTGTTTTTCCAAATATGGTTTCACTACGGAATCCCGTTGTTTTTTTGTGGTTGGCGTTAGGCGTTTGTGCCGAGTCTTTGTATTGTTCAGCTAGCTACGAATGGCATCGAGAGGACATGGGCTTCCCGTGGAGCGGTAGGCCTTGGTTAGTCGATGTCGCGGTTGCTGATTTAGACCAGGACGGGCTCTTGGACGTGATCTGTTGCGATGCCCAGGAGAACCGTATCACTTGGGCTCGGGGGGTGGAAGAAGGAGGCTTCGAGGAGCGTGTGTTGATGTCGGAGGTGCCGGGGCCAGCGCATGTCGAGATCGTAGATCTCGATGGAGATGCTGATTTGGATTTGCTGGTGGCCTCGATGGGAGTGATTTTCCCGAGCAACGCCCACGTGGGAAGTGTTCTGGTTTTGGAGAACCGGGGTGACGAGACTTTCGAACGTAGAGTGGTTCTAGAGCAGACCGAGCGAGTGACTGACGTGCAAGCGGCGGATTTCGATGGAGATGGAGACTTGGACTTAATTTCCGGCCAGTTTGGATACACCGATGGAGCGATTCGCTATTTGGAAAACGTGGGAGATTGGCAGTTTACTCCTTCTGTGTTGTCAGGGCTTTCCGGAACGATTCACACTCCTATCTTTGACTTCGACGGGGATGGCGACTTGGATTTCGCGGCGCTCGTTTCGCAGGAGTGGGAGGAGATCCATTTGTTTGAGAACGACGGATTGGGACGCTTTTCTGACCGGGTAATCTGGAGTTCGAGTAATCAGGATTTTGGTTGTAGTGGCATGCGAGCCTGCGATCTGGATCAGGATGGGGACGAGGATTTGCTGTTTTCGAATGGGGATGCGTTCGACTACGCTCGCCCAGGTTCACGCCCTTGGCATGGCTTGCAATGGCTGGAGAATCGAGGGAATGGAGGTTTTGTGTTTCATCGAATAGGGAAGTTGCACGGCGCTTATAACCCGATCGAAGTAGATGTGGACTCGGATGGCGATCTTGATGTCGTTGCAGTGAGTTCTTTCAACGATTGGGAGTTTCCAGACGCCGTCTCTATGGTTTGTTATGTTAACGATGGAGCGATGTCTTTTGATTTGCGGGTTTTAGCCTACGAGCCGACCCATCTTGTCGCCTTGGATTCTGGAGACTTTGATGGCGACGGTATTGATGAGCTGGTGACAGGAGGATTTCATGCCTATCCTCCTTTTGACCGTATGAGTCGCTTGAGTGTTTGGAAACGAGGGCAGAAGGACGATTGAACCTGTTCGGAATTTGGAAACTTGATTTTTGGTTTATGAGTCGGAGGCTAGGACGTTGATGATAAGAGTCAGTACCCTATGGCTTGTTTCGATAGCATGCTATTTGATGCAAGTGTTTACTACGCAAGCTCAAAACGGTCCCAGCTTGTGGGCAGGCGTTGACGCGATGAGATCTTTGGAGGCGAAGGGGCGCAGTGAGCAAGCCAAGCAATTGGCTGTGAAGGTTCAGGAGGTGGCGAATGCTCAGCTGGATGAGTCCGGGGATTCGGAAGAGGTGCATGTCGCTTTAGGAGTTGCCGCCCAGGTTCTTCATCGTGACTACCTTGCAATCCATCATTTGAAGAAGGCCTTGGAGTTTGGACCTGACAATCTGGATACTAGGATCAGTCTCGCTTCCGTTCTTTCGGGTAAAGGAAAGCATGGAGAGGCTTGCGATCTCTTGCTCGAGAAGAGGGAGATGTTCGAGGGAGATCCACGCTTTGACTATGCGCTGGCGCGATCATGGATAAACTCGGGTGAGAGTGAAAAGGGGGTGTCGTCCTTGGAGGCTCAACTGAAGCGAGACCCAAGCAATCGGCGTGTTTTTGATGATCTGCTTGATTTATACTTACGAGGAGGCGCTCTTGAACAGGCTTCAGTTCTTCTCGATCAACTCGTATTGTCTGGTGAAATTAGCGAAGCTGAAAAACTGATTCATCTCATTGATTCGAGCTTGGAGGCGGGCGAATTGCAGAAGGCCAGAGGGTATATCAGGAACGCGAGAAAGCAGAAATTTGAACAAGCGCCCATCGACCAAAGAGAGGTGAGGGTTTATGATGCGTTGGCGAAGGAGGCTTGGGCGCAGGAGCAGCAATCGAGAGCGTTGTTGTACTGGAAAAGAGCACTCGCCATTGATCCGAAAAGCCACTATCTGCAACGTCGTGTGGGCTCGGCGCATGTCGCTAAAGGCGAATACGAAGAAGGGTTGAAGCATTTGAAGGGACTGCTTGAGACGAAGCCTGCGGATCCGGAATATTACATCGACCTAGCTTATTCATTTCATGCCACAGGCGAGCGAGAGCTTGCGTACAAAATTTTACTCGAAACGCAGAATGTGACCGAAAAGTCTGGAAACATGGCTGCAAGCCAGCGAATCAGAGAGGTTTTGGCGAAGCTTTATGAGAAGGACAAAAGGGAAGAGGTCGCCTCTGAGTAGTCGGAACGTTTAAAGTAGTGACCAATCAAATACAGATGTAATGACATCCTTTGTCGGGCTCATCAGCGCGTCGTAAACGGCTTGTGCATCGTTTGGCGAGTGTGGTTTGCCGAGGATATCGCTAACGGATATTGAACCGTCTGCAAGGCAGGCAAGCGATTCGTGCAATTCGGAGATCGAGTGATCCCTAGGAATTGTGATCGATAAGTCCCGTTCGAACGCCAAATCATAGTTTATAGCAATTGAAGGAGGGGAACCTTGAACTATCAGATGTGAGCCTTGCTCTTGTCCTCCCCAAGCGGGGACTCTAGCGAGCTTTGCTGCCTGCTCTTGAACCGCGAGAGATCCGGTCGAGTCGATCACGCAGTCAACACCTTCAGGGAACACTTCTGCGAATACATCGCTTAAGGCTTTTCCTGCGGCACAGAGAGACGTCACGCCTGCTTCGGTTGAGAGTTTAACTCTATAATCCGATAGATCCGCAGCTACGACCGTTGCTTCGGATCGAGCATGTAAGCGTGCAGAGATTTGTCCGATCGGTCCCAATCCGATGACCGCTATGGTTTGCCCCGCTTTGGGTGTGTGCGAGTTGTATCCATGCATAGCGATCGCAATGAGTTTCGCAGTCGACGCCTGTTGAAGATCGACGTTTTCGGGTACGCGAAAGACGGCATCGTCGCTCAGGACGGCAAACTCTGAATGGCCTCCCCAAAGTCGGTGCACATTGCTCTTTTGCGTTCCGCTCAGATAGACTCTGTCACCTTGTTTCCAAATTGAGTTTGGGCCTGGGATTTCGATGATTCCGGACGCGGAGTATCCCATCAGTACCGGAAATCCCGGGTGACCGTTTTGGGAGCCGCTAAGCACGCGCATTTCGGTTCCAGGGCTAATGGTGCTAAAGCAAGTCCGTACCAAAACTTCCTTATCTTTCGGAGCCGGAATTTCAATTTCTCTTATTTCGACTTTGTTTGGTCCGACAGCAAGTATAGCTCGTGATTTCATCGCTTTTGAAACTTTGTTTCAATGAATGTTTCAGGATTCAGAAACAGGTTTTATGACAGATTGCAGCAGGTATTTAGTTCACCCTGTTGAACTGCTGTCGTCCGTATCGAATTTGCTAGGACAGTCTTAAATTGGTAGGGAGGATACGAGGCTCTCGAGGTAGCTCGTTTGTTAAAATGGAGGGCTTTTTCGCTTATTGCTGCTAATGCAAGTGTCTCCGCTGTACTTTGCGCAACAGGTTGAACGTGTTCAGTTGTTCAGCAAGGGCTGCGCAACAGGTTTCATTTTTGGTGGAGTTGTTGTTCACGCGTGGTTTTCAGATCTTTTTGATGACCCCGCGATGCTCCTTTGAGTTCGGAAACTGCCTATTCCGATCGAAGGTGCGCTCCTTTTGAAACTACATGTGCCCATTTCCAACTGATGTGTACGGCTGCCTAGCCAAAAGCCGTGAACACAAAAACAAATAGAACGACTCGTTGAAGAAGCTAGATCGATTTCGCCGCTTTAAGTGGTGGGACGGCAGATAGATTTTTTCTACTACCGACGCGCATCTGCGAGGATGACGCGTAATCGTACAAACAAACAGAACACAAATGAATAAGCCCCTGAAAAACACCGGCGGACGCAATGGTCTGCCGCTGAGCCTTGCGTGTACAGTTTCGCTGGCTCTGCCTTTTGCGTTGTATGCGCAGGAGGACGACGGAGAGGATGATCAGATCTTCGAACTTTCTCCGTTCGAAGTGACAGCCGACCAGGACGAAGGTTACCGTGCCACTTCATCCCTAGCTGGTACTCGCCTCCGTACGAACCTATCCGATATCGGATCCTCGGTTTCGGTATTCACCGAAGCCCTGATGGAGGATATCGATGCGGTGGACAACGAAACGCTCCTCGCGTTTGGCGTTAACACCGAAGTCGGCGGCGCTCGCGGTAATTTTATCAATCCAGATAGCCAAGGTCTTGAGACCTCAGCTATCTCGGAGCCGAACAATAATACGCGTATCCGCGGACTCACTGCGGCCGACAATACCCGCAACTATTTCCGTTCGGATATACCATGGGATGGGTATACGATTAATCGTGTGGATATCCAGCGTGGGGCAAATTCGATCCTGTTCGGATTGGGAAGTCCTGCTGGTATCATCAACGCGACTACAGTTGAAGCCGCATTTGACGATTCCGGGTCTGTAAAAGCCCGTGTTGACGGGTACGGTGGTATTCGTGGCGAATTCTCGATTAACAAGGTGCTAATCGAGGAGCAGCTTTCTTTTCGCGCGTCCGTTTTGGCTGACAGGCAAAAGTTTCAGCAAGAGGAAGCTTACGAAGACGATAATCGAATCTATGCGACTTTCACTTACCGCCCTGAGCGATTCAACAACGATGGGACTACGGCGAAGCTGAAGTTCAACATTGAAGATGGTAAGGTGACCAGTAGCCGTCCTCGTTCTGTCGTGCCGATTGATGGGGTGTCTCCTTACTACCTAGGGCCAAACGAAACCGGTTTTCTTGGAGAGTGGTCGACCTTTGAAGGGATTGCGAAATCGTATACTGCGGGGCCTCTCGCGGGTGGTATCAACGGTCAGCCAATCGACCAGATTACCTACAATGAAGCTCGCACTCTATTGAATAGCTCCGGCACGCCATTGAGCATTTGGCTCTCTGGTAGCTCTGGAAATAACCCATCCTTCTATTATGATGCTGCTTCGCCAACGTATCCAAATCCGCTCTTTATAGCGGAAGGCGGGGCGAAGGCTCGTGGTTCGTGGACTGTGAATGAAGGGGTCGCTTCTATCGACAACACCGATCAAGGTGAGGTCCGAGCGGTGGCCAACTTCTATACGAAGGAAAAGGCCCGTGTGGCGTCCGACCTTGGCCTTCCTTTCCCAGGTTTCTGGAAGGAAGAGTCTTTTTCGGATACGACTTACTTCGATTTCTACAATCACTTGATTGATGGCGATCTGAAGCGCGAGCAGAAGGACTTCACCGTATTTGAGGTGGATTTCTCAAATACCTTCATGGATAACATGTTTGGTTATAATCTGACGTACTTTAAGCAGGACTACACAAACCATATTGATGCGGCCCTCGGAACTGTATTTGCTCCAGTAGTACGTGTTGACGTAGGAGCTCTCGATCTGACGTCCACTCAGAACAACCGAATGGCTAACCCGCTTGCCGGACGCGCGTTCGTAGAACTGAACACTAGCCACGGCGGTTCTCTCATCAACACCCGTGACCGTGAGTCTGCTCGTGCTCAAGCGTTCATGTCTTACGATTTTGGTGACAGAGGAGATGGTAACTTCCTGTCTCGCCTGCTTGGTAAGCACGATGTCGTTGGGGTCGTTCAGAACTACACACTGGAGGAGAACACGCAAAACTATCGTCCCGTTGGTTGGGGCTACGATTACTTGATCGAGCGTGGCGATTCAGTTCCTGGAGTCATTCCGCCTGCTGGTTCGCGTATGGCAGAGATCGATGCTTACGATGGTCTTGGCATTGAAAACGGTGATGTACGCCTCTATTTCGATGCGGCCGGCAACAACAACCGTGGACTAATGCCTCTGGGGAATCCGACGCTTCCTTCTGGGCAGGTAATGCTCCGAGGTTTCAATGGAACTCCACTCCCAGGATTCGATGCTGATGCCGCTATCGGCGCTTGGCCAGATCCATGGGAAGGACTACCGGGTGAACCGAATGAAGGTGGTTCGCAGAACCGGAATCCAGAAAACTATGTTGGCTGGCAAAACATCGGTCCGTACGAGTTCGTACGTGCGACCGACAGCGTTGACGCTCGTGAGTACCTCACCACTAGCCGCAAGTTCGGCAACGAGGATGTGGACTCCAAGGCCATTGTGTGGACCGGTAAGTTCTGGGATGGAGCGGTCGTAGGTATGTACGGTTGGCGTGAAGATGACGCGTTCGAAGCGTGGCCTGACCATGACTACAAGGATGACGGCCCGGACACTGACCTTTCTGTCAACGAAACGAATAGCCGTTCCGAAAAGGTGCAAAGCCGCAATTGGTCAGCCAAGGCTAATCTGAGCTTCTTGACTGGCACGCGTGACATGCTCCCGTTTGAAGTGCATGTTTTGTACTCAGAGGGTGAGGTTCAGACTCCAGATCCATCTCGCGTGGATGTGTTTGACCGTATCCTCGCGAATGCGACAGGTACCACAGAGGACGCATCAATCATGCTTGTTGACAAGGAGAACAGGTGGTCGTTGCGTGTGACGGACTACAAGACCGTTGTCGAAAACTCCAAGTCGACCTCTAGTCTGCAAAATATCAATTGGCGTCTAGAGCAGGTGCTTTCTCAAGGTGTTCGCGGAGCGACTTACATCGAGAATGACCAGAACAACTACACGGCGGATTGGTTGCCGCTCAGCCAAGCTGCGGAAGCCGCTGGATACGAAACTGAAGGTGCCTACCGTAAGGAAGTCATGGCGCCAGCTTGGCGTAACTTCGAAGAAGCCCTTTGGAACGAATATCCGCTCGCTCGCAACTGGTTCAAATCGAGCTTCGCCCCTGGTGGCACTGCAACTCCATCCGTCCAGTTTCCTGACAACGGAACATTGGTTGAGACACAGATATCTGAGGGTATCGAAATCGAGTTTGCAGCGAACTTGAACAAGAGTTGGAACATTGCGATCAATGGTTCGCAAACCGACGCTATCCGTGATGGCCTACCAGGCGAGGACTTCCAAGGTGTGATCGACTTGGTGACACATGCCCTCAAGGACACTCCTGCGGGTGAAATCCCAATTTGGTGGTTCGGTGGACCTGGTATGGGTCCATGGATTGATCCGTTCTTGGGCGAAGTTGTGAAAGCCCAGGCTCTGAATGGAAAGTCGCAGCCAGAGATTCGTGAATGGCGAGTGAATGCCATGACCAACTACACATTCCGCGAAGGCAAGTTCAAGGGATGGGGCGTTGGTGGCGCATTCCGTTACGAAAGTGGTCAGATCTACGGTTATCGCCCGTACAACGACGAGGAAGGAAACGTTCGTCTGGATATCGACACCTACTGGCGTGATGAAGGGCGCGAGACCTTCGACCTGTGGGCGAGCTACCGCCGAAAGATTTTCAATGATAGCATGGATTGGAAAATCCAGCTGAACGTTCGGAACGCGTTTGGGGACAACGAGCTTGTTCCATTGCATCGCAACCCGGACGGATCGATCGGATTGCGAGGCATCCGAGAGGGTGCGAGTTGGTCGCTTACAAACTCGCTCAGCTTCTAATTCGAATTGGTTTTACGGTTAAGCTTACGATCCCCTGCAGTGATGCGGGGGATTTTTTTCGTATCCAAACCATTGATTCAGCGAGAAATAGGGTAGAGGGCATCCTCAATGCAAATGGCCGTTGGGACAACGGCCGCTACCTTCTCGAAAGTAAAAACATTAAGCCGTTTTTCGGATGGTATTAGAGACAAAAAACGGCCCGAGTGTGTACTCGAGCCTAGGCCTGGTCAGCGAAGAAATGATCGGGTCAATATCTCGCGAATTTGGAACTCTTAGACCACAGGTCCTTTCCGTAGTCCCAACCTGAACGAACGGAATCAGGGCGGATGTATCGGTTTAGTTCTGGACGATTGGTGATACCCTTCTTGGGATCCCACTCGATTCTTCCTCCGAAGCGAGCTGCGAGGACGCCGATCAACATCATTTCAGTGTAAGGAGCGGCGTAGTCGAAATTTGCGCCTGGCTCTGGTCCATCTCCTTTGATTGCTCGGATCCATTCCTCGAAGGGACCTCCTTCCACACGTGCGTATTTTTCAGATGGATACCCTGCTTTTTTGAAGGCAATCATTTCCTCCTTGTTGGATAGGCGTGGATTGTTTGAGCGTTGATCTGTGAAGCCTGTCGCTTTGTCTCCGTAGAAGAAGGTTCCAGCCCATGGCAGGTTGTCGCCCCAAGTCCAATCGCTTGGTAGATCCGGGGCGAATTTATCGTAACCGTTGTGCCAGTAGAATTTGCAAGGAGCCTTGCTGCCACGTTGTTTGAACTCCCAACGGACCCGGTTTCCGTCAGGAACCATCCAATGATTTCCTCCCGCCTTATCTTCGAGTTCAACGACGACCGGTTCGTAGAGGTCGAGCACCCATACGGGTGCATCTGAAATGTGGGGCATCCAGTCGCCAAAGAGTCCGTTTCCGAATGCGTTAAAGCCCCGCCAGCTTATTGGGTGGTAGAGCTCGCTGAAATGTGTATCGGCATCATTGGGACCGAGCCAAAGGTCCCAATTGAGAGAGCTGGGAATGGTGCTTTTCTTCGGAGGGTAGGTGTCAGGCTTGTGCCAGTACCAACGCTCTTCTGACAAGGGTTTCCATTCGGGGCCCTGTATGTAGGAGTGGGCTTCTCGGATTTGACCAAAGACGTCTGCCTCGTACCACTCTCTCATTTGGCGGATGCCGTTATAGGTATGGCCTTGTACCGCCATATTGGTGACAACCTTGTACTTCTTCTTTGCTTTTTGGAGAGTCCGGGCCTGCCAAATATTGTGAGTGAGAGGCTTTTGAGTACAGACATGCTTGCCCATTTCCATGGCATGCATGGTTGCTGCGAAATGCGTATGATCAGGAGTATTGATGCAGACTGCGTCTATTTCCTTACCCATTTTGTCTAGCATCAATCGGAAATCGGCGAAGGTCTTTGCGTTGAGCACTTCGGGATGCTCTTCGCGCTTCTGGTGAAACATGTTCGAGTCAACGTCTGCCAACGCTACGATATTCTCGCCTTTGCATCCATTGTAGGCCATCCCGGCGATGTTCCCGGCACCGATCATCGCGATGTTTAGCTTGCTATTGGCAGATGGACCGGCTTTGCCTATCGCAAATCGTGCCGGAGTAAAGGCTGCGGCCGATAACGCTGCGGTTTTAACGAAGTTTCTTCGATTCAATTTTCGTGTATTCAAAATAGGGGGAGGCTAAATTAGTTTGCTCTAGTGGCTTGAAGCCTAAGAAAGGCTTCAAGCTGTTTCCTCATTGGTAATGATTAGAAGTGGGTAACTTCTCCCAAGCACTCTGAACTCGACGTTGAGAGCGTATGTTTTGGGCTTTGGGAAGCTTCCCGGACATGGCTCAGGACTAGTCTCCTTCTTTCTCGATTCGAAGGAAACGAGATTGGTTTGCTTCAGTTGCTAAGGTGGTCGAGTGAGTCAATCCCACCTGATCGAAGCTGGAGCCTTGTTGGTTCCAGGTCTTCAGGTCGGTACTCGCGATGAATCGATGCTTTCCGCTTTCACCTTGTGCGAAGCGTACGGCAAGGGCATGTGCGTTTAGGGATTCGATGCTTAAAGTGCCCGAGCCAGGAATAGCGGGCGAGCTGCTGCTTAAGGCTTCTTCGGCGTTTGAAAGCCCGTCGTTGTCAAAATCGTGCTCAGGAAGTACATCATCGATTGTGCGGAGATTTCCTGATGTATCCGAACGAATGATACTGTTTTCATGGAAGTCCTCAAGTCCGTCGTTATCATCGTCTCTCCCCAGTCCGGACAATTCGACTTGGCCATCACCGGCACTCGCTGCTAGATAGCCCCAGAAGTAGGAGGTTGGGCCCATCGTCTGGTGGATTGTGTATTCGCTCATGGCAGCCATGTCGAATAGGTCGATGTACCACTCGGCCGCAGGCCAGGTTCTTGAGCTTGGTACCATTGAGTCAGCCAGTCTCCATGTGTGAACCCAATCCGTGAAACTATAGTCTCCGGCCGGATCGGAGGGACCGTAAACAGTGATACCGGATGGTACGTCCTTGCCAGTTGCCCGAAAGTCGATGTGGAGCGGAGCGTTGGGGCTTTCTTCACCTATGCCCGTCGTGAAAACTGTGTTATCGGGGTTCGCTCCGTTGGCGAAGTTGCACGCGGCGATTGTTGCTATGTGGTATTTTGCGTCTCCAGTGAGATAATGGGCGCGAGGGAGACTTTTTGAAATCATTTGAGGGACTGAATAGTAACCGACGTAGCCCATGAGGGGAAGGCCGTCTACGTCACTGGCAATGTCGAAGGCATTTCCGTTTATGAAATCGATGGCCTTTTGTCCGCGTTGGGCGAATACGCTCATGGCTGAACTCTTGAGTTCACTGTCAGCTGAGGAGTCGTTTATGAAAGTGTAAGCGAAGACTGCGTCGCGAAAATCGTCTGCTGCGTTGTTGTTCTGTTTAATAGGAGAGAGAGTTTGCACCGCTACCGTGTGATAGTCTTGGTTGCCAGTCGCTCTGAAGAGCTCGACGGCGGCGAGTGGGCGTTGTTCTTGCAGGCTCGTTTCCGCTTTAGATGAGCGGTCGTCAGGAAGAGTGTTGAGAACTGAGCCGCCATGTTCTTCGGCCCAAGCCCACGCTCTCTCTGCGGAGAAGATAAGTGTGTTTCCTTTGTCAGAATCGAATGGTTGCAATAGTCGTCCGGCTTTAGCAGCAGTTGCCGCAAAGCGGTAGCTGGATACAGGGTCAGCTTCGAAGGCTCCTATGAGGAGTGTCTCTTGCCAGCTCGCTTCGCCACTTCTTGGGTGTTCGGTGGACTCGACGCCGCCGCGAACCCCGCCATCTTCCTTTTGAATCCGTTGGTAGAACTCGATATTCCAAAGCGTTTCATCGAGAAGATCGGGAATCTTGTTGTTTGCTTCCGTTTGAGGAAGAGAGAGGGTGAATTCTTGGAAGTACTCCGGGTACATCTCAAAGAGTTCGAGCTGCAAGTAAGTCGCTTCGAGATGTTGGGATCTTCTATCCCAATCGCCCGCATCCATGTATCCGCCCCAGGCTTCCGGTAACTCTTCGGCGGTATCAGCTAGTCGGGATAGGGAATCCTTGATTGCCGATGACTCTCCGTGGAGGATCGTCGTATCTGTTTGAAGAATACGAGAACCCATATCGGGATGGAAGGTTAGTGGGCGCTCGTATGTTGTAAAGGGAGCTCCAAGGGCGATGCCGCTGCGGTGGTGAAGCATTCCGAGCATGGAAATTTCAAACGCGTCCGCCCATGACACTCGTGTCACTGGAAAGGGATAGCTAATTCCCAGTCCTTCGATTTTGATAACGAAACGGCCGGTACCTTTGAATTCCGAGAAATCGAGAGCGTAGACGGAGGTCTGCGTGTGATTGTCGCCGCTATGGAGGGAGGTTTCTCCTTCGGAAGCGTCTAGCACCTTTTCAATCAATCCAGTGTGAACGATCTGCTGAGTGAAGAGGTTGTAGAGATAGAAGTGGGTGCCTTCCCAGACGTCGTAATCGTGTGCTCCACCAGTGCCTTTCCAAAGCGATAAAAAGGCACGTTTGTACGGATCTCCTGGATGGTATCCAACCTGGCTTGTATGGATTGACTCTATCCAGGAGGAAGAGTCGTGCGTGTATTCGACGGTTGTCCGCTGAGTATTGAGGAGAGGGAACTCGACCGTATACGTTTGCCCCGTCTCTAAAGAGTGTGGTAGCTCGAGGTAGATGCGGTGTCGTACTGATTGTCCCGCTCCATTGCGACCTTCTTCGATTGGTTTGCTTTTACGCGCCACCGAGCTTGGGTTTAGAGGTGATGCAAAGTTTGGATCCGATTCGGAGCTGATGGAGTAGGTCGTTGTTGTTTCGATGTCTCCCTTTTCTAGTTCGCCTCCGAGTCGTTCATCGAGCAGAGCAATCAAGTTGTAGTGCTCCAAGTAGTACCCTATTTTCTTTGACTGTCCATTGATCGTCCGACTCAACTCTTGCCCCTTGGCGAAGTTGCCGATGTTGCCGTCTTTGTCATAGGCGAGGACGGTTCTGCTATCTGGTCTTAGCTCATCGCCATCTTGTGGAACGTATTCGATTTGTCCGTTGTTTACGATACGGCCTTCAATGATTTCGATCGTTAGTACATTATGGTCCGCTGGATAAACGCGATTTACAATCGGACCGTCTGCGGGGTCATTCGTAGCCGCCAAAATGGCTATGGGAAGAAAAGGGAAAAAGAGCAGCTTGGGGGGAAACATCGCTATTTATTTGTTTAGAAAATGGATACAGTGGTTGGAAAAAGGCAGGTCTTTGGTTCGTGGGGTTCCAAGTGAGGCCCTCACTTCTTAGTTCTGCAAGACCTAGAATGTAGACCTAGCAGCCGCTGTTGAATCCGTTTGATTACTGAACACGTTCGACGAATTCGTAATTCCTCTTTTTCAACTGAGTTTTATAAGGCTACAGTTGTTTCGGCGGGAGGGTGGAGCCTTCTTGCCAGGTACAAGGGAGGGTCAAACGAGGTGGGATGTCCGTTTGCCCTTTGACGCTGTTTTGGATCATAGTCGACAAGAACTCCATCGCCCATTCCCCTTGGGCCGCGTAGTTATGGTCTACGTACGATATGTGTTTGTGGTCTTCGTGGTTTGTACGGTCGATTGCTACAATCGCGCATTCTTCGGGGACTTTAACTCCTATCGTCTTGAACCAGTGGGAGGCGCAGTGGGTTCCATCAACAACCACATCAGGCTTCCATCGATCGTACCATTCTTTGAATACCGGAATCCAATCTTGCCACGGATTGAAATCCTCTCGCTGTCCGCTTAAGGTTGGAATGCGATTGGCGAACTGGCTTTCTAGGCCATGCCGTTGGAATTCGATAGCTGAACTGATTCTGAAGTCGATCGAGGGGTTTTCGTGTACGAGTTTGATGAAACCGATGCGTCGGTAACCGCGCTCTTTCGCTTTCTGAACAGCAAGCGATACGGCAGACATCCAGTCGCTCGAAACATGAGGTAGATTGTATTCGTCTAGGCCTAGACCGATGGCTATGGCACTAAATCGCTCCCATGGCAGTTCAATTTTAGATATCGGGCCCTCGATACTGAGTAAAAGACCGTCGATTCCGCGATTGTAGAGGATTCGGGACAACTGCTCTGAATTTTTGTAATCCGATGTTGAATACTCGCTTATTTGGTAGCCTAGCAATTTCGCTTTCTCTTTAGCAGCTGGGAAAAGTAGAGCTCGGGGTGATAACCTATAGCGTTCCTCGTTTGGCGTTTCTGCATATTTATCGAGGTACTTTTTACTCTCATAGTGTACGAGAGCGACCTGGCGATAGGTACGTTTTCCTCCGTCGGACCATCGTCTTTGTGATAAGGCGCTAAGTGATGGGTCAGCTTGATAGCCTAACTCTCGAGCCGCTTTTAGAATTCGTTCGCGGGTTGCTTTGGCGACAACGGGGCGGTTTTGCAGAGCTCTGCATACGGTGGCTTTTGCTACGCCGGCGGCACGTGCAACGTCATCCATTGTAGGAAGGGGGGTATTAGGTTGCATGATGATAGACTTGAGGAAATCTACGCCTTAGTCAATTGCTATGAAACAGGTTTCATGGGGAGGTGATTCCAGAGTTGTCGCGCCTTAGAGAAGGTACGCCTGAAACAGGTTTCGGGGCACTAACTAGCTAGAGTCTGAGACCGCGCGCTGGATGAGCTTCAGGGTGTTTTGCACAGCTTCGATTTCTTCCTCTTCATTTTGAGGAAACGATTCGATGCCCCAGATCCCATCGTAGTTGTTGCTGCAGAGTTGTTTGATGCCATCGTCGATTGGATACATGTGTTCGATACCGTTCGAATCGACTTGCCTCGTCTTTATGTGAACAGCTTCGGCTCGATGAGAAAGGCTCGCCCAGCCGTAGGATCGTTCTTCCGCGGAGCCAAAGTTCCAACTGTCTAGTAGGAGGCCTAGTCCCTCTACCTTATCCAAGAGGTGGTTTAGGAAGTCAGGCTGCTGGCTGGCTCCCCAATGGTTTTCAACGAAAATGCGTACACCATGGTCTTTTGCCATGGATACGACTTCGCGATAGCTGGTAACGATATTTTGGACCTCTAGAGGAGAGAGGTCCCTCTGGCCTCCCGGATCCACTCGTATCGCTGGAATACCTACTTTGCCCGCGAACTCGATCCATTCGCGGAGGAAGTTTCGGTGCTTCTGACGTTCCGCTGGGCTTTGGAGGTGGGCGTAGCCTTTTTCCATGGCGAGCATTTCATGCTCGAGTCCAAGACCCTCTGTTGTCTGCCTTATCTCGCGAGCCCAGCCGTCGTCTTGGGGTGCGTTCATCCAAGACGGGATTTCGGGTGAACCCGGGGTCCAGTCCCATCTTCGGACCTCGGCCATATCGAGGTCCTTGAGGAGATGGACTATCCAGAAGTGGAGATGGGTGACGCCGAGCTCTCTACTGAGTTCGATGTATTTGAGAGCGTCTACTATTCCTGAGAAAAAGTGACGGTGAAATGCGAACGAACAGATTGAACTCTTCATGCCGACGGAGTTTTGGCCGCGAGCTGAATTTCTGTTTTTTCTTCGGCAGATCGGTATGCAATCTGGCAAAGGGTTGTAAGTCGTAGGGCTTGCTCTGGTGTCGTTCCTGGCGTTTCTTGGTCGTTGACGATCGCCGAATGGAATCGCTGATAGATCTCTTTGCTTGCCCAACCGTCGTGACCTTCGTCGATGACAACCTCTTCCAGAGCTCCTCGTTTGCCGCTGGGTTCATGTAGGTAGACGATTTTTGAAGATGTATCCGAATATTGGATGTCTATTCCCGCTTTCGTTCCCAAGATTGCGATAGAGTGGATTGGGTCGTCGACGATAGTGGCTGAGAGGTCGATCGTGATGAGGGGACCACTCGTAGTTCTAATGAATATGGAGGATATTTCCTCAACGTCATTGACGCGGTCTTCTGGTAGATCGTGCGGAAAGCCTTTGAATGTAGTGGCGTTTAGCGACTCGACCTCAGGCCAGTTCAGAAGGTCCAAAATCATGTCCAAGAGGTATTGTCCCATGTCGAGAACAACGCCACCTCCGGCCTTGTCCTTATCGGTGAACCATGAGGCGTGCGTCAACCAGTCGACACCTGGGCGAGCCTTACGTCGCGCGAAACGTGCCTGGATGCGGTAGACTTCGCCGAGCTTCCCGTCCTCTATGTACTCCTTGGCTTTTAGGGCAATGGGTGCGTAGCGTTGGCGAGAACTGAAGAAGCAGACTTTTTTCCCTGATATGCGTTGAGCCTCCATAATGCGGAGATTCTCTTCGGGAATGAGAGCGCTTGGTTTTTCGCAGAGGACGTGCTTACCCGCGGAAAGCGCTTGGCAGACTTGTTCGCAATGATGGGCGGGCGGAGACGTGATCGAAACGACATCGATATGCGAAATGGCGAGGAGCTCATCGAGTGAGTTGCAGGCAAGGGCGTTTGCTCCCCCGAACTTTTCAACGACTTTTTCCGCTTTGCTGCGAGTTGGATTGTAGGCTGCGCATAGAGTATACCCTGCTTCCGCCAGATGATTGACGTGAGCTTTTGTGGCGATGTCGCCGCAACCAATGAGGCCGATTCTGAGCGAGTCTGTCATGTTTATGTTCGTTACGCTGAAACTTGCGCCCGCTGCTTTGAGGATTGGTAAGCTTTCATGCAGAAGTCGGTGAGCATAAGTGCCTGCTCGGGGGTGGTGCCGATCTCACGTGATTCGCCGTTCAAGATTGCTTCTAGATCAAAGAGTCGAGCAGGAAGGTCATCTACGGATTGGGGAGCTTCTTTCGTTTCGCGTCGAAGCTCTTTGGATACGGGATCTTCGTAAGTGTAGACGAATTTGTCCTGACGCGTGTTGTCGAGCGATAGCGAGCCACTTGTTCCGTTTATGTTTATGCTCCAACGCCAGTGCTGGAGGGCTCTGGCGGTCGTGTCCATCGTCAGGGTAAGGTTGCCCTCCATTCGGGCCAGAACAGTCATGTGATCTTCGACGTCCCAATCCGCTTCGTTGGGGAGACCTGTCTCCATTCCTCGAAACTCTTGGGCTGAGAGACTTTCCAGTTCCGGCCAATCAAGGATGTGGAACAAGCGATCGAGGAAATATTGGCCCATATCCATGAAGGGGCCGCCACCGGCCTTTTCTTTTTTGCCAAACCATAGGCGGTGGGGTTTGCCTTTTACCTTTTCGAGGTCACAGGCCCGTGCAGCAGGGAGGGAGAACTGGATGTCCGTTCGGTAGATTTTTCCGAGTTTGCCTGAACGAACGATCTCTCGTGCGTAGTTGGAAAACTCGTCTCTGAAGCGTGAACTGAAAAATTGAACCGTTATCTCAGGATACTTTTTCGCCTCTGCTAGTATGGCTTCATTTTCGGCTACGGAGAGGGTTGAAGGTTTTTCGCAGAGAACGTGCTTACCAGCTCTGAGCGCGTCGATCGTGATCGGCATATGGCTCACCGGTGGGGTGGCGATGATAACGGCATTCAGGTCCTTGAGCGCGAGAAGGTCCTTATAGTCCTCGAAAATCGGTGTATCCGGAATACCTGACGCTTCTCTCGCATCCTCTGCAGCGTCAAGGTTCCCGTCGCAAAGGGCTGCGATTTGCCAGTTTGTTTTTAGAGCATTAGGGAGGTGGTTTCCTGTCGTGATATCACCACAGCCAATGATGCCTAGTTTGGGAGCTGAGACAGACATTTTTTTAAGCGAGCGCGCTGAGGCGTTGAATACTCCTGTCCACTATCGATTTCGCTTCTGCGATTATTTCGCTTTCGAAATCCTCGTCAGTTGTTTCGAACATGATCGGACCGTTGTAGCCCGAGTCTAAGAAAATCGAAATAACGCGATCCAGATCGTAACCGATGAGTTTTCCGTGCTCGATTCCAAAGATCTTGAGATGGGCGCAAGTCGCTTTGGGAGCGAGTCGCCGTAAATTCTCATACATGCGTTCCAGTTCTTGCGGATCTGATTCCTGAGAGATATTGAAACCATTCGTTGGATCAGGACAGGTTGTTAAGCGCGAGGAACCTGTTTCTTCGATCAAGCTAAGAATCTCGTCAGCATAGAGAAAAACGGAGCTATGATTCTCCAATGCTAGGTTGATGCCGAACTCCTCTGCCTTTGCTGCGCAACGTTTGGTAGCCTCTATTACCAGCTGTTCGAGTTTTTCCAATGGATCCTTGTCGTAGATGTATCCAGTAAGGAAGCGCAGATTAGGGACTTTAAGGGCGGCGGCTTTTGAGATCCATTCGAGAATATAGCGGATGTTGGCCTGTCGCCAATCTTCCGCAATGGTAATGGAGAAATCGTTGTATGTGGAAAGCGTGTGGATTCTGAGGTCCTTGGAGTGAGCGTATTCAACAATCTTCTTCAGGTTGGGCAGATCTTCCGAGCCTATGTGCGGAGATACCGTTCCGGCTTGGCCAGTCATTAGTTCGATGTCTTTGAAGCCGATACGGGCTGCATCGTCTAAGAAACCGTACACATCAAGTTCTCCTGAATCGAGGAGCTTTCGATAGCTCCAGCTGTGAAGTCCTGTTCTGAGCGAGGGGAGGTTCATTGGGAGTTGTTTTTATTGACCTTGTTGTCAGTTGATGGAGCAGGCGATTTTGCTCGTTTTGTAACCTGTTTCATCGGCAGGCGTTTTCGTGAGTGCGGGATGAACCTGTAAAAGCTAGAGAAAGGTGATGGGATTACTCTTCTGATTTGAGAGGGAATTGGGCCGAATGTGAGCGAGTTTTGTCGAGGAGCGCTTTCATTTGATCCAGAATTTCTGGATACTGGCTTGAGAGGTCGTTGATCTCAGACATGTCTTTTTCTAAGTTGTAGAGTTCTATGGGGCCTGTGGGATTGTAGCGGAGCGCTTTCCATTTACCTTGCCGGACCGCTTGCATTGAGGGCTTCCACCAGTGGAATTCCCAGTACAGGAATTCGTGTTCCATCTGGTCTTGATCGAGCAACTCAGGAAGAAAGGAGATTCCGTCGGTTTCTGGTATTTGAGTGATACCGGTTGCTTCGCAGAGTGTGGGAAAGACGTCCCAGAATGCTGAGATGTGGTTGGATTGGCTACCAGGTCGGACCTTGCCAGGCCATTTGACAATGAGAGGGACGCGTATCCCTCCTTCGTATACGTCGCGTTTGTGCCCTCTGTAGTTGCCGTTGCTGTTGAGGTTCGGGGCAGGTAAGGGACCGTTATCGCTGCTAAACAGGATGATGGTGTTTCCGGAGAGACCTAGGGACGCGAGCTTGGCTTCTATTTTTCCTACATGGGAATCGAGGTGTTCAACCAATGCGGCGTACGATTTCTCATCCGCAGTCCAGGTCCTGTCTTGGTACTTTGAGTTGTCGGGGACTTCAAAGCGTTCGCCAACTTCAGCTTCGCCATTGTCATGTGGAGCTGTGGTTGGGAAGTATAGAAAAAAAGGAACATCCTGATTGCGATCGATGAAGGCGAGAGCTTCATCGAGGATGATGTCGTTGGAGTACTCTGTCTTTTGAGTGGATACGCTTCCTAGTCCGCGGTGCCAAAGCTCTTCTGATTGGTAGGCAACTTCGTTTGAGAGAGGGACCTTCTCGCCGTTTCGCATGAGAAACTCCGGATAGGAATTATGGGCAAGTATCTGATCGTAGTAGCCAAAGAACTCGTCGAAACCATGTTTGAGTGGTGAGCCTTCCGTATCGAAATTTCCGAGACCCCATTTCCCGAAAGCTCCAGTCTTGTACCCAGCGTTTTGCAGGTATTTCACGAAGGTTTCCTCTCCTTCCAGAAGGGGGAGTTGTCCATCTCGAGGCCCGGCAGGGTTGGAAGCGTTTCCTCGAACGTAGGCATTACCCGTGTGTTTGCCGGTCATCAGAGAACACCGTGAAGGAGCACACACTGGGGAACCGGCGTAGTGCTGTGTGAACCGCATACCATCGGCGGCGAGTCGATCGATATTGGGAGTCTGGAACCGAGTTTGTCCATAGCAACCTAGGTCACCATAGCCAAGGTCGTCGGCAAGTATCAGCACGATGTTCGGGGGGGAGGCGTTCGCAGGCTGTGTGAACGACAACAATGGACAGAGACCGAGGGAAAGTAGGAGGGCTAGTTGGAACTTCATCAGAGAGTACTGTTGGGTGCTGGAAATGTGGTAGACTTAGTCCTGGAGACCAATGAAAGTGGTCACTGATTTGCCTGGCGCCTCGTAGAGAAGAATACCGTCGCTAGATGTTTCGAACTTTCCGATCGGAGAGTAACGCTCGACCGCAAGGTTTAGCCTTCTATTTGGGGCGTCAAGAGATCGCGTTGCCTTGAAGTCCTTCGATCTTGTGCCTGAAAGGTGGATATTTATGTGGCGAGTATCAGGACCGGTGTTGATCAGGACGAACGCATCTGGGTGCTCTGTGCCGTTGTTTCCGAAACCGATCAAAGCGATCTCTGAGTCTAGGGCTGAGGTTCTCACGATAGACATGCCTGCTTGGCCGGGGACTGTGACCTGCTTATAAAAGTAGTAGCCCTGTTGGACTTCGTAGCTCCCGTCTTCGCGTACGATGAAACTACAGCCAGGGTTTGGGTCGCCGCTCCCTTTCCAGAGCGGTGGGCGTTGGATAAGGGCCCATGGTATGATTGCGTTTACTTTTGTGCCGTAGATGTTGCCGTAGATTTGACGGACGAAATCGGTATCCATTTTTCCCCAACTTGTGGAAGTAACCCACGCGTGAAGCTCAGGTCGTTTCTCTCGGAGAAGGTCGATACCGTTGCTCATGTGTTCGCTGTTCCAACGTCTAAAGCCCCAATTTAGGAAGCCGTGAGAGGTTATCAGCCCGAGATTGCGTGTCGCTTTTTCATCGTCTGCAATCGCGTCTGCGTAGCCCCAGCGGTAAAAGCGATCCCAGCTGTAAGTTTCGCCAGGGGTCACTCCAATATGTCCGAGCCCCCGCCTTTCTAGCTCCCGCGGGAGGATATCGAGAAACTGGACTACCTGTTCGGGGGGCCAAAACAGATTATAGTCGTGGCCAAAGTTGTTGCTCTCGTGAGTGATCCCGTCTGTTTCCCAACGCATCCAGCCCTCTCCCTCGTTGTGCAGAGATAGGTAGCGGAGGTTCAGTGCTTCATCGTTCGTCAGGAAGTCTGCCCAATCGACCATGTAGTTTGCCAGTTCCTGAGCTTTCATCGGATCTAGGTCCCGACCACGTGTTTCCTTTTGAAGAGTTGCCCATGCCGGAGGGCCGTACATCGTTGTGATTACGTTGAGTTCCCTTCCGAAACTTCTGGAGGTCTCGTTCCCGCGGCGGGCGAAGTCCCGCATGTGCTTTGTGGTGGATTTGTGATCGAAGGCTCCATCGACTGTGGCCTGATGGAAAGGGTCGAGAAACATTTTCAGCAAGTTCACCTTCAATCCGTCGTCGCTGAAGATCATCTCGATGATTTCCTGTTTTTCTTGTTCGTCGAGAAGACTAAATCCCCCGTAGTCCTGAGGATCTTTTTCGAGATCAAGCGATTGACAGGATTCGACGTAATTAACGCCAAAGCCATCCCAGTCGCGTAGCTTTTGTCCGAAGTCGACCTTTGCTCGGACTGAGGAGAACCCTTGGTCTTGGGCTGAAAGGGGAATGTAGAAAGCAACACAGACAAAGACGACCAGCAAGGGGCTGGGGAGGTTGAAATGGGAGAAAAGCATAGAGGTACTTTTGAACTGATTTTATTTCTAGGTGAGTTTACGCGAGTTCGAGGCCACGCATCGTTCCGGTTGAAGATGCGAACTTGTCCGATTCAATTCCTAGTCGTTGCAGCATGGATACGAATAGGTTCGGGAGCGGGGAGTTACGCTCTGTGTCGAACGCGAGGTGATGCCCGTGTTTGAATCCACCTCCTGCGAAGAGGATAGGCAGGTTTGTGGTCGTGTGAGCGTGAGCGTTTCCGAGGTTAGAGCCGTATAGGATCATGGTTCGGTCGAGTAGTGTGTCACCATCCTCTTGCGTCTCTTGAAGTCCATCGAATAACTCGCTGAGCAGGTTCATGTGCCAACTGTCGATCTTTCGAAGCTGCTCCAGTTTGTCCTCAGATTTCCCGTGATGGGAGAGATTGTGATAGCCGTCGCTTACTGGTTCGCCCTCGATGTTGATGGCGGGCGAACTCACGCTGTCTAGCATGAGGCTGATAACTCTTGTCGAATCGGTCTGGAACGCCAGGCGGGAGATTTCGTACATGAGCTGCGTTTTGTCCATGTATTCCTTGGGATCCTCGGGATCCAAAGGAACTGAAGCGGATACGGAAGGTTTAGGTTTCCGCTCCCACTCTTTGGATGCGGCCATTCTTTTCTCTAGGTCGCGTACGCTTGTGAAGTATTGATCTAATCGGGCTCGGTCGTTCGTTCCCAGTTCCTTCTTAAGGGAGTTAGCTTGATCAGATACGGTATCCAAAATGCTTTGACCAAGTTCTAGTTTCTTAATCTGGACTTCCGCTTCCTCGGCTGTTCCTTGAATAAACATGCTCCTGAAAACATCCGATGCTTTCTCCTCGCACGGAATCATCACGCCGGAGGCTGTCCAGGAAAGTGATCGCACACCTTGAGCTACGTTTACGCCAAGAGTTAGTGAGGGGAAACGAGTGTGGTGGCCAATTTGCTCAGCAATGTGCTGGTCGAGAGATATCGTGTTTTTGAATCCGCCACTGCCTGGGTGTGGCGCTGCGGTGAGGAAGCAATTGTCGGCGGGGTGACCACCGTCGACATCGGGATGCGATACACCGCTAAATACAGTGAAGTTGTTGCGATGGTTTTGTATCAGTTCCAAGTACGGTGAGAGTGTGAAGCCTGATCCTGTATCCTTTGGAAAGAACTCGTCAGGGAGGAGTCCGAGGTTGTTGCAGATCGCCAGAACGCGTCGGGGTTTGCCATCGAATGTGGCCTTCGCGTTGCCTATGGAGCTAGCGAAGGCGGGGCTCATGGCATCCAAAAGGGGGAGTGAGAGAGCGACGCTGGCGCCTTTAAGGAACTTTCTTCGAGAGAGAGAGCGGCGGTGGGCGATGTATGGAGTGTTCATGGCTTGGTGGGTAAAGAGCGTTGGGCTCTATTTGCTTAAAAATAGGTCCGACTTGATGAGATTGCGTATCAGGGATCGCACTCCGTATTCGGAGTCGCGGCTAGCTTCTATAATTTTCTGGATACTTGGACGGTCGGAGAAGCGGACCGGAGCACCCGTTGCGTAGATAGAGAGTTGTTCGACTAAGTTTCGCGCGAGTTGTTCTTCCTCGTGTCGAAGGAGACGTTTGAGCCCTTTGATGTCCTGGAACTTGCTACCGTCAGGAAGCTCTCCGGTCGCATCGACCGGTTGACCAAGTAGGTATTTGAATACGAGACCATCGTGTCCGAACCCATCGACTGAGAGCCCTTCGCCTTTTGCGGATGCTCGATAGCGATCTCGCCATCCACCCATCACGTCGAAGTTTTCTAGGGCGAAGCCAGCGGGGTCGATCTTCTGGTGGCATGCGTTGCAAGACTCTTGAGATCTGTGGAGCGCTAGTTGTTCGCGAACTGTAGTGGCTCCGCGGATATCAGACTCGATCGCTTCCACCGAAGGAGGGGGAGGAGGTGGGGCCTCTCCGAGAATACGCTCCATGATCCACACGCCTCTGGTCACCGGTGAGGTTGTGGTGCCGTTCGCTGTGACTTTGAGCACGCTTGCTTGGGTCATGAGACCGCCACGTTCGTGCCCGGGTGGAAGGGGGATTCTTCTAAACGCGCTTCCCCGGATTTCCTCGAATCCGTAGAGCGAAGCGAGTCGTTCGTTGGCAATTATGAAATCTGCATCGATGAGATGCGTGACGCCAAGATCCTTTGCTATCAAGTGGGAGAAATAGAGTTGGGTTTCTAGTGGCATTGACTCCACGAGGAGATCGTCGAGCTGGTATTCCGGATACAGTTCAGCATCCGGACCGCTGGCATGCATGTGCCGTAGATCGAGCCAATAGTCTAGGAAGGCGTCTACGAAACGCCGGGAACGAGGATCTTCGAGCAGGCGGGTGATCTGGGAATCGAGTATATCTTTCTGAAAGAGCTTATCTTGGCTCGCAAGTGAGCGTAGCTCGGGATCGGGAGGAGAGTTCCAGAGGAAATAGGAAAGACGTTCCGCGAGAGCGTAGCTATCTAGCTTACCCTCTGCCGGCTGCATGTAGATGAATTTTGGAGACGAGAGGATCGCCGTGTATCCTGCGATCATAGACTCTGTGAACGAATGCCCTTCTTCCAGTGCATCACGGATCAGATTTGTAAATCTTTGCACTTCGCTTTCTTGAACGGGTGCTCGATAGGCTTTGTCTAGGAAGACCCGCAACAAGGTTTCTGCGTCATTCTGAATGTCTTGTGACTCGATAGATACGTGGCTCTTGCCCTGCTGTGAAAACGGAAGATCTCCAAAGAGTAAAGTGTGGCCCTTAGGTGGCCATTCATCGATGATTGGGCCTTCGACCTCCATCCACTGGAAAGCGACACCCGGCATGCCATCGTGCTCTTGTAGTGGATTTTTGAAGTCAGGGGGGCGGGAGCGAACGAGTCGAGCGGCGTCGGGACGGATCGTTTCACCTTTTTTCAAATAGACTTCGATGGTTTGTTCCGTGGGTTCCGTTCCGAAATCTATATTTCCGACGTGTCTTAGGAGGCGGGGCGGAGAGTCCGCGTAGATGGTGACGGGTTCCGGTCTGCGGCCTTTTGATACTGCGTTGTACTGGTTGTTCATCCAGATCGAATAGCCTGAGAAAGTAAGACGATAGATGCCGTTGTGCGGGGCTCTGAACTTGCTAAACTGGATTTCCGCCGGTTCGTAGGTGCTCATGAGCATCACGATGGCTTCTTCGTTGATGCGGCTATCTTCAGAAGCGGCTCCCCAGTCCGGACGGGTGCGTCGGTAGGAGCCCGGCACAATGTCCGGCATGATATGGGTTTGAAGCTCGAGTCCGACGATGGGGAAGGTTTGTCGAAGGACAGGACCAGCGGTTTTGAGAAAACCGTAGCCTTGGCGCCAAGTGTGGTAGCGTCGCTTGGTGATCTCTGGTTTTGATTCCTGTGACGCGATCGCCTGGCGAATCGAATACTCGGCGGTCTGAAGATAGCGCGCGATTTGCACGTGTGATACATCCAGAGCTTCGCCTACTTTATTGAAATGGAAGGCGGTAGGGTCTTCTGGAAGGGAATCACGAATGGAAAGGTGGGGGAGTTGTAGGAGCTCGCGTAATGTGTTTTCGTACTCGTAGCGGTTTAGGCGTCGCTTTTGGGAACGACCTTCAGTCGCGAGATAGGTTTGTTCAGTCGATGTGATCTGTTCCGAAAGCGACTTGAGGAAAGCGTCCAATTCTTCAGAGGGAGGGCGCCGCTTTTTCTTTGGAGGCATTTCGCCGCTGGAAGCTCGATCATACGCGTGAACCCAATCGTCGAGGCGACTCATCTCAAAGGGCTTCTCGGAGAGACTCCACAGATCAAGGCCTCCCTTTAATTCGATGTCGTCGTGGCAATTGGCGCAGTGATTGTCGATGAATTCGACAACGGTGGTCGGGGCTGCCGCGTGAGACTGCGGGGGCAAGCTGAGCCAAAAAAGCAAAATGGCGAGCAAGGGTGACGATGAGGGGCGATAAGGCACTCTAAAACAAGTAGAGCGACTGTAGCCTTTGGTCAGTTAATGCTCGACCTGAAACCGTTTAAATTTTACTGGAACCAGTTTCTTTTTTGTAGGAAGCGGGCGAGCTGGGATCAATCAGGAGTCGGAGAAAATATGTCTGAGTCTTGTTTCGTCTCGTTGGCCTCCTTTGGCATCGGAACGAATGAACCGTACGGGACGGGCGGGCGGTGGATTGTGAGGCTCTCGATTTTTGGGGGATTTGCAGGATCAGAAGCTCTGACGGTGAGGACATGGGGTCCATTTGGTAGTCCAGAAAATAAGGTTTGGTGGGAATTGCTCGGAGTTAGCTCCGGCTTGAATCTCCCGTAGGATCGAAACGTGAAGTGCATACCGGGAGTAGCGGGAAGATGGCTATGTTCGAATGATCTTTTGAGGGTCCAATCCGCAGCGGCTATGCAGACTTTTCCCGACTGGGAAACAAAGTCTTCCGTCGAAATACTTTCGCCATCGAAACCTGTTTGAGAGCCAAAGACCTTGAAACGGATTCGTCCCATATCTTCGCTCACTTCCACGAGCTCGACCTGCCATTCTTCTTCGGACAACTGCGCTTGCGCGCTAACTCGCATGACACTTGGCCAGTGCGGAGGAATAACGGAACCTGGTCGAGAGAAGCTGAAGAGTTCAGGTATCTGCGCGGGAGGCAGACCGTTGATTTGGTAGTCTTCGGAGCTCAAATGCCCATTGGTCAGGAGGAGGTCGATCCTGTTGCCCGTAAACTCAAGGGTGAGTTGGCCGTCTTTCCAGTGAAGGTCGCGTCCGATGACTAGTTCTCGGCTAAGGACCGCCGAAGATTTGCTGATCGTATGGGGATGGTAGATGAGCTGACGCTTCACCAGCTCTCTCATCAACCACTTGCCGTGATCATTGAGGTGGATATTGTCGCTGAGGAGGTCAGCCGGTTTTAGCTGGTTCGATTCGAGGTAGTGTTTCCACGGTCGGCGTATCTCGACGAGTTCGCAGTCGTATTTTTTGGCGACCCGCTCGATCCATTCGGCCATAAAGAGAGTCCACTCGCTAGAGTTGTATTCCCCGTCCTGATACGAGTCGCCACGCCAATGGTCCGTGATGAGCATGATCTCAGCGGTGGTGCGTTGGCGGGCGTTGTGAATGATCTCCTCGTAGCGTTCGTGGTGACCGTAGACGTGAAATATGAGTAGATCAGGCTGAAAGGGGTAAAGGTCGTGCTCGGCTACCCTGATCAGATTTTGCGAGGCAAAACCGCCGATCGCTCGATTCTCCCATTCGATGTCGGCGTGGGGATAGCTCTCCTCGACCCAAGGCATCAAGAGGTCGCTCCATTTTCCGCCCATGATGGATTGGCCGTAGAAGAGTATGCGGATCTGGTTTGGGGATTGCTCGGCGCTTTCTGCTAGCAATCCCATCGAACGTTGAATGTGTCGCCCCCAATCTTGCGTATTGGAGGCTTCGGCGAGCTTCGGGTAAGGGGATGCGAGAAGTAGGTGGCCGAGGAAGGGAGCTAGCCAAAGAAAGCTGCGTATACTGAGCATGCTGATGACCTACTGGAGTGTTTTGTCAGGTCAAACAGGGTGCTTTCTGATATCGTTCATTCTCGTGCTTTTGCATACCGTTTGGGTTTAGGTTCGGGACAGCGACCGGACCCCACCTGCACAACGATGGGCGCATGTCGTAGCGCGGTGCTTCAAGCCCGCGACCACGGGGAGAGTGTTCCTGCAGTGGTGACGCGGGC
>NZ_JAENIL010000020.1 GCF_016595505.1 Pelagicoccus mobilis | reverse complement strand
CTACGTTTTGATCGCGTGACAAGCACGCTCCCACAGATCTGATGAAAAGTATGATGAAACCCCTTTTTCTTGGAGCGTTGCTCCTCATTGTATCCACCGCTTTTGCGGCGGAGCGACCTAACATTGTCTTCATCATGGCGGACGACTTCGGTCTCGGAGACGTCAGCCATCATGTTCGTGAGTTTCAGGGAAAGAAACCGTTGGTCGAGACTCCGAATGTAGACGCCTTAGCGAAGCAAGGAATGTGGTTCACGGATGGCCATTCAGCGACTGCGCTTTGCGCCCCGACGCGCTATGCTGTGATGAGCGGAAACAACAACTATCGCTCCTACGCTCCTGCTGGGGTTTGGAGTTCTTTTGGTCAGACTGCGTTTAAGGAGGGAGAGGTGACTCTTGGCTCTGTTGTTCAGGATGCTGGATACACGACCGGTTTTGTTGGTAAGTGGCATTTGGGCGGAGACTTCTACATTCCGGATACCAAGGAGATCTATCGCGGAAAGAAGAATGGCAACCTGACGGGTAAGGTCGATCTCACTCGCATGATCGATGGCGGACCGAAGTATTGTGGTTTCGACTACGATTTTACCGCCCACTGTGGAATCCAGGGGCCGATGTATATCCTTTACGAAAACCAAGAGTGGTATCCTTGGGCTAAGGATTCCGAGATCATCTACCTGGACGACAACTCTATCAAGAATCCGAAAGACCTGACTAGCAAGGGTGATGGCATGGGAGACTCGAACTGGGATGCCCGTGAACTCGGAGACATCTTAACCTCTAAGGCGGTCGAATTCATCGATAGAAATGCGAACCAGAAGGATCCGTTCTTCCTCTACTATTGTTCTCCAACGGTGCACATCCCTCATTGTCCGCCAGCTGAGTTTGATGGAGTGAAGATAGCAGGGAGCACGCCGACGGATCACTTGGATATGGTGGTGCAACTCGACCTGGAGGTGAAGCGAATTGTCGATGCTCTGAAGGCGAATGGTGAGTTCGAAAATACGCTTTTTGTTCTTACTTCGGACAATGGTGGGCTCCGTGATCCAGAGGCTCAGAAACTTGGATACGATCCAAGCGGTGGATGGAACGGAAGCAAGAGTTCCCCTTTAGAGGGCGGGCATCGAGTTCCTTTTATCGCTGTATGGCCTGGTAAGATTAGTCCAGGCGTATCGGACGAAATCGCTGTGAACCAAGATATGGTCGCCACATTTGCAGCACTCGTTGGAACTGATATCCCCGAGGGGCAGGCCCAGGATTCGCTGAATTTGATGCCGTTGCTGCTCGGAAAAGGAACGTTCCAAGGACGCGAGTACCTGATCAATCAAGCCGGTGCGAAGCAGGAGGTCATGTTACGCAAAGCTCCTTGGAAGATCATTATTCAGAGCAACAATAAGCGCACTAAATTTGAACCGATGGCACTCTACAATTTGGAAAGCGATCCGGGTGAAAAGAAGAACCAGATAAAGAACCCAGAGTTCAAGGAAGTCGCGGAACGGATGTTCTCTGAATACATGAGCATCATTGAGTCCAAGCTCCCAACAGTTCCTCGAAACTAGAAAGAGTTTATTCGCTTAGGGCAGCTCACTCAGGAGCCGCGAGTTTGGGAAACTTTCGAAAGTGCTCGTCCGCATACTTCTCGAGTTGAGCGGCGATTTCTGGATAACGATCGATGAGGTTGGTAGTTTCTTTTGGATCCTGAACGAGATTGTAGAGTGCGGCCCTTTGGCGGGTATTGTAACTCTTACCCGGCATACCACCCTTACCGCCCTCTGAGAGAGTGTGGTATTTGTGAGGGAGGTGGATTTTCCATGCCCCATCGCTGCTCATGATCGATTCGAGGTTTTTCACGACCGTGAATGCGTAGTAGGAATGTGGATTTTTTGCATCGTCTGCGTTAGAAATGAGCGGCCAAACATTTTTGCCATCAAATTGCTTGGGTTGGATCTCGACTCCGCAAAGTTCAAGCAGGGTGGGGGCTAGATCGATGGAGCAAAAAGCTGCTTCTGAAGTTGAGCCAGCTTCGATTTGCCCAGGGTATTTTATGACTGTAGCTGAACGAGTGCCCCCTTCGAAACTGGTGCGTTTGCCTTCGCGGAAGGGCGTTTGGCCACTGTGTTCTCCGTAGAGGAGCCAGGGACCGTTGTCAGATGTGAAGATGACGATGGTGTTGTCGGCGACACCCGCCGCTTCGAGAGCTTGCTCTATCTGCCCCAATGACCAATCGAGTTCCATCGTAACGTCACCGTAGGGTCCGGCTCCGGACTTGCCTTCGAATTCCGGGCTACAGAAAAGTGGGACGTGCGGCATACTGTGGGCGAGGTAGAGGAAGAAGGGGTGCTCAGAGTTTTTCTCGATGAATTGCACCGCTTCTTCGGTATAGCGTTTGGTGAGCTGCTTCTGGTCTTCAGCGTCTACCTCCTCATCGACAATGTCGCCGTTTTTCCAATACCATATGGGATACTTGCCCCAGAACTCGGGATTGTCGGGATGGTGCTTCCACATGTCGTTGGAGTACATGAGTCCGCTAGTGTAATCGAATCCGCGCACATGAGGTCGAGTGTCTTCTTGATCGCCAAGATGCCACTTGCCGATCCAAGCGGTAGCGTACCCTGCTGGTTTGAGAAGCTCGGGGAGAATCTTGAATTCCGGTTCGAGGCCACGACCTCGAGGGGCATGAGCTCCGAAGACACCGGTTCGACCCGGGTAGAGTCCTGTGAGAAGAGCTGCTCGCGAGGCGGAGCAAACGGCCTGTGGGACATAGAAATTTTTAAATAGGCAGCCTTCGGCGGCGAGTCGGTCGACATTTGGAGTGGGGTAATCGAGATCGGAGTTGAATGGGGCAAAATCTCCGTAGCCCGCGTCGTCGAGGAAGAAGATGACTATGTTTGGTTGGTCTGAATTTGGGTAGGCCGAGATGCTGAGAGAAAGCAGGACAGCCAAGGTCGTTGCGAGTGTGAGGATGGAGGTCATTGTGAATCAAGAAATTAGGCTGCTTAAGCAAGTTGAGTCCAGTGAATCAACTCTGTTGCTAATGAGCTGCAAGCTGCGGCGATCATCGCATGTCAAAGATGCACATATTTAGGTCAATTATGGGCAGGAAAATGAAGGGGGAATTTGCTATAGTGTTTGGCATGTCTCGTTTGAGTTTCCTAAGAGTCGAAAAGTTGAAGATAAGCTTTGGGGTACTGCCTCTTGCTCTGTGCGTTATGGCGGATGCTTCAAGGTTGGTTGAAGTTCAACCGGTCGATGAAGAAATTCTAATGGTACACTTTATGGATGGTAAAGTGCACTTCAAGGATGACGGTACGGGTGAGAGCGCCTTCAAGGGGCACGCTTTTGCGGAGGGAGATGATTGGATCGAGGCTTACGGTGAAGAACTGAACGTGGCAGAAGCTGTTCGCCCCGAAAATTGGAAACTGTATCCAAGCGGTGGAGATGGCGAAGCGGTTCAACCCTTAGCGGTCCATCGGAAGTCTAAGGTATTCAACTCTGACCATGCTTGGAACTACAAGCTGGATCATTGGCTGTTTTTGAAGCTGCCCAAAAAGATGGAAAATGGGGATGGGTTTCGAATCGAGGTAGCTGACACTCTTGGAAGTGAGCAGGAAGCCGTTGAGTTTGTTTATGATCTCGATCGTTCGCAGTCTGAGGCTGTGCATGTGAACTTGATTGGGTACACGCCAGATTCTCCGATCAAATCTGCGGATCTTTATTTGTGGCTCGGCGATGGTGGTCCACGCGATTACTCTGGTTGCGAAGGAAACGAGGCCTGGTTATTTGATGTGGTGTCGGAGAAACGCTTCCCGGTCGGGAAGGTAGAGTTTTGGAAAGAGGAATCAGATAAGGATGCCGGAGGACGAAACTTGACGGGCTCGCCCGTTTGGACGGTGGACTTTTCGGATCACAGTCGCCCCGGGCGTTACCGCTTGGTTGTAGACGGGGTTGGAGCCAGTCCGGAGTTCGAGATTTCAGAGGATATCTGGAAAGAACCGTATTCGTATTCGACGATGGGATACTATTACATGCGCTTGGGAGAGGCGGTCCACGCAAACAATCCTCCACCAAGGCAACCTCGGTTCATTCCAGGTGAGGATCCTGCCGGCTTTACGATTTATCTCACTGATTTCGATCCTTTCGATGAAGCGTGGAAAGCTCGCAAGGGGGATACTTGGGACGAGCCCCATTTCAAGCCAGCAGTGGAGTCGATGTTCTGGGAACGCCGTTTGCCTGGAAACCCGACTAACGATAATGCAATTGGAGGACATTCCGATGCTCTTGATTGGGATCGGCACCTAGCCCATGTATCCAATATCTATGACATGCTTCTCCCGTTTCTGCTAAGTGACGGCGGTTTAAGTGATGACGATTTGGGAATTGCGGAAAGTGGAAATGGAATCCCTGACTTGATCGATGAGGCTCGAAATGAAGTGGACATGTTCTTGAGCCTGCGTGTCGGGGAAGCCTACGCCCAAGGCCTTACGAATCCTTCGAAGGAGAAGACTGTAATGTTCCAAGCCGGAGCAACGACCATGGCGGCCTGGGCGAATTCTGCGAATTCTGCGATCCTTGCGGAAGCTTTTCGTTTGGCGGGGGATGAAAATTTGAAGGCGCATTATTTGGAAGAAGCGATCACCGCGTTTCGTTTCGCGTCGAAGCAGGATGATCTGCAACTCGATGAGAAGCAGGACATAGGTGATGCCTTCATGCGTGGGCGGGACTTTCGTATGATGGCGGCAGCCTTTCTCTACAACGTGACGGGTGATCGCGAGTGGGAGGATCTGATGGCTGCGGACAGTGTTGTGAAGGATGGCGTCGCGGACATTGAGGAACGCAGCCGGGAGTGGGTTCAAACTTGGGGAACGGCAGCGTACTTGCTCACACCACACAAACAGCATTACCCGGAGCTCGCAAAGAACATGAAGGCTTCCGTCCGGAAACAGGCCCTAGAGAATAATGTGCGCTTCATGAATGAACGCCCGTCTCGTCGGTCTTCAAATAACAACTACTGGCGTACGAAGCATGAGCTTCAGTTGGTGGCGATTGCCCACCATTTTAGCAAGCGTCGTTCCGAGAAGGAACGATTCGAGAAGGCGATGATCCTAGAGGCGGATTGGGGACTCGGTCGTAATCCGAGCAACACTGTCGAGATGACGGGCTTGGGGAGCCGGCACATTGTAAATTGCTACACATCAGGGGGCAATGACGGGGTGCCCGGCATGCATCCAGGACATACACCGTACAACAACCTCGATCCTTGGGGAACGACTTGGCGTGGAAGCATGCCGCAATGGTTCACCGAGCGCGGCTACCCTGAGTGGGAAGAGGGCGGCTGGCCAGAGCAGGAGTCGTTCTTCAATTGTCGCTACTCATGGACTAACGGAGAGTTTACTCCTCGCCAGACGATGCGCGGTAAACATGTGCTCTACAGCTATCTGTATTGGTTGAGCAAGGACTGAGGAGGATTTAATTGAGTAGCGCGGTGCTTTAGCCCGCGGCCGCATGTGGACGGATCTTGCATTGTGGACGCTGGCTAAAGCACAGCGCTACGGGACTCACCGGAAGCGCTTCCGGTATTCGCGGGGTGTCATTTCTTTGATTTCGCGGAAGCGCCGGTTGAAGTTGGTGAGGCTGGTGTAGCCGGCTTCGAGGGAAATCGATAATACTGTATGGTCTGTATCCAGTAGTTGGTTGCAGGCCCATGAAAGACGCAGCTCGTTGAGATATCGAGAAAGCGGACGTCCCATCGTCTGACTAAAGTAACGGCTGAATGCGATAGGGCTTAGATTCGCAACGCGAGCCACTGATTCTAGACTGATCGGTTTTTGGAAATTCGAGTTCAAGTGATCCAAAACCCGCTTGAGACGCTCGTTGCCCAGTTCGACAGATCCTGAGATGGTGTTCGATAGCGGAAGGGGCTCCCCGTCTTGAGCCAAGTATCCGAACAGAGCCCAAAGCAAACCGATGGCCTCGGCTGAGTTAGCGGTTCGCATCCGCTCCAGCTGAGTGAATACGTAAGAAGGATCGTGGGGAGTGAATCGGTATCCTCCGGTACACTTGGCAAGGAAGTTTGCGACCGGTCGCATCTCTGGCAGTTCGAGTGTAGCGCGCCAGGGTTCGGGAGAGAACTTGATGATGTTGAGGCCTACCTTTTCCGCTGGTTTCGGTTGGAGCGGGATATTCCAAAAGTGGGGGACATTTGCTGGTACCAAGGCCATATCGCCATCACGAAATTCCTCCACGCTGTCGCCAACCCCGCGGATCCCATTCGCACCACGGAAGGCAGTGAACTCCCATTGTGGGTGATGGTGTAAGCCATAGTCGACTTGGCTTACCTCGCTGAGTTCGATGCTGAAGCTACGGCCTACATCCAGGTCCACATATTCACGAAAGCCACGCATGATGTTAAAATAGTGCAGGTTTTGGCTATCACGAGACCGGAATTGAGGAAATTTAGCTCTATAATAACACTGTGAGCAAAATTATTGATCTTAATGGACGTTGGAAACTGGGGCAGAGTGATGGCGAACGAGGGCGCCCCGAGTATGCCCTAGAGGCAGAGATCGAAGAGGATCGCTACTTCGATGCTCAGGTCCCTGGCTGTGTTCACCTCGACCTGATGAAGGCGGAGCTGATTGAAGATCCCGTTTCGGGCGTCAACTCGCTCAGCGCTCGTTGGGTAGAGGAATCGATTTGGGCGTACCGTCGAGAATTTGATCTCGCAGAAGTTCCGGACGGAGCCTGTGCGTGGCTGCGGTTCAAGACCCTAGATCTCAATGCGAAAGTCTACCTCAATGGGGAGTTCGTTGGCTCGCATCAGAATGCGTTTATTCCCTGTTGTTTCGATGTCGCTTCAAAGCTCCGCGATGGCAAAAACTGGATCACGGTTATCATCGAGTCGGGCATCATCGAAGCGGGAGATAAGGAAGCCGGTAGTCTCGGAAACCAGAACCGTTATGCGTTTTCGAAACGTCTGCATAAGTCGCATTGGTTGCGGAAACCGGCCTATCAGTTCGGATGGGATTGGACGGCGCGGCTCGGCAATGTGGGTATCTCGGGAGATGTGAGCTTGGAAATCACTGAGCAAAAGGTGCGAGTAGATCAGATCGTTCCCCTCGTCCAAGTCGCAGAAAGTCTCACGGATGCCGAGATCACGATTCGTGGGCATCTGGAAAATCTAACTGATGCCAGCGAGTCTATTACGATCTTCGCATCAGTCCCCGAATTAAAGGTCGAGCGTGAGATTACACTCGAAGTCGCGCCTGGAGAACAGGTTGTAGAGGTGAAGCTGTCGGCGCGGGATTTCGATCTCTGGCATCCCCGAGGAGCAGGTGAGCAAAAGCTCTACGGATTGGATGTATCCATAAAATCGGACAATCAGGGTCTTCTTGAGAAGGTTCAAAAGAGAATTGGGTTTCGCCACGTTGAGTTTTTTCAGGGCGATCATCCCGAATCAGGAAAGTACTGTATTCTCAAAGTAAACCACCGCCCGCTCTTTTTGAAGGGAGCGAACTGGGTGCCAGCTGATATGTTGATTGCTCGCATTGATGACGAGCGTTACGAGGTTCTCATCGATCGTGCCCTCGAAGCGAACTTCAACTTCATCCGCGTTTGGGGAGGCGGGCTTTATGAGAGCGACCGATTCTACGAGCTTTGCGACCAGCACGGTATCGTTGTTTGGCAAGACTTTGCCTACGCATGTGCTAAGTATCCGCTTAATGACGAGGAGCTATTTACCAATGCGAAGAATGAAGCCCGCTTTCAGATTCGTCGCCTAGCCGAGCATCCTAGTTTGGCAGTTTGGTGTGGGAATAATGAAATGGAATGCGGCAATTGGCACTGGGGGTATGACCAAGGTACGATCTATCCGGACTACGCTTTTTTCCATCTGACCCTTCCACGGATTTTGCAGGAAGAAGATCCGACCCGCTACTATCAGCCGAGCTCTCCGTTTTCTCCAGATCGCCAATCTCCAGCTCGCGATGATATGGGTGATCAGCACAACTGGACGGTTTCGCTTGAGCACAGCGACTACCGGAGATTCCGCGAACTCGAGTGTCGTATGATGACCGAGGGAGGGTACCTCGGTCCGAACTCTCTGAAGACGATGCGGGACTGTTTCCCGAAATCTGAGGAAGGACGGATCATGGATTTCGCATGGCGTCATCACGACAACTCGGTCGACTCTTGGCACAATCCCAGCCTGCCGAACTCCGGATTTGAGGATCACACGGGTATCGAGATTCGTTCGCTCGGAGTCGAAGATTACACGTACCTAGGAGGCTTTTTGCACGGAGAAGCGATGAGCGCCTTTATTGAAAACTTCCGACGTCGGGCGTTCGACTCCTCTGCCGCTTGTTTTTGGATGTATAATGACTGCTGGCCGGCTACGCGTAGCTGGACGATCGTTGACTATCATCTTCGCCGAACGCCGGCGTTCTGGGCTGTAAAACGCTCCTTCGCGCCCGTTCATGTTATTTTAAGTGAGGAAGATGATCAGATTGTAGTTTATGGCGTGAACGACACTGACGAAACGATCGTCGCGAACCTGCGTCATGGTAAATCCACTACATCAGGATCCTACATCCTGGACAAAACAATTTCGGTCACGCTAGAACCGAACGCGTCGACGCGTTTAGCCATCATGAGCAAGCCTTCCTACAAAGAGAGTAAGCGAGAAGTCGGGTTTGCTGTATTGAGCGATAAAGACGATGGTTCACTCATCGCCCGGAACCGCTTGCTACTCCCGAAACTCAAGGAACTCGAATTGGAGAGTGCCCAAATCGATGTGAAACTGAAGGAAGGAAAACTAACTTTCACATCTCCGGTACTCGTACTTGGAGTGTGTATAGACCTGGACGGCGAGACTTTACTCCAAGACAACTTTTTCGATCTCCTACCGAACCAGCCGTATTCGATTGAGTGGGAGGGGGACGAGACTCCGAGTGTTCGTTACTTTGGGGCTAGTGAACAATTAGGCTAACCCCATTTCTTGTAGGGTCGGCGCTTGTCGCCGTACCGCAGAGCCTGGATCAAACCGACGCGGTACGGCGGCAAGCACCGACCCTACATCACAAGAAGAAGGTTTCATGTGCACCCTCTTGACCGGTTTATGGCGATATGTGGTTAATTGCTGACTTCGGCGTCCAAAGAAGGTAGTGACAGCTTTCCCCGTGCGTCTTTATGATTTCCCGATGTCCCTTATCCCCTGTTTTTGCCTTTGGCCTAATCCTTTGCATCCCCGTTTTTGTAATGGCTGAGTCGCATTTGGTCGAACGCGGCGAGTCAGATGTACCTTTCGATAGTTTGGTGTATCTGCCTGAGGGGTACTCAGAAAGTGATCAGTCCTGGCCAGTGCTGCTCTTCTTGCACGGAGGCGGGGAGTCCGGCCGCAACTTGGAAAGTGTTAAACGGCATGGCCCGCCTGCGTTGCGAGAAGCGGGGGAGGATCTTCCGTTTTTGTTGGTTGCCCCACAAAATCCCGATTCACGCGGGTTCTGGAAAGAGGACGACTTGGTTCAGTTGCTTGATTTCGTTGAGGACCGGTATCGAGTCGATACTGATAAGGTCTACCTGACGGGAATGTCCAGAGGTGCTTACGGCGCCTGGCGTTTAGCGGCGGAAAACTCAGAGCGGTTTGCGGCGATGGCAGTCGTTTGTGGTGCCGCCCCCGCTCCCTATGCCGGTTGGCTTGGGGATCTGCCGATTTGGGTTTTTCACGGCGAAGCGGATCCTGTGATTCCTGTTGACGAGAGTCTTCGCATGGTGAAAGCGATCGAAGCCGAGGGTGGCAACGTGCGACTCACGACGTATCCAGGAGTTGATCACGATGCTTGGACGCAAACCTATTTGAATAAAGAGCTCTATGCCTGGCTTCTTGAGCATGACCTTAGCCAGCGTTCCATGGTGTTTCCTGATGAAACGTGGAAAAAGGTGTCGCCTAGAGAGCAGGGCGTAGATAACGCGGCCTTGGCATCTGCTTTAGCTGTATTGGAATCCTACTGCGGAAAGGACGGATTGTCCCAGACGATGGTTATTCGGAATGGGCGGGTGCTCTTCGAAGGGGATTCGATCACCAAGGCGCACAATATCTATTCGTCCACCAAATCCTTCACCAGTACAATTCTAGGACTGTTGATCGAGGATGGAAAGTGCCGATTGGATACATTGGCGGCTGAGTTCGAACCCTTGCTCGGTGCAGCGTATGGAGAGATTGAGTTGAAGCATTTTGCGAGTATGACTTCTGGTTACAGTGCCCGCGGGAAGAGTCGCTGGGGAGACGCTAGCGAGGATTGGAGTCACACCCCTTACAAGCCAGCGGAGCCATTATTTTCTCCAGGAGAAGCGTATGCCTATTGGGATGAAGCGATGATGATGTTTGGTCGCGTTTTGACACGAATCGCAGACGAGGATTTGGCGTCTTACTTCAATCGGAAGGTTGGAGAGGAGATCGGTTTTGGTGATTGGGATTGGTGGTCCGATACGCGTTTGAAGGACGGGCCAATCATTCGCAATGGGTGCACAGGCATTTCAATGAACGCTCAGCAACTAGCCCGAATGGGACATTTGTTCCTCAATGAAGGACGATGGAAAGGGAAGCAACTGGTGCCGACTTGGTGGGTTCGCGAGGCGAGTCGATCGCAAGTCGCTTCGGAAATACCAACTGCTGATACGGACCGGTCTAATGTTGTTGGGGCAGGGCGCTATGGATACAATTGGTGGGTTCGTGGTGAGGGCGATGATATGCCAGACACCCCTGAAGGCACCTACTACATGAGCGGGCTCCACAATAACATGTGTTTTGTGGTACCTGAGTGGGACATGGTGGTTGTTCGAATGGGAGAAGACGGGAATCCCGAGGAAGGGAAGCGCTTCGTTTATAACGCGTTTTTCCGCGAGCTAAGTAAGGCGATAATTGATTGAGGGACTCGTTATGTTGAATTTGCGAATAAGACTGTCCTTGCTCACTCTCTGCGTCGGACTTGCCGGGACGAGCAGCGTGTATCCTGATACTCCGGTCTACTTGAAGGATCTACTCGATGAGATTCCATCTGAGTTTGAAGCCACACCCTTTTTCGAAGTGAGCGATGAATCTACTCTGTCAGTGTCTGGATCCTCTCAGATGCAGAGTCACGAGTGGATTGAGGATGCTGAAGGTAATTTGGGGAAATTTGTTCGAATCCAGGTTTTGCAGGAGTCGAGCAATGCCTGGGACGTTCTCGTCCATTCCGATTCGAATCCTGGATCCCTTCAAAAGGGCGATTGGGTACTGGCGAGTTTTTGGGCTCGAGCGAGTCACTACAGTGACTCTTCCTTGCTAACGGGGTATATCGAGCGAACGAATCCGAGCTGGGTTGGAATCGCCTCTCTAGGCGGGACTGCTGTGGGTGAATGGCGTCGATTCATAGGAGCCGGACAAGTCGAAGACGATTACGAGGCTGGTAGCGTGAAGCTGAGTCTTCACTTGGCCAATGGTATTCAAAGTATCGATATCGCTGGGGTTTCCATGATTCAACTCAATGATCAAGTGGATCCTGACCGTTTGCCAGGCAGCAAGATCTCCTATGCCGGGATGGCTTTGGATGCTCCATGGCGGGAGACAGCTCAGCAGATGATCGAGCAGCACCGAAAGGGGCAAATGCGATTCAAACTTGTCGATCTTGCAGGTAAACCGCTTTCCGGTGCGAATGTCCGCATCGAGCAAGTGAATCACGCTTACGAGTTCGGAACTTTCTTCAGCACATTGCTTTTGGAAGAGGGCGAGGGGGGCGATCGCTACCGACAGTGGTTGAAAGACAATTTCAACCATGCAACCGCGCCCATCTATTGGGCTGATTGGGGATGGGCAGATCCGGTTAAACGAGAGGAGTACAAGCAAATGGCTGCTTGGCTTCAAGAACAGGGGATTCCCACTCGCGGTCATGTTCTGCTGTATCCTGGCTGGAAGTTTGCTCCGCAGGAGTTGAGGGATTTGTCAGGTGATCCGGAAGCATTTCAGGCGAGAATCATACAGCACTTCGAGGAAATTGTGCCGATCATGAAAGCGTACGGAATACGCGAATACGACGTCACAAACGAATTACGTCAATTAACGGAGGTGACAGGCATTGTTGGTCTAAAAGGAGTCGTTGAGTGGTTTCACAAGGTGCGAGAGCTCGACCCTGAAGCGATCTTGTACATCAACGAGAATACGATCCTTAGCGATGGTGCTTCCAATGCAGCGGCTCAGGATCACTACTTTGATACGATTCAAACCTTGCTCGATATGGGAGCTCCGATTGATGGGATCGGGATGCAAGGGCACTTCACAGAAGCGGTTACGGAGCCGGAGCGGATTTGGGAGGTTTTGGATCGTTTTTCTGTATATGACTTGCCGATACGGGTGACAGAGTACGATCTTACAACCCGAGACGAAGAAGGGCAGGCTCGCTACGATACTGATTTCTACACAGCGATTTTTGCTCACCCCTCGACGGTTGGTCTAACCCGGTGGGGGTACTTTGAGCCTGAGATGTGGAGACCCCTCGGAGCGATTGTGGGCGAAGATGGCAGCTACAAAGCAAATGGTCTCGCCCAACGCGAATTGCTCTTCGAAAGCTGGAATACTCAGGAAGAGCTGATCGCGAGCGAGGCGGGTACTATTCAACTCGACGCGTTCTATGGAGACTATCGACTGCTTGTTGAATGGAAAGGGGAGGAGATCGAGATTCAGGTCGAGTTTGAGGCTGAAGAAGAAAATGGGTTTCGTTCTCTAGCGATGCCGCTTGGCAAAAAGTAGGGAAAGAAAGGATCATAGTCAAAAGCAGTGGATACCTGTTTAAGGCGAAACTGTTGGAGTTCCCGCTTCAGCGGGCTCTTCGGTTTCCGTTGCTTAGGGTTGCCGCCTAAAGGCGGAACTCCAACGGTTGGGTTCTCATCCTCTGCGCTTGTTGATGAACCAAAAGAAAGCCTTTGGAGCGGACAGGATATCCTAAACTGTAAGGAAGTTCCTTCCCTTTATTGTGAAATCTCTCGTTCGAATTCTAGAACGACCACAGTCACCGGATTTGTGGGGGGAGGTTCGGCGAAGGTAAGGCGAATGCCATCGAGGTCGGAGTTCGATTCAATCTCTTCTTCGCTATCCAGATAGTAGCAGCGGGAAAGCGCATTTCCTTCAATCTCTTGTAGCGAGACTGAGCTCCTCGGGCTTTCAAGGAAATGTAGATAAATTAGGTTACCCCGAAAGGTGGATACAAAAAGGTGATTGGGGAGATAGGGGCCTCCTCGAGTTCCATAGACTGCCTCGCCGTTTATTTGCAACCAGTCCCCCATCTCTTTGAGGCGAGCGATTTGACGTTGTTCGATTCGACCGTCTAACATGGGGCCGACATTGAAGAGCAAATTGCCGTCACCGCCAACTGTTTGCACCAATGTTTGGATACACTCATTCGTAGATTTCAACGTGTCGTTCGGTTTCCAGGCCCATTGCTCGGCGATGGTGATACAGGATTCCCATGGGTTGATGGCGTCAAAATGACCGATTTGTTGCTCGGGCGTGCCGAAGTCACCGGCAAAGCGATCATCCGCGTTCATACCTTGGAGCCCTTGGCGACCTCGATCAACTCGATTGTTGATGAGAATATCAGGTTTCAATTTTCTCAAGTAGGCATAGAGATCCATGCCCATTTCATGGGTCCAAGGCCACTCCCAGTCGCCATCGAACCAAAACAGAAAAGGATCGTAACGTTCGATGAGCTCACGCAGCTGATCTCGAAGAAACAGATTGTAGCGTTTCATCGACGCTTCGGTTTCAGCGTCGAGTTTGCGAAACTCTTGATAGCTGTACTGACCTTCGATGGGGCGAAGGGGATAGTCGGGATGATACCAATCACAGATCGAGTAGTAGATACCGAATTTGATCTTCGCCTCTTTGCAGGCGTCGGCAAGCGGTCCCACTATGTCGTGACGGTAAGGTGAGGCCGTTATGTTGTAGTCGGAGTACTTGGTATCCCAGAGGCTGAAACCGTCGTGGTGTCTGGCCGTCAGTATCAAGTACTTCACGCCAGCTTGTTTGGCGGCGTCAACCCATTCGTAGGGATTGTATAGGGCAGGGTTGAACTCCTTGTACAGGGAGTCATAGTCCTCGAGTTCTACTTGGTTGCCAAAGAGTCCCATGTCCTCGGGGCCGCTCGGAGTGTCTGTGCCGCGTGACCAGCTAATTTCAGTTCCGCGTAGGCTAACTGGTCCCCAATGTATGAATAGCCCGAAGCGCAGCGCTTGCCACGCTTGGAGTGATTTTTCGTTTGTTTTAAGATTTGGATACGCCTCTCCGCCACCGCCGAGTCGTTGTGTGCTAGGGGTGAGGGCATTCGGATCGATGCAAAATTGTGCTGTGGTTTTCATATGAGGTATCCTGCCTGTGTCACCCCTTGGCGACGCAGGATTAAGTTGAGGAGTTTTCGTCCGACCAATCTCTTGCGAGATTGGCTACCTGAAATACGTCAATCTAAACTAAAGACTCAAAGCGTTTGTCGCTGCTTACTTCGCGGTGACGAGAATCGCCCAGTCTTGACCTTCGGAATGAGGAGGGGACCCGAGCTCGGTATTAGGAGAGGCTGTAGTGCTAGCGACTGAACCAAGTTGTAGAGTGCCACCCTTGATTGGATCGAACCATCGAATGTCGAACGCTCCGCTTACGTTTGCGAGATTGAGTGATGCCTTGCCTCCATGTTTTAGATACACGAGATAGGTCTCTCCGGTTTCGGCAAAGACGTAGTTGTCTTCTCCCGGAACGAGATCGTTCGCCGCGTGCATCCGCTCAAATGGCACGTGACGGTTAAAGAAGTCTATGGCCAGCTTCGTTTGACGCCACATTTCTTGGCGTACCCGAAGATCCTCCGCACTGAGATCGCTAGTAGGAGCATTGTTTTGCCAGCCGAAGTACCAGGAAACTCCAGATCCGCCCGCCATTAGAGTTGCCCACAACACATCCTTTCGTGGATGGTCGCGTGTCGGATCGTCGTTGTCAGGACGTAGTCCGTATTCCCAGCCAAGGGGTTCGTCCATAGAAACGAGCCAGGGGCGTCCTGCGTCGCGCGACATTTTCAGGTGATCGATCACGACTTGGTTGTAGTGCATGTGACGTTGCAGAGTGGGACCTTCGAAGTCGGGGTATCCAGCGAGCTGAGGGTATATCTCAACGATAGAGATTTCGTGGGCTTTGATTGGATGGTTGTAGGGATCGGTTTTCCGAATGTAGGAGCTGAAGGCTCTTCGTTGTTCGTGTGTATTTCCCAAACCTACTTCTAGACCCTTTTCATCATCCCAACCCGTTTCCTCGCCAAGGTCCCAGGTAAGGGCGAGCAAGTGTCCGAAGCGGGCGATCATTTCGCGATAGTAGAGCTTGCGGGTATCGGCAAAAGGGGCACCTCCATCTCGTAATTCGAAGAGATTTTCGTTCTCGGTTTCGGTTAGGAGCATGAGAATGTGGATACCTTTGTTTTGCATGTGCGAGAAAGCGGTTTCCCATTGATCGAGTTTGCTGACGTCGAAAGTCGAGCGGTCGGTGGGATCGATCCATGGCCAGACATCCCAGCCGTCACCCTCGTAGGTCAGTGGCATGAGGTAGACCGAATTGAGACCCTGATCTGATATGTAGTTGATCAAACCGGTGAGACCTTTGCTATCGTGGCCGTCTTCATTGGTCCAGAACGGATCGTCGGGAGCCCAGTCCTGACGATGAGGTCCATAGTGGTGAAGTTGATCTTCTCCCAAGGATGGGAATTCCGGTTTCTTCGCGTAGTCGTAGGTGCCGTCAAATCCGTCGAAAGCTAGCATGTTTTCAGGACTGCCGGTACCGCCTTTAAGGAAGTACTTTCCGCTGCCTTCAAACTGTTGGTAGTGAGTGCCGACATAGCGGAGGCGTCCCTGTCCTCGGAAGTCGCGAGAGTCTGGTGAGACTTTGCTCGGTTCAATGGTGAAGGTACCGCTTGAAGCGGCTAGTGGGATCTCTGTGCCCTCAGTGTCCTTGACAGCAACTTTCTCTCCCGTCACGAGCGAGCCCTCATAAGACCAAACACCTGAGCGATTGGGAGTGAAACGGGCTTGCCACTTGTTTCCGGCTTTTGCGTGAGATTCGCCAGCGTTTCCATTCGCCGCGAAATATCCCGGGACTTGGTACTCGGTGTCTCCGTTCTTGAAGGTGACCGTCAGCTTGTGATCAAAGAAAGTTGCCGGGTCCGACTCGCTCAAATCTGGACCGTCGAAAGTGACGGTGATGGTATGCCAGGCTTGTAAGGTTCCATCAACTACAGCAGATTGGGCTGTAGTTGAGAGCACCAGAAGAGAACTGATGAGGGTGAGGTTCTTTAGTTTCATTACGAGAAGTTGCTGAAAATAGTGTTAGTTTGCTTGATACTTCTTATTGAGTTCTTCCTCAGTCCAGAAACCGGATTTGTTGGCACTGCTTGCTCTGACGGCTTGAACTTGATCGATTGAAATAGGTGCTGCTTGATTGCCAAAAGCGTTGCGAATGTAGGTTAGGACTGCGGCAAGCTCTTCGTCATCAAGAAGATCTTTGAATGGGGTCATCGGAACGTGGCCCTGGTACCTCTTTTCGTTGACTGTTATCGGACCAAGTAGGCCGTGTAGGGTGACATCGATAAGCCGACCCGGATTGCCGGTAACCCAATCCGTACCAGCGAGTGGTGGAAAATGAGCAGCGGGTAGGCCTTTCCCATCTGCTTGGTGGCAGGTAATGCAGTAGCCGTCACGACGATAGATCTCAGCTCCTTTTGTCCAGAGCTCTTTATCTTTATCGTCTAGGTGCCCAGGGGCTGCGTCTCCTTTTGCTTCGGCGTAAGTTGGCTTTCCGCCCAGGTTGACGAGGGCCTGTTCGTAGGCACGACGCATCCAGGGATCGAGTTCACTTCGAGCCGCTTGCTCTACGATCGCTTGGCTAGAGTTCTCGTCGATCCGAGAGGCAGCAATGATTGTCTCTAGTCGAACGCGAGGGTGGGAGTCGTTGGCGGCTTCTAGAAGCAAGCTCACGTAGTTGGGAATGCTTTCGCTATTATAGCGGAGGGCACGGACCGCTGCGGCACGGACCTGATGGGACTTCGCTCTGAGCAGTTTTTTGAGAAGATCTAAGTCGAGCGATTCGAAGCCCCAGTTTATCCATAGAGCTTCCAGAAGGAGCTTCTCGTAGTTTGCTGACTCTGTATCCAGATTTTTAGTCCATTCAGACAATGCTGCCAGGACATCCTCTTTCGAGCGTCCTCTCAGTTTATTGCGGATGCGGTAACGTGTTCGATCCTCTGGGGAGTTGAGGCCAGCTATGAGTTGCTCAATGCTTGAGCCAGCGATCTCGAATGGCTCGACGAGTGGGCGTGTTTTATGAGTGATACGGTAGATGCGGCCGTGGGCGTGATCGCGCAGGGGATCACGGGCGGAGTGTTGCATGTGCCCGATGAGCTGGTTGTGCCAGTCGACGACGTAAAGCGAACCATCCGGGGCAAACTCCAGGGCGACAGGGCGGAAGTTGGGATCAGAAGAGGTGAACAGGTCTTGCCGCCACTCACACACGTAGCCCGCTCCTGAATCTGCAATCCCGTGCTGTTTTGCACCGAGAAAACCGATACAGTTATTCAATATAAAGTCACCCTGCATTTCCTCTGGAAAGTGCCGGCTGGATACGAACTCCAGGCCGGAGGTTGGGCGAACGCGGTGATCGCTTGGGATGATGCTTTCGGTTCCGATAATCATCTGGCCGTATGTCGGCTTCACTTCGAAGGGGAGCATCCAGTGAGTAGCGGGATCGGAGGTGTTAAGGAAGAAGGCTTGTCCCCAGGTGTCGTGAGCGAGTCCCCAGGGATTCGTGATGTGACCTTGAACAGTTCGTTCCAGTTCGTGAGTCCGTGGGTTGAAGCGGTAGAAGCCGCCGTTCATGGTCCGAATGGTACCGTAGGGAGTCTCAATATTGCTGTGTAAGAAAACACCTTCGCACATGAGAATGGAACCGGAAGGATCTGCAGTGAAAGCGGAAATCGCGTGATGCGTGTCGTGAGTATCGAAACCGGTGAGGAGAATCTCTTGGTGGTCGGCCCGGTCGTCTCCGTCGAGATCTTGCAGGAGGACGAGGTTTGGTGCTTGGGAGACGTAGACTCCTTCTGCTGTGAGCTCAAATCCGATGGGTAGGTGTAGTTTATCGGCGAATACTGTTTCCTTGTCGGCTCTCCCGTCTCCGTCGGTATCCTCTTAGATGAGCAACTTATCATCGGGACGTGGATCTCCGGGACGGTGGTGAGGGTAGCTCGGCATAACGGCTACCCAGAGTCGGCCTTTGTTGTCGAAGGTGAGTTGAACGGGGTTCGCTAAGTTCGGGAACTCTTTTTCGGAGGCGAAAAGTTCGATCTGAAACCCGTCGACCATCGTGAACGCATCGAGGGCATCTTGACCGTAGCGGTAGTGATTGTTTGCCCGGTCGGGGGCGTTGGTCTTGATCTCGGTGAGTGGGCGGGTCTGTGCGTCGGCGGCTTCAAGATCGAAGGTTTCGCCACTGAGAAGAGCGTGGATGGCGAGATCACGATTGTGGGTGAGTTCTCGCAGCTTTTCGACCTCTTCCGGATAATTTTCGTCGCCGAAGGGCTCAAAGCGTCGACCGTAGGCGTGGACACCATTAGGCATTTGGTAGTCGTGAAACCAATACCAGGATTTGGAGCGGACGAGGTCCGCGAGGTTCTGGGTGATGGGTTCTGGGTACTGGGATTTGGAGGAATTGGGGAAGAGAAGGTCGGCTAGAATCGGGGCGAGCTGTTGGTAGCCGGCGTCGTTAAGGTGGGCTCCGTTGACGGTGAGTTGCTCGGAGCTGTTGGCGAACAGCTCGCTCGTGGGGCTAAAGAGATCGAGGAAGAGAATCCCTTTTTCGGCGGCGACCTCCTGCATCGCTTTGGTGTAGAGCAGAAGGTTTGCATTTTGCTTGCTCCCGTTGGGGAGAGAGTGTGTCTCGCTCAGGTCTTGAAATGCGATAGGGGATGCTAGGACGAGTTGTGTGCTGCTGTCGCCATTGTAGTTTTGCGCATTCGTGTGATCGATGAAGGCCTGTAGTTCATCTTGGAATAGTTCTATTCCGTTAGGACCAGCGAACGATTCGCTGTATCCATAAAAGGCGATCAGAAGATCGGGTTGGAGCGATTCTAGCCATTCGTCTTCGCTTGGATAGTGTCCTTCACCGCTATGAGGCTGTAACTCTGGGTGGAACGCTTCCGCCTCCGGGAATGCCCATTGATCTTTTCGCGAGGAGTGTGGGCGGAATCCGGCAGTGAAGCCGGAGTGACTGAGGTTGCGTACGGTAAGTTGATGCTCGGGGAAGCGGAGGTGCAGCTCGGTTTCGAAGTGGCCATGGTAGAGCATTCGCTCGCTAAGGCCGTTTCCTAGAAGAACGACTCTACTGTTTTTTTTTAGGTCGATCCCAGCTTGCTTTGGGCTTTGGGCGGCGAGTGCTTCAAGCTCTTCTTCGCTGAGGATGGCTCGTGCGAAATGCCCTATACGGTAATCGGAAACGCGAAGACCACGCTTGAGGAAGTAGTCCTTTTCCATGAACCCGTAGAAGGACGGTGTGTAGGGATCGACCAGATCGACGTCTGCCTTCTCTGGAACGTCCATACCGAGCAGGTGGTAGCTGGCGTTTACGAAGAGACGGCGAAGATCTTCCACTTGTAGATCGTAGGCAGCACCTGCCGTAGTGGCGAAGCAGATACCGGTTCTTTTCCCGTCGGGGGTTGGATAGTCCTTGATCCAGGCGAGCGGCATCATGGGATCGTTTATGGGACCGGGAAGAATCTTTGAATCTGTCTCGAGGGTTTCGGTAACGGCTCCGCGTAGGAGAACGGTTGCGGTCTTTTGGTTGAGATGCTCGATGCCGTAGATGTCAGACCAGGTGAAAATGTCCTCCACTGAGTTGAGGACGGGGTGGTCAGCGTTTTCCGCTACGACAACTGCCCGTCCGCCTTCGACCTTGTGTTTTCCGTGGTGGCTAAGCCAGTTTTCGCCGACGACGTTCTTTCCGAAATTCTCCCAATCGTAACCGCCGTAGAAGTCATTGTTTTTGAAAGGGTGTGTCGCGGTGCGGAAGGCGATGATTGGTTTCGCCGCATTAAGATAGTCGAGGATGGGTTGGAGCTGTTCGCCAGGGAGAATGCGCCAGCGAGTACCAAGGATCATCAGATCCGCCTCGTAGAGGGACTCGAGGTTTGGGATATTGTGGATGTTGTTGGGATTGATGATATCGGTCCCCGGCTCGATGGCGAAGAGGACCGTACAATGAAAGCCGTGCTTCTGGCTGAGAAGCTTGGCCAGCATGGGACAAGATTCCTCCGAGCGGTATTCCTCGTCACCGGAAACGATGACGATCCGCTTCCCGTTTGCGATCTCAGCGGGTGGCTCGAAAACGAGATGGTCAATACCGTTCGCGAAGCCTGCCTTGATTGCGATTGAAACGAGAAGAAGGGAGAGAATCTTGTTAAGTCTCATTGGGGTGGTTGGGGTTACTCGATCACGACCGCTTCGTGTATATGAAGTTTGGATATGTTTACGGTTAGTTGTCCGTCTTTGAAATTGTGAGGAAGCTCCTCTTGGCTGTACGCCGAGTAGACGCGTCCTGGTTTTGACTTGAGGGAGATTGATGCGGTGACGTCGGCGATGGGGGCTATATCTTCGATGATCTCGATATTGGTAGGTCCGTGGGCACCGATGATGGTACCGCCTCGGGATTGGGGTTGAGCGTAAAGCAGGTGGAGGACGAGTCGACTTGCTGCGGCTTGACGCATGAGGCTGAGCCGTCCGGTGCTTGGAAGATTGCAGGTCGCCTCAGGGGTGCCGATGAGCTTTTTAATCGCTCCTATGAACGCGTACTTGCTCAGCGGTTGTCCGAAGTTGCGGTACTCTTGGCAGATCGGGTTTGCGAAGTAGATGATGTTGCCATGGTGCAGGATTCCGCTGCGTCCCTCGGATGTCTCTGGTTTGTAGGGCGTCTGTTGATGGGAACAGAAGTGTTCGGGACGGCGATTGAAGTAGGGCTCGTGGATCGAGGCGAGCGAAGTGGCTTCGCTACTGGATACGTTCATGCAGCGTTCGTAAATGATGAACGGACTTTGAGGGAGTCGTTCGTCAAGCTCTTGACTCGCTCGGCAGAACTCTTGATCGAACTCCGATGGCCCATTAACGGTTACGGGGAAGTCGAGAAGGAACTGTTTACCCTCTGTATCCATCCCGGAAGTACCGGATAGGATCAGTTTACCGCCTTGCTTGAGGTAGCCTTGGAACTTCTCGAGCAAGGGACCGGCTTCGAAGGTGATGCGGTCAGGTAAGATGATGAGCTCGTACCTCTCGAAGTCGCAATGCTCGTCGATGACGTCGAACATGAGATGGGACTCGAGCAGCATGCGCGAGCAGCCGGCATCGTGGAGGTCGTCGGCGTTTTTGGGACCACGGGAAAAATGGGCCTCGGAACTGTAGATCGCGATTTGGGAAACGGGAGCGGCACCGGCGAGGTATGGCTCAAGCGTTTCGATGCGTTTGTAGGCAGGCTCGATGCTCGCGTAGGTGCTTTGATCGATGCGTCCGGATGGATGGAGCTGGTCGCCAATGCTGCAGGAGGCTCCGAGCGCGGCCATGAGGCAGCATTCGTATTCCAGGGCGGCAGCTTGCTTGAAACCGCCGAAGTCACCCCACCAATTGTGGAATTTTCCAGACATGCCGAGGTACGGTTTTCCGAGGCTGGTAGCGTAGCGAGCGGAGAGGGGGAAGTGGTCGTAGCCCCAGCCACCAGTCGGGAGGGATTCGATTTCGAGGTGGTCGAAGTGTGTGTAACGCTCGCGTTCGTTTTTGTAGATGTGGCCGCTGTTGAAGAAGAGTCGTACCGCCGGGTCGACTGCCTTGGTCGCTTTGGCGAAGGCTTCGCAGAAATCCATGACGATACCGCGGTCGTTTTTCACACGGTCTAGCTTGTTCTCGGGATCGAGGCCGAGCTTTGCCATGCGAGTGCGAGCTCCGGAACTGGTGTCTTCCCAATCTATAAGGATGTCGGCGAAGATACCGGGAGGGTTATAACGTTGGACGATTTCTCTTCCCAGATCACAGATGTGGTCGACGAGTTCCTGGTTAGCAAGGGAGACGGGGGACCACGTCGGTGCAGGCTGACCAGTGCCTCCGGTGCTGGATACCACCTTCCACTCTGGATGAGTGCGTGCAGTGAGTTCATCCCATTGTACAGTGAGATAAATCGGAGTCTGAATTCCGCGTTTTTTGCAGGCTTCGATCATGTCACCCAGTAAGTCGGGACGTTGTAAGTGTGGATGGACCTGACCGAGCTCGGTTGGGTAGTAGCACCAGCCATGGTGACATTTGGCGAAAAGGGTGACGGAGTTTACGTGAGCCTTGGCCAGCGTATCTGCGAATTGGTCCGGATCAAAGCCGGCCGCGATGCCTTCGATGTGCTCCGACGTGTGGAAATCGAGGTGGATTTGCCGAGTGGGCAAAATGAACTGATCCGAGGAGCTTGGGCTCTGCTTATTGGAAATCTGGTTTACCATGTTTTTCTAGCGTTTGGCCCCTTGGATGCGGGGCCTACTGTACTTGTCATTTGGCTACACGTTTCGACGTGTGCTCAGTGTAGAAAGTACGATAGCGCTAGGGGGTAGAATGGTGAATAGGTGTTTCGGGCGCGAATATGGATATTGTTGGTCTGCTTTTCGCGTGCGAGGTAGGGGGAAGGTTAGTTGTGATGCTTAGCAGTTCCAATCTCTTGCGAGATTGGTTCTTGGATAGTCGAGTCTCTTGAAATCTATTTTGTAAGGTTACAAAATAGATTTCAAAGCCTCGAGCTCTTCTGAATCGGACTGGCGGGACCAAGGTCTCGCGACCACTGGCTACTTGTTTGGTGTGGGGCTAGAGCGTTTTCTCATCGTTGTATGCACGAACTCGATGGGGGTGTCCGGTCAACGCCCGGACCTACAGATCAAGAGTCCAATGTTTCTGTGGGTTGCCGCGATGAGCATTGGCGTCAACTTGACAAAAATAGCATCATCTGGAGGGCAACGTGTCTTTGCTTCCGCTCGAGTGTCGTCATTTCATTCCTTATTGCCTGTCGTTGCCACATCGTTTATTCCCCCGTAGGCTCCGCGGCAATGACGGAGCATTGCCCTCCTGCGCACAGCGTTTAGGCTTAAGTTGACGTTAATGCGCGCTGAGGCGACATTCAAGATGCGACCTAACAAAAGAATAATACTCTAGCTGCGGTGGACGGACTTTTTGAAGTGTTTTGGGGAGACGCCGTAGGTGCGCTTGAAAGTACGCGAGAAGTGGAGTTGGTCCGGGTAACCGATCAGATCGGAGACTTCCTTGATCGTTACATCCTGGCTGACGAGGATGCGGGCGGCATGGTTCATTTTTAGCCTAATCAGGCTCTTGTAGGGAGACTCTTTGTCGAACTCGCGGAAGAGGCGAGAGAGGTAAGTCGGGTCGACGTTGGCAGCCTCTGCCAATTCGTTAGCGCTGTTGAGTTCCAGGAAGTGATCACGCAAGTACTTGCGACAGCGTTGGTAGGTGCTGTGGGCGATGGAGATGTTTCCGCCCCCCAGTTTTTGGTACTCCGGCTCGAGTTGGAAGAATAGGACTTCAGCCAGCCGGTTGCAGGTGGCAATCGCGCGCTCGTCCTCGGTCGATCCAAATTTCGTGATCTGACGGAAGGTCTCCTCGAGCCACATCACGCCGGGGAACTCCACGGGAATTTCCTCTTTGAGTGGAGAATCGAGGAGATAGGTTTCCGCTTTGAGCCCTCCGAGAGCCATAAAGTACTTACGGAGAGGCGTTTTGCCGACACTGGTCATCGTGTAAAGAGTGTCTCGTTTGTAGCCGAATAGACTACCTGGTTGGAGCTCGTAGTGTTTGCCCTTTACCTCTAGATTCGCACGACCTGCGATGATGTACTCGAGGCTAACATAGTTGGCTTCCTTGCGTTGGTACTTGTAGTCGAGAGAGCACTGCTCATAGCCGCCGCACACGACAGTGAAGGCTTCCTCTGGTTTAAGGTTCAGGAAGTAGTAGCTGCCGCTTGTGATCTGTTTCGAGATGAAGGTGGGGACGGTATCCATGAGTATGATACTTTTGGGGGGATGCGGGTAATCTCTCAATTACTGAGAATTGTCTGAATGTAGAGATTTATCCTAAAATTGCCATAAACTTTCGCATCCTGCCCATTTCGTGCGAGCAGCAGATTTGCTAGAGTGGGCAGAGCAGTAGACCCGGCCTCAAGACTCGGAGGGGCAGCTGGAGATTTTTGGTATGGAATACTTTATTGGTATAGATGTTGGAACGGGAAGCGCGAGGGCTGGTGTGTTCGATCGAAAGGGTAAACTTCTCGCTCATCACACGGAGGCGATCACGATGTGGAAGCCTCAGGCGGACTTCGTAGAGCAGTCTTCCGATAACATCTGGGACAGTATCAGCCAGTGTGTGCGGCGGGTAATGAGCGACTCAGGCGTGGCTGCGAGCGATGTAAGAGGAATTGGTTTCGATGCGACTTGCTCGCTCGTTTTAGTGGATGCTCAAGGTCAGCCAGTGAGCGTTAGTCCAAGTGGGGAGGATGCTCAGAATGTTATCGTGTGGATGGATCATCGAGCGTTGGAGGAAACGGATTATATCAACGGTTTTGCCGAGGACTTTTCCGTCTTCGAGTACGTCGGCGGAAAGATATCCCCGGAGATGCAAGCTCCGAAGCTGCTGTGGTTGAAGAAGAACCTTCCCGAGTCATGGAAAAGGGCAGCCCACTTTTTTGATTTGCCGGATTACTTGACCTACCGAGCGACTGGCGAGTTAACGCGTTCGCTTTGCTCTACGACTTGCAAGTGGACCTACCTTGCTCATCAGGCAGCAGATGGCGGCAAAGGTTGGTCGCCGGACTTCTTCCGAGCAATTGGATTGGAAGATCTGATCGAGGGGGGATACGAGAAGATCGGGTCGGATATTCGACCGATGGGGGAGGCTATTGGTTCTGGGCTTTCTGCTACGGCGGCTCAAGAGCTAGGATTGTTAGAAGGGACCCCGGTTGGCGTATCCATAATCGACGCGCATGCCGGAGGCATTGGCATGATCGGCTTGGCAGAGGGGGATGAGGAGGTGCAGCTGGAGAAGCGGCTCGCATTGATTGGGGGCACTTCTTCCTGCCATATGGCGGTGTCGAAGGAGAAACGACCAATACCTGGAGTCTGGGGGCCGTACTTCTCTTCAATGGTCCCGGGGCTCTGGCTCAATGAAGGCGGGCAATCGGCGACTGGGGCATTGGTGGACCACGTGATTTTCAACCATGGAGCAAGCGAGGCAGCTAAGAAAGCGAGCGCGGAGGCGGGGATATCGATCTACGAGTACCTCAATCATCGGCTCTCGGATCTGGCCGGCGGGACGAGTGTGGATCTGCTAACGCGATCGCTTCATGTATGTCCTTACTTCCATGGGAACCGATCTCCACGGGCGAATCCTCATCTCAAGGGCATGGTGTCAGGGTTGCGGCTTTCAGCGACGATCGATGATCTGGCTCTGGTTTATTTGGCGACTATCCAAGCCATCGCATACGGAACGAGACATATCATCGAGGAGATGAACAAGGCTGGGTATGAGATCGATCGCCTTATCTGTTGCGGTGGGGGAACGAAGAATCCGGTATTTCTGCAGCAGCACGCGAACGCTACTGGGTGTCGGCTCATTCTGCCGGAAGAGCCTGAAGCTGTTTTGCTCGGTTCAGCCATGTTGGGAGCTGTGGCGTCCGGTGAGTTCAATACCTTGCAGGATGCAATGAGAGACATGTCTCGCCCGAAGAGCGTGCTGGAGCCAGAGGTGGATTTAGGAGAGTATCACGAAAATAAATACAAGGTTTTTCACAAACTCTATGCTGACCAAATTAGCTATGATTCGCTGATGGAATCATAACGCCCCTTTAACATTAGTTGTAAGCTATAATGACGACATCTCATTCGACTATCGCTCTGGTTGCCAATGGCGACTTGAGATTATCTGCAAACAAAACGTGCTGGGAGGAACAGCTCAAGATGGAGCAGTCGCTCACTTCGGTTATCGAATCAATGGGAGCCAAAGTGAAGCGTGCCCATGATTACGATCCGATTGAAAAGCACGGGTTCATCTCGAGTCAGCGGCAAGGCATGGATATTTTTGCAAAGATCGACCGTAAGGCACCGCTTATTGTGGCGGAAGCGGTATGGCAATATTCGCACCATCTGCTTGCAGGCTTGGTTTCTCATGAAGGCCCGATTTTGACAGTAGCGAACTGGAGTGGTACATGGCCGGGATTAGTGGGTATGCTCAACCTGAACGGCTCACTAACGAAAGCGGGGGTAGAGTATTCCACGCTGTGGAGTGAGGACTTCGAGACTGACGAGCGTTTCCAGGCTAAGCTAAAGCAGTGGTTGGAAACGGGATCGGTCGAGCACGATGCTAGTCACGTTTCTGCTTACGATCCAGCGAACACAGAGGAGCAAGCAAAGGACGTTGCCAAAACGGTCGCGGCAGACCTCGACAAGAACAAGGCCATCTTAGGCGTCTTCGATGAGTTTTGCATGGGCATGTACAATGCAACGATTCCTGATGAATTGCTTTTCCAGACCGGAGTATACAAGGAGCAACTCAGCCAAAGCGCTTTGTATGCGGAGATGCGTACAGTGAGTGAGGAGGAGGCTCAGGAGGTATACGAATTCTTGGTGCAGAGAGGGTTCAATTTTCACTTCGGCGAAGACGAAGCGACTGAGTTGACGAAGCCTCAAGTGATTGAGCAATGCAAGATGTACATCGCAGCCTGCCGGATTGGAGATCGTTTCGGGTGCGACGCGATCGGAATCCAGTACCAGCAAGGGTTAAAGGACATATGTGCGGCATCTGATTTGGTGGAAGGCATGCTCAATAGTACTGATCGCCCACCCGTCAAAAACGATAAGGGTGAGGTGATTCTCGCCGGAGAAACGTATCCACATTTTAATGAGGTAGACGAATGCTGCGGCCTCGACGCTCTGATGACAAAGCGTGTTCATGGGGCACTTGGACAGGCGACCGAAACGACCCTGCACGATTTGCGTTGGGGAGACAAAGACCGATCTGGCAGTACGGACGAGTACGTGTGGGTGTTTCTTATCAGCGGCTCAGCTCCTGTAGAGCATCATGCAGGTGGATGGAGCGGCAGTCACGGCTTTCGCCAACCGGCTATGTATTTCCCAAAAGGAGGAGCCTCACTACAAGGTGTATCCAAACCAGGAGAGATCGTATGGAGCCGGATCTACATCGAAGATGGAAAACTCAAGATGGATCTTGGTCGAGCCAAAGCGATTGAGTTGCCGGAGGAGGAAACCAGACGCCGTCTCGACGAAACCACTCCCGAGTGGCCAATCATGCACGCTGTTACATATGGCGTGAGCCGTGATCAGATGATGGGTCGCCACAAAGCTAACCATTTGAACGTGGCCTACGCAGAGAACGCGGAGCAGGCGGATTTGTGTCTAGCAGCCAAGGCAGAGCTCGCTCGGTTGCTAGGGTTGGAAGTGTTCATCTGTGGTTCGAAGAGCGACGGTTCGGAATTCTGATCTCTATGTCGCATAATCCAAACTCTGCCCGAGACAAATTTTAGCCGTTGGAGAACGGCGCTACCGCTAGAGCAGGGTCGCACGCGTGTGCGGCCCTGTTTTGTTTAGTTTTGAGAGAGGGGGAGGATGGAGGCCTTTCACATTCAACGCGAACGTGCCTATTCATAAGAAAAACATGCTAGATCGCTTGGATGGTGAAGACGGCCGTTTGCTTTTCGGCTGGGATGAGGTAGTGCTCGAGCGGCCAGGCTCCCCAGGAGTCGTTCCCGCCCACTCCTTGGTGTTGGCCGTCGATGTGGACTTCGATGAAGTCGCGCTTCGGAAGCTCGTGGGTGTGTCGCGCTTCCTCAAGATCTTGGGTCGTGTGGGGAAGGGCATTGAAGCCGAAAGTGTTGGATCCGGTTATGCGGACACCGTTGCCGACTGGGTTTGTTAGGGTGAGCCAACGTGTGTCGGTATGGTGCCCGCACTCTCCCGGTCGGACGTAGTTGTATTCGAATTGTTCCGACGCAGCGCTTTGGTAGATTCCTAGTTTGGCGTCTTTGCGATCGATGTAGGTCTCGTGAGGGCCGAGTCCGTACCATTGGATTTGGGAGTAGGATTCGTGTATACGTGTCCGTAGGCCGAATCGAGGGAGAGGGGGGAGCTTTTTCGTGCCTGCTTCAATCGTCATCTCGACCTGTATCGATCCGTCGCCGGTGATTGTATAGTGGGTGCGCAGGTGGCAGTCCACTGTTGGCAGGGTTTGGACGAGGGTGAGTCGAGCGGTTGACGTGTTGAGACGCTTTACTTCTAGGGATTCGCGTTGGGCGGTCTCAGCAGCCCGTCGCCATTCGCCTTGCCCGCTCGGCGAGAAGGAGGACATCCCGCGGCCTCTGTCATTGTCAGTCTCGGCTCGCCAAAATTCGGGGAGCAGTGGGGCGGCGAGTCGTTCTTCTCCGCTTTTCTCAAGCGATGTCAGGGCTCCGTTTGAAGTGTTGAAACGTGCAACGAAGTCCTGGCCTTTGAACACTATAAAGGAAATGCCGTGTGTGTATTCAAGCTTTGGAGCAGGGAGACCCTTTTGGGGGGCAGATGGTACGGACAAAGTGAACTGATCCCAGGAAACCTCGTGTCCCGCGTCGGCCCATGGGCTATCCGCTGCCAGGTGAAAGCTAATCTCTGCCACGTACTCCGCATCGTCGGATATCTGGCTGAAATCGATCGGGAGGGATATCTGCTCGGTTTGACCTGCGGGGATTTGGGGAGTCGCTAAGGTGCCGGCCTGGATGGAACGCCCGTCTTTTAGTAGCTTCCAGCGTGTTTGGAGCCAATCGCCGAGTGGTATGAAGTCGTGCCAGTTTTTGATTTCTACGACTCCCTTCTCGATGTCGATCGGTTTGGTGTGGATGTAGGCGTAGACTGACTTGAGTTGTTCGAGAGAGGGCTTCGCTTGGCGGTCGGCGGAGATGAGCCCGTTGGCGCAGAAGTTGTTGTCGGAAGGTACGTCGATGGGGCCGAAGTCACCCCCATAGGCCCAAAAGGTTTCCTCTCCGTTTTTGACAGGGTAGAAGCGGTCTTGATCGGTACGAGTAGTGGATTGAGAGAAGGTCTGGTCTACCCAGTCCCAAATGCAGCCACCTTGAAGCTGAGGTTCATCGTAGATCGCGGTCCAGTAGTCCCAGAGATTTCCAACGGAGTTGCCCATGGCGTGGGCGTACTCGCAGAAAATCCATGGGCGATCGTTGTTTTCTTGTTGGGCCCAGCCGATCATTTGATGGGGGCGGGCATACATTTTCGAGATGACATCGGTTTCCGGGCCTTCGCCCGCTTGCTCTGAATGAACGAGGCGAGATGGATCACTTTGGCGTATCCAGTTCGCGGATTCAGTGAAGTTCGGTCCGTATCCGGTCTCGTTTCCGAGTGACCAAAAGAGGACGGATGGATGGTTCTTTGAGCGTTCGACCATGCGGATGGTGCGATCCATGATGCCGTCTAGCCACTCTGGCTCGTGGGCGGGGTGGTTCTCTTTTTCATAGGGCCCTTGATGGTTCGCTCCCATGCCATGGATTTCGATGTTGGCTTCGTCGATGACGTAGAGGCCGTATTGGTCGCAGAGCGCGTACCATGCTGGCACTGTGGGGTAATGGGAGTTACGCACGGTGTTTACGTTGTACTGCTTCATGAGGAGGATGTCCTCGATCATGCGTTCGTGGGTGACTACTTGGCCGAGAGCTGGATCGTGCTCGTGGCGGTTCACGCCTTTGAAGAGGATGGGTTTTCCATTGAGCAGGCATTGGCCATTCTTCAGCTCGAACTTGCGGAAGCCTACTTTGCTGGGAGTGACGGATTGGATACGGCCTTGAGCATCACGGAGGGTTAGAAGCAAAGTGTATAGATTGGGCGTTTCGGCGTTCCAGAGCTGCACGCTCTCTAGGGTTGCTGAGACTTGGCTCCGAGTGTTTTCAGAGGCTGCGAGTTTAAGGTCAGTCGACTTTGAGAGAACCTCGACACCGGTTGCGTCTAGCAGCGTCGTTTCGAGTTGAGCGACGGTAGATGAGTCGGAAGTGTTCTGCAGATCCAGTTCGATTTCGAGAGTAGCGTTTTGGTAGTTGGGACCGAGATCGGTTTTGACGAAGAAGTCGCGCACATGCAGCGGTGGCGGGGAGAAGAGATAGACGTCGCGAAATATGCCGGAGAGGCGCCAGAAGTCTTGGTCTTCGAGGTAGGAGGCTGCGGTCCAGCGAATGTTTTCTACCGCGAGTAGGTTCTCGCCGGGTTTAAGGTAGTCGGTGATATCGAATGTTACTGCGGTTCTTGAGTCTGTACTGGAGCCGACTTCCTTTCCGTTGATCCAGAGGGTGAAGAATGAGTTTACCCCATCGAATGTCAGTTGGATTTGGCGGCCGTCCCAGTTCTTTGGAATGGTGAAGGTACGACGGTAGGAGTTGATGGTGTTGTTTGGATCGTCGGCTGGAACGTGAGGTGGGTTGGGTTTTACGCCGTGCCAAGTCCATGGATACGGGACGTTGCTATAGATTGGGATGCCATGGCCATGCATCTCGACGTTTGAAGGCACAGGGATTGATGTCCAATGGGAGTCATCGAAATCGGTTTCCCAGAAACCTGGCTGATGAGCGCTTCGGTTAGCGGCGTAGCGGTATTTCCAGAGTCCGTTGAGGGACTTGTAGAATGAGGATTTTGCGCGTTCCTGATTGGAGACGGGGCCGATCTCGAGTGCTGTGGCACGGTCGGGAGCGGCTATAAAGGATGCGACTGGAGGGAGTGTGTTGCTCCCAGTGAAGCGTGGGTTTTCGTGGTCCGGAGTCGCGTTCGCTAGATTGATGGCGACGCAGATTGTGAGGGCGATGGGTTTGGGTATTCGCATTTTTCGGAGTTGATTGGGGTAACGTATAAGGCCCGCTCCGAGCTGGAGTTGCGTTTTGGCAATTTCCAATCAGAAGCGGGCCCGTTCCCATTGAATAAAATGTTCTCCTAAATCCGGTTGTGACAGAGATCGAGGAGGGTCTGCAGCTGGATGGTTCCGGCGCACATGACAGTGTCGGCGCCACCGTAGTAGACTTTGACCTCACCGTCGTCTTCTACGATGGCACCGGTGATGAAGCATACGCTTGGTGTTTGTCCGTGCAGTTCGTAGTCAGCCATAGGGGTGATGATCGGCTTTTCGGATACGGCGATGACTTTAGTCGGATCCTCGAGGTCGTGGAGGCAAACTCCGGACTGGTAGACATAGTGAGATTTGCATTGGGTGCGCACGCCATGGAAGAGGTTTAGCCAGCCTTCTTCTGTCTTTATCGGAGCGCAGCCTCCTCCGACTTTTGACCAAGCCCAGCGGACAGCGGAGTTTTTGAGAACACACTCGCTGCCGCCCCAGTGGATCAGGTCGGGAGAGAAGGACATCCAGATGTTTCCACCGTCCCAAGAAGTCATTGGACGGTCGAAGCGGGCGTAAAGGCCATTGATCTTCTCAGGGAAAAGGATGCCGTTTCGGTTGCCGGGATCGGAGACGAAGCCGTGCCAGTTGAAGTCTTCGAAATCGGTAGTGCTGAGCAGGCTCAGGCGGCAGTCGTACTCGCTGTGGCAGGCGTGCATGATGTAGAAGGTGTCGCCGATCTGCGTGATTCGGGGATCGTAGTAGTTGATCGACGCGTACTTCTGGAAGGTCGGATCATCCTCGGGCATCTTGATGGGACTGGGGCGTGGCGTGAAGTTGTAGCCATCGTCGCTTTCCGCGATCCAGAAGTATGCCTTCAGGGAGCAGTCCTCGAGGCGATTGAGCATGAGGTACTTGTCCTTGAACTTAATCACGCCTGAGTTGAAGCAGTGGAGGATGTGATACTCGTCTGGAAAGTCCTTTCCGGAAAGGATTGGATTGCCTTGGTATCTTTGAACGAATGATGCGTTGCTGTATTGCATGTCGATTTTTGTTAGATGTTAGTCTTTGCGCACCTAGAAGACAGGGTCAAAGAGGTACCAATTTTGGAGGGAAGGTGTCCAAGAATTGCTATATGAAGGGACGCCAAGGGAGAGTATGATGGCCCCATGAATCTTATCCCACGTGTTGCTCTGGTATATACGTTTGTACTTTGCTCGTTTTCAGTGTTTGGAAACGACCCTGCTCAGTTGGCGGGTATTCGAGAGAAGGGACTCGATGGTCACGTTTACTACGTTTCACCGGCTGGTGACGATAGCGCTGCTGGTAGTAAAGAGTCGCCGTTTGGTACGATCCAGTACGCTGCTAAGCAGCTGAAACCGGGGAATACTTTGTTGTTACGAGAAGGCGTTTACCGAAATACTGATAGTACTGCTTTGGCGTTCGTTCACTGTCAGGGCGAGAAGGATCGCTGGATTCGGATTGCTAACGCTCCGGGGGAGAATCCTGTTTTGGAGTTCGATAGTCAACGAGGATTGGCGATGCAGGGAGTGCGTTACCTCGTCTTGGAAGGGATCGAGTTTGACGGGAAGAGTCGCGAACTCGATGAGGAAGAGGCTATCGCTTATGGCAAGAACTTCGACAACAAGGGGGATCGGGATCCAAGGTACTTTGGGGTGGGTGTAAGAGTGGAAGCGGACGAGAGCGGGAACTATCCGCACCATGTGATTGTAAGGAATTGTCGGATACATCATACTGCGGGTGGTGGAATCGCTCTCGCTCGCTCGGACTATGTTTTGATTGAAGCAAACGAAGTGTTTGAAACGAGTTACTACTCTCCATGGGGAGAGAGCGGGATTTCAATCTGGGAAAGTTCAAACCATGACAACCGCCGCGATGTGTATCGGACCATCGTACGAAACAATGTCTGTTATCGGAACGACAACAAGGTAAAGTTTTGGATGATGGGAACCTACTCGGATGGAAATGGAATTATCCTCGATGCACTGAGAACCAACCAGGACATCCTTGGCGATGGATACGACGAGCCTTACTCAGGACGGATATTGATCGCGAACAACACCTGCTTTGAGAATGGCGGGCGCGGCATCAATCTCTACGAAAGCGATTCCATGGATGTGGTCGAAAACAAGCTGATTCGTAATGCGCAGCGTGACGGTATGAAGTACGAGATCGAAATCGGGGCGGTGAAGGGCTGTCTCATTGAAGACAACGTGATCGTATCGAAAGCGGACAAGCAATCGATTGGTGGCTATCATTATGAAGATATCCGAATCGAGGGGAATTTGCTGTCGGGAGCTCTCGACAATGGTCTAGAGAATAGCGGCGATAATTATGTTGTTGGAGCGGATACGCATTAGCCTGCATTATTCATGAACTTTCTATTCCGCCATTGCGAATCTCGTCCAGACGCTGCCTTGACTTGTTTTTTGACTGAAGCGGGGTTTCAACCCAGCCTCACCCCAAAACCGTCGCCAATGCCCCGTCTGAACTGGGCTCGCAATGGCTCATTACGAAAAACATGAATAATGCTGGCTCGGCTGAGTTAGCTGGGATTTGCGTTTTTGAGAGAAGCGATTGAGGTAGTGCTTATGTTGAATCGAATCTTTGTCTGGATCTTTGCTGCTTTAATATTTGTTGGGGCTCTGGGAGGAGCGGAAAAACGCACTGTTGTTCTGGATGCTGATACGGCGAACGAGGTGGATGATTTGTACGCGATCGTGCGAGCGTTTGCGGTTCCTGAGTGGGACATAGTCGCTTTGAATTCGACACAGTGGGAAAATAGTCAGTGGAAAGTCCCGGAGACAATGGAGGCGAGTCATCGCCTAAACACCGCATTGCTTACGTATTTGAAGGCTGGTGACGAGACTAGGCTGCGCCGAGGAGGACATCGCCGGATGTACGACTGGGGCGACTTAGCCGTCCATTCGGCGGCGGCTTATGAAATAATCCGTCTCGCGAATGAGCAGGAGGATGGGGACAAGCTGACGGTGATAGCGATGGGTGCGTTGACTAACGTTGCCTCCGCTTTGTTCATCGATCCGGAGATCGAAAATAAAATCGCTCTCTACTGGCTTGGGTCAACCTACGACCGGGAGAAGAAGTCATCGCGACTCTTGGATTTCAATCCGATGATGGATCCGAGGGCGGCGGGAATGCTGTTTCAGTCAAAGATGGAAATGCATGTGCTGCCAGTGAGTGAATTGTGGAGTTACCAGTTCGATTTTCGACGCACGCGGAAGGAGTTGGAAGACGTACACGAGCTTGGCGAGTATCTGGTCGCCACTTGGTTCAATCACCACGACTCAGGTCGAGAACGCCGTATTCTCTGGGACGTCGCTTTGATACAAGCGATGGTGTATCCAGAAAAGGTGACAGAGATCGAAGCCCCGTGGGTGGAGAATCCGAATCTGAGCCTCTACACGGATTTGGACACTGATTTCTTTGTCGATGAGATGTATGTGTCTCTTAAGTCTGTTTTAGAGAACCTATAGCTCCTTCTATTTCGAAAGCTCATGTGCCAGGAGCTTTCCTTGTCCAAATTCGGTGTCTGGCCCGAATGGAGGCCATGCGAATTCGCGGGGCCAATAAACCGGTCTTTCTTTCAGGTAAAGGGAGTTCGGATACTCTTGTTTGGCCTCATTGACACTGCTTGTACGGTTGGCGAATATGAGTGGATCGATAACTTCCTTCCCGACGGCCACTCCGTTTTCATAACGAGTTGTTTGGCCTGTGTAGAGCCAATCGGGTGACTCGGGGATCGGCTGCAAATCGTTAGCGATCGCGTTTTGCTTAGGGGAGAAATCTTCGAGGTGGAGAGCCGCTTTACTGACGAAATTACGGAAAAAGGTGTTTCCGGGACCGGCAGCTCCCCAGTAATCGGAGGAGTGAATGTACTCTACATGGTTTCCTTCGAAGAGATTCTTGAAAGGGTAGTGGCCGTGGATGCTGATGTCTTTCGCGACCGCAGTACCCTCTTGGTGACCATCGAACGAGTAGTTGTACCCGAAGACGTTGGCGTTGGCCCCTTCCTTGACCATCATGCTATGTCGTAGCCGGCTGAATACATTGTTTTCGATGAGACAATGGTTCGTATACTTAGAGCAAACGATTCCGTAGCCGTGTCCGCCTCCACCGTGGCGAAATGAATCGTAGAACTCGCTGTCGTGCACCTCGATATTACGACTGTAGCGAATGTCCAGATGGCTTCGGACGGTCTTCAGGCTGCGGACAGCCGATACCCAGCAATTGGCCGCTCGGTGAATTGCAATGCTATGCAAGCCATCGAGTTCGCGGGTGTTTTCGATCGTGAGGTTGACGAGTCCTACGTCCTGCAGGAAATCGACGGCTTGGATGTGCACGTCTTCCCAATTGTAGTCGCAGGTTAATGGATACTTTAGGATTGCGGAGTTTCCTACGATCGAGGCGATTGCTAGGCTTTGACCAACGCTCCTTTTCGCCCACGTCTCCAAGGATTCAAGGTGTCGTTCTTGTTGGTCTCGCTGCGCACGGTAGGTCCCCATTGCTTCCAGATCATTTTGCTGGCTAATGATTAGGTCGTGTCCCGACTTGAGCGTTACGTCAGGAGGTAGACTGATATGCGAATCCCCGAGGCGGGGAGTGTAGTTCAGAGAAATAGGGTCTGAAGTGTACGTTCCCTCGATCATGATAAGGGCGTGAGGCCCTGCTTCTGGCAAATCGAATCGGAGATGCGTATGTTCGGTACTGTTCCCGAGAAGAGTTATTGCGTCTCGAGTTATTGAAATGGGACTGCGAAACAGGTAGCTACCTGTGGGGATGTAAATGGTCGTTCCGGGCTCGGCCTTGTCGATGAGAGCCTGAAGGATGGGGGCGTTGTCAGTCTGGTTGTCTGGTTTTCCGCCGTGCTCGAGGAAGTTCAGGACTTGGAAGTCGGTAGGGCGGGGCGCTTCTCTCCCCGCCATCGACCAGTCGGTTGAGCGATCAGGACCGAGGCCTACCGATTCAAGGGCATTTGCGACCAGTGCGTTCGCAAAAACGAGAAGGGAGATGATTAAAAGACAGCGGCGTGATGCGGCTAAGCCGTTAGCGATTCGGTGGATCAAGGAGTTTCGTCTACCAGACGAAAGAAGGTCCGGGAGTCCGTCTCGATTGGGAAGGAGTATTGTGCTCCTGGGGTGTGGTTCTTGAGTTTGAATGTTGGTGTCCAGTTTTCGAGGTCTGTGGATTTCTCGAGGATAAGCTCGTTGCCGTCGTTCTCAACGATAGTGGCTGTGTTCTCGTTGGTCGAGAGATCGAAGGAATCATTGTTCAGATCTCCGAGTTGATAGACTATGTGATTGGGACCATCTGCGACCAGTGTGAAGTTGAGTACGATGGGATCACCCGAGGTTTGGATCGTTGCGATATAGTCGCCGTAGAAGCCGCGGTTACTGTATTGCCCCTTTGCGTTAGTGGTTCCGGCAAAATCGTTCCACCAGGTTTCCTGAGTGAGCTGGCGCCAGATGGTGGCGTTGGGCTTTTCGCGCCAGTCTTGGGTGTACATGGCAGCCGAGGGACGCCAGTGGCGACCTTCCCAGAATCCCCAAACTTGCACGCCAACGGTTGCGGGGTGGCTGAATGCTATGGTTAGAATATCTCGCGTGTAATCGGCCTGCATATCCTCGTCGTCGGTCGTGATATCGAGCTCGGTAATTCGAATGTCGAGGTCTGGAAACGCGTTGTGGAAACGCTCGAAGATGTTGTAGACGAGCTCGATTGAGGTAGGGGATGAGGAGAAATGTCCCTGCATGCCGATCCCGGTAACCGGGGCATCGTTTAACAGAAGGTATTCTATGACATCCTCTAGATGTTGCTGGTGGGCGAAGTCACGTCCGCCAGCTGAAATGATGCCGTAATCATTGATGTAGAGCCCTCGGCGGGGAAGATTTGCGCGAGCTTGCTTGAACCAATCTACCATCACTTGGTCGCCGAATGCGTCCATGAGGTAGTGGTTGTCGTAGGGCTCGTTCAATACGTCCCACTCGTCCACCAGGAAGCGAGTTTTGCTAGTGGCATCGTCAATGTGGTCGAGCACGACCTGCTTCGCTGCGGGATCGGCTGAGGCGGGATCTCCCTCGGGCAAGTAGCTCTGCATCAGGTTGGGGAGATTTCGTTTCGATGGCCAAACAAGCACGTGTCCGCGAGAATAAATGTCTCGTTCCTTAAGCCATGTGAGCGCTTCGAGCGTTTGCTGCTGGCTGAAACCGGGTTCCCATTCGCCTGCCCATGGGCCCCATTTCGTATCGTTTTCCGGACCGCTTTGGTTGAACAGTTCGAGGAATTTCTCGCGGTAGGTCTCGGAGTCCGGGCTGTTACCCAAGAGCTCTCCCGCTGCGATGACAGATCCGAAGTGGTAGGCGTGACGTTGGAATTCGACTTCTATGTCCGCGTTCGAGATAGGGGAACCGTCAGTATCCAAAATCTGGATTGAGAAGTCTCCTTTGCGGTACTTTTCGATTCGCTCGGCCGCTGCTGTGCGCCATGCGGCATCGGGTTCCCGTCCTGCGTAAGTGGGTCGAGAGATCGGCAGGTCTGCGACTTGTTGGGTATCGCGGTAGTTCAGAAATTCGATACCGCCTACTTCCCAGATCTGGGTCTTCGCTCCCGCTCCCGCACCCACTTGTAGGCTGAGCGAGCCAGCGGGTTGATCTTCGCTGATCTCAAATGGGAAGAGGTACTCGACCCAGTCTGTTCCTGCGGTGACTTCGCGGGTGACGTATTTGTTGTAATCAGGAGCCGGGCCTTGGGGAAACACGGTTGCGAAGCCTACGCCTGACTCGTCCTTCGATTCGATTGAGCGAAAGAAGAGGCGGATGAAAAGGGTGTCGCCTTGGGAGACCGCTTGATTCGAGGAGAGTTGAATGGCGCCATTCCAGTATTGGCCAGCGGGATTTGAAACGGTTACCCGCAGGGCTTGGTTGAAGTCTGGGTGGTCGACTTGAACTAACTCAGAAGAGGCGACCGGAGAGCCTTCGTGGCTGCCTTGCCAGAAAATTCCTGATTGGGAGAGTGGGTTGTCCTGAAGCAGAGAGACGCCGCCGGCGGGGACTGGAGTTTTGGCGCAAAGAATCCCTTCGAGTCCGAACAGGGCGAAGAACAGAACGGCAAGGAAGCTGGAGTTCAGAGCGGATTTTAAAGGGATGATTGTAATAGCGTGTGCGTTCATAGGGGAGATCCGAACGATTTGATAGTCGTTCACCATCGTATCGGATCGCTATTGAAGGGACAGTCGTTTGGCGCTCACTTATTAGAATAGCGGAAACGTGGACATGTCCGAGGTGGGGTGCAGTTTGAGGGTATGAGTTCTCGTTTTTCCTTCATCACTGCTAATCTTGTCGCTGAAACCTTGGACTACCACATGACCGATGGGTGGATGCAGGGCGATAATGCGACAAACGAGTATTATCGCCCGATTGAGACTTACGAAGAGCGATTTGGGGCGATGTTGGAGAAGGTGAAGATGCTCGGCTTTTCAGCGATCGATCTTTGGGCAGCTCATTTGCATTTCAGCTGGGCTACCTTGGAGCATGTGGAAACGGCGAAACGCCTGCTGCAGGAGAAGGGAATGGTGGCGCGAAGCTATGCGGCCTGGGTAGGCGATAGCTCTGCGGAGCTAAAGGCGACCTGCCGGGTATGTAAGGAATTGGGGATGCGCTATATCTCTGGGCACATCGAGTTTGTGAATTCTGACCGAACCGCAGCGGTTGAGATTCTACGTTCTTTTGGCGTTGGGTACGCGATCGAAAACCACACCGAAACGAGCATTGAGATCCTGCGAGCTCGATTGGGCGAGGGAGATGAGGATGTGATGGGAATTGCTCTCGATCTCGGCTGGTGCGGGACGCGTGAGTGGGATGCGCTAGAAGGTTTGAAGGAGCTCTACGACCGGATTTTCACTGTGCATCTCAAAGATGTGAAGGCGAAGCGCTCAGAGCCGACTGGCTACGAGTTCATCGATATGGGGCACGAAACTTGTTTGCTGGGAGAGGGAATTGTTCCTGTCGAAGCTGTATTGAAAGAGTTGAGACGGCGGGATTTTAGAGGCTCGATTGGCGTGGAGCACGAACCTGAAAAGTACGACCCAACTGACGAAATTAGAGAAGGACTATCCAGGGCTGAAAAGTGGTGGACGGAAGCCGAACCGGTGGTGGAGAATCCCCTCAAGGTAGTGATCGTAGGGTGTGGCAACATTGCGAACGCCTATGGCGAGGCCTTGGCGAAGCGTCCGGAAATCGTGGTTCTCGGAGCTCAGGATTTGGACACGGCACGTGCAGAGGAATGGGTGGGGACTTTCGGTGGAAAGGCCTACGAAACGCTCGATGAGGTGCTTGCTGATGATGCGGTGGAAGCTGTGATCAACCTAACGATTCAGGCGGCTCACTTCGAGGTAGTGAGCAAGTGTTTGGAGGCAGGTAAGCAAGTCCATTCGGAGAAGCCGCTCGCTCCGACCTATGTGGAAGCGAAGCAGCTTGTGGAGTTGGCGAAGGAAAAGGGGCTACGTCTGAGTTGCGCTCCTGCGACTTGGCTGGGTGAGTCGCAGCAAACGGCGAAGCGACTCATCGAGGAAGGTGCGATCGGGAAGCCCAAGCTGGCGTACGTGAATGTGGACTGGGGCCGTATCGAGGGCTGGCATCCGGCACCGGCTGGTTTTTATAAGGTTGGAGCTCTGGCGGATGTGGGAGTCTATCCAATCACGCTTCTGACGAAATGGTTTGGGCCGGTGAAGTCGGTTTTGGCGGATGGGGCAAAACTCCTGCCTGAACGGAGAGACAAGGATGGTAAAGCGTTTGAGTTAGAACGGGAGGATTGGATGTCGTTGGTTCTGGAATTCCGCAGTGGGTTCCGGGCGCGACTGACGGCGAGTTTTTACGTTGGGTTGGTGGAAGGCTCCAATCCTGCCTACGAGATCCATGGTGATGATGGGGCTCTCAAATCGAACTGGTTCGCTGCGACCGCTCCGATCGAGCTCGGCAAAAATGGAGAAGGCTTCAAAACGGTGAAGCTAGACTCGCTACCGATTGGTGAAGGAGCGTGGTACTGCGACTGGTCGGCGGGCGTCTATGGCCTTTGGAAAGCCCTCCGTGAAGGAGGGGCTCATCCGACGACTGGCGAGCAGGCTGCTCACGTGGTTGAGGTGGTGGAAGCGGCTCATGCCGCGATCGCCGAGGGGCGTTCTGTAGAGCTCGAAAGTGAGTTTTAGCACTGTCGCAGGCGTTGAGATAGTCAGCTGATTGCGGCTGTTTCTCGTTTTGTAAGTGTCTTTGAATCAGTAGAATAGTGTCGGTTTAGACGTATGGTCCATCTTTTGAGATGGCGGGTCTACCCGATTTTGAGGGGGCTGTGTCATAGTGTTGGGACTGCCCCTATCGTGTCGTAGTTTGCCCCAACAAAGTACGGTGCTGTGAACTGACAATCTACCGGTCGGATTCGTTTTTAGGGGCTCGTATCCAAGAACCCTAAAGATATGAAACTACACAAAACTCAGATTGGCGTTTCCGCCATCGCGGTTGGATTTACCGCATCTTGCTACCTGCCCCTACACGGTCAGCAAGCCGACGAACAGGAAGATGAGATTTTTGAACTTAGTCCGTTCACGGTTGAAGGATCCGAGGACGAAGGCTACCGAGCGACCAACACTCTAGCTGGCACGCGCATCAAGTCTCAGCTGAAGGACATCGGCACGAGTGTGCAGGTCGTCACGGAAGACTTCCTCGATGATATCGGAGCGGTCAGTATGGAGGACCTTCTGACCCATACTACCAACACTGAAGTTGGTGGCATCTCAGGGAATTTCTCGGGATTTGAGGAGATGGCCGACAATGGAGGTCATGCTGCTGTTTTGACCGCCGGCCTCAGAGCGGAGCCCCAGCTTGCCACACGTGTTCGTGGTCTGGGTAGAGCGGATTTGACCCGCAGCTATTTCAAAACGTCGATCCCGTTCGACCGCTACAACACCTCGCGAATCGACATCAACAGAGGGTCGAACGCTACGCTTTTTGGATTGGGTAGCCCATCTGGGATCATCAACAACAACTTGGACCAAGCGACCTTCAGCGATGCGGGAAAGTTTGTGTTGAGACTGGATGGCGAGGGATCGGTCCGCGGTTCGCTTTCGGTGAACCGGGTGCTTATCGAGGACAAGTTGGCAGTAAAGTTTGCTCTGCTTGAGGACCAGAAGGAATACCGTCAGAAGCCCACTTACTCGGACACGACTCGCAAGTATGCCGCGATCAAGTTCAAGCCGCTCAAGCACACGACGTTCCGTGCGGATTTCGAAGATGGTGACATAGATTCACGTCGCCCGGACACGATCAGTCCGATTGAGAACATCTCCGCTTGGTTCGCGAATGATCAACCGATAATCGATCAGCGAATTTCTTCCGGCATTGGCCTGGAAGGCGGGACTGGATTGTTCGTGGACGGAGTCGAACTGACTCCTGACCAGATCACGGAAAACCAGTTTCATACCTATATCCAGCGATCTTACGATGGCTCGTTCATCGCAGATCCGGAGACCTACGGCTTCAAGAAGGGGCTTTTGACTTCGGGAAGGCAACCGCTCGTCCAGTTGGACACTTCTCTGTATCCAGCTTTCACGGATTCGACCACTCAGAAGATCGCTAACGCTCGAATCTTCAATGAAGGCATTTTGGTTGTTTCCGATCCAAATGCGACAGGCTTCGACCCTGTGGGATTCATTGGACAACCGAACAAGAACCACAATGTGGCTGGGGATGCCTTGTCGCTCCTCGGCGATGGCAAGGATGAGGTTAAGAATTTCGTAGCCGTCAGAAACTTGTCCGACTTCCTCCCGCACATGGCGAACACCGGTCGAAAGAAGCAGGGGCTTCTCAATTACGATATGTTCGACTTCAGCAAGAATTTGCTAAGTGGTGGCTCCTCATTCCAAGACACTGAGTTCGATGCGGCGACGTTCGCGCTAGAGCAGACTTTCCTCGATGGGAAGCTTGGGTTCGAACTCTCGTACAACAAGCAGCACTACATGGTTGAAGCCTTTGCGCCGATCCAGCACAGAAACGCTTCAATTTGGGTGGATATAAACACCTTGCTCCCGAACGGTGATGCGAATCCGAACTTTGGCCGTCCGTTCGTTCATGCGGAAGGCGGATTTAGCGGAAGAACGGAGAAGGTCGAAACGAAGCGTTTCACTGGTTTCGTTAGCCATGACTTTGGCGAACAATTCGACAGCGGTATCGGTCGTTTCCTAGGCGCGCACACGCTCTCTGGTTTGGTTGACCGCTTCGAGTCAGAGGAATTCCGATACTCGAAAGGGCTATACTTCCAGGACACGGATACGCAGCGCGTATTGTTGAAGCCTCAGATTGGACCCAAGGGCGCGAACAATCATCCGATCGTCTATGTTGGACCTTCAATTCTCGGGGCACGTTCTATGTCGGACGTTGCGCTGACTGGAGCAAGCCATGACCTGAACCTCTGGCGTCCAGGCGAAACGGTACAGCTTAAGTACTTTGATCCAGGTGCTTCTGCGAGCGACCCAACCAAAAACAACACCAAGGGCGACATCGTGACCAACGGACAGATCGTGACGCGCTCTGCGACTCTGGTTGAGGCACTCGGAGACAATCCGCAACGTCTCTACAATGATACTGATTCGGAGGCCTTTGTCCTACAGAGTAAGTTCCTTGGTAACCACGTTGTAACTACGTTTGGCTACCGTCAGGATGACGTAATCGAACGAAACTTTAACAAGGTAGCTTTGGATCCGGATACCGGAATCGTTTTGATCGACGAGTTGGAAGATCAAGCTCCGGACATCAACGGAGGAAGCGATGATCGTACGAGCTTCAGCGGCGTTGTTCACTGGCCGCAAGACTGGGGACTTCCAGACAGCATTGGCTTGTCTTTCCACTACGCGGATTCGTCGAACTTCCAGCTTCTGAGTCGCGAAAACTGGCGTCTCGATAGCATCCCGAATCCTGCCGGCGAAACGTCTGAAGAAGGGATCTCGCTCAGGCTGTTCGAGGACAAGCTGCACATTCGTTTCAACCGTTACGAAACTTCGCTTGTAGGAGCGAGCAGTTCGAGCCGTATCGATACGTTCAATCTCTTCAGGTATGCGAATAGCCGATACGAGAACTTTGACAGTGAAGAGGACGCCGTGTGGCAAGCCTTCCACAAGGCAGTTGGTGACACCGTGTTGAATTCGCTCCCTGAGAAGCTTGTCGCTGGAAATTCGCTCAACTACGAGACAAATGCGAATGGTGACCGGATCGGGTTCACTTTCACCAATGCCCCCGTTACAGATACGGTAGACCGTGTCGCGAAGGGTGAGGAAATTGAGATCACCTATAACCCAACCAAGAATTGGAGAGTCTCTGCGAGCCTCGCGAAACAGGAAACAGTCAGGAATAACATCAACCCGTGGTTCGAGAATTCCGGTCAAGCCTTCATGGAAAACTACCTCGATGTTCCAATCGAAGGATACGAGTGGATCACCATTGGCGATCTCCCCGCAAGCCGTGGTTTCAACAGCGGCGGATACTTCCTCGATGTTGAAGGACAACGATTCTTGCAAGGTTCTGTGGGTGAGGATGGTTCTGAAGACAACTTAACTCCAGTAGAGACGACGCAGGTGGACGAGTTTGCCGTGGACCTCATATCGCAACGTACGGACAAATCCCAAGAGGGAGCTGTATCCACGGAACAACGTAAGTGGCGTTTCAATCTCGTGACCAACTACCGTTTCTCGGATGGCCGTTTCAAGGGACTGTCAATTGGCGGATCCTATCGTTGGCAAGATGCTGGGTCGCTCGGCTATCCTTACATGTTGGATGAAAATGGCCAAATCATTGGAGACGTGAGTCGCCCAATCATGGGAGATGAGATTTCCACGATCGACTTGTTCACTAGCTACCGGATGCCGTTCTTCCAAAAGTACGGAAGCTGGAGACTGCAGTTCAACGTTCGCAACGCATTTGCAGACGACAATTTCATTCCGCTTCAGCTACAAGGACGTCCATTGGGCGGAACAGTCGATGACTACACTGTGGCTCGTGTGCGAGCTCCCTCACCGACGGAGTACTTCCTCACAAGCACCTTCGACTTCTAGTAGTTAGACGAAGCCATTTATCACTGCTGATCCCCTGTTTTTCGGGGATCAGCTACTTGTTTGTATAAGGGAGGAAGAGGGAGCAGATTTTATGAAAATCGGGTTTATCGCAGTCTTAGCGATGTTGGCCGTTTGCGCGTATGCAGACCGCTTGTCGTTTGATAAAAATTGGAAATTCATTCAAGAGGATGTGGCAGGTGCGGAAGCGATTGCCTACGTCGATGATGCCTGGCGCTCGCTGAGTGTTCCGCATGACTGGAGTATCGAAGGCGAGTATGATGCATCCAATCCCATGGCGGACGCCTGTGGATATCTGCCTGCCGGAATCGGTTGGTACCGTAAGACGATTGAGGTCCCAGCCGAGTGGAAGGGCCGCCATGTAGAGATCGCCTTCGATGGCGTCTGCATGAACAGTACGGTTTGGGCGAATGGGAAAAAGCTAGGCCATCGTCCTTACGGATGGATCTCCTTCGCTTATGACATAAGCGAAATCGTAGACGAATCAGATACGATCACCTTTGCGGTGCGAGTAGATAACGATAAACAACCATCCGCTCGTTGGTACACCGGTAGCGGCATATACGCTCACACCTGGATCGATGTTAAGGACAAGGTTCACGTGGCGCGAGATGGCGTTTATATTCGCTCCGAGGGAGACAAGGTCTTCGTTGATGCGGAGATTCGAAATACGACTGGGGAGCAAAGAAAACTAGCGATTGATGTGTCGATCCTGGACCCCGAGGGGAAGGAAGTCGTTAGGGAACGGCGAAAGGCAAGGGTTTCGGCGAATGAGGTAAGTGTTGTCGACTTCGACTTTCAGGTTTCGAACCCGCTTCGCTGGGATACGCATTCGCCGCACCTCTACAAGGCGATTGTCGAAGTTGTTTCCGGTCAGAAAAAACTGGATACTGTTACCACACGATTTGGTATTCGTGATATTGAGTGGAAGGTGGATACTGGGTTTTGGCTCAATGGCCGAAACGTAAAACTGCGCGGAGTGTGTAATCACCAAGATGCAGGGCCCCTCGGAGCGGCGGTTCCTGATAAGATCGTTAAGTTCCGAATCGAGCAGTTGAAAGCAATGGGTGTGAACTCGATTCGCACTGCCCACAATCCGATGACCCCCGAGTTCTACGATTATTGCGATGAGCTTGGCATCCTCGTGATGGATGAGATTTTCGATGGTTGGCACCAGAAAGCTGAGCACGACTATGGTGCGCACGCCTTTGATGAATGGTGGGAACGTGATCTTACGGACTGGATGCGTCGGGATCGCAATCACCCATCCATCGTGATCTGGAGCGTGGGGAATGAGACCAAGGGCGAGGATTCAGCCAAGGCCTTGGTAAAACTCTGCCACGAGCTCGACCCAACTCGTCCAGTAACATCGGGGCACTCTGCTCACGAAGTTATGGATGTTTATGGGGCGAATGGCGCCAGCGAACAGAACGGGTTTTTCGAGAACCTAGTGACTCATCAGCCATTTATCGGCACCGAGAATACGCATACCTTCCAGGTCCGTGGGTATTATCGGAGCAAGACTTGGTACCGTAATGGATATCCTAGTACGCGTCACAATCCCCACTATTATCCGGATTACACGGAGGAAGAGATCTTTACCTACGATTGGATCGATGAAGCGGATCGTGCTCACCCAAAGCATATCTTCTTCTCAAGCTATGATAACTCGATGGTGCGGCTGACATCTGGTCACAACATCGAGAAGCTTAGGGACATTCCGAATTTCTCAGGTACCTACCGTTGGTGTGGGCACGACTATCTTGGGGAAGCTAAGTATCACGGAGGTTGGCCCTTCAAGGCTTTCTCGGGAGGAGCGATTGACCTGTCGAACTTCGAAAAGGATCTCTACTACCTCTATCAAAGCCAGTGGACGGAAGCTCCGATGGTACATATCTTGCCACACTGGACTCATCCCTCCATGAAGACTGGAACGAAAGTTCCTGTGCAGGTGTATTCAACTTGTGAAGAAGTTGAACTCTTCTTTAATGGCCGCTCGCTGGGCAAGCAGAAGCCGGGAATTACTTGGGACAAGATGGCTTGCCAATGGATGGTTGGCTGGGAGCCAGGTGAGATCAAAGCGGTTGGCTACAATCAAGGAAGAGCGGTTGCGAACGAAGTGGTCCGTACTGCGGGCGCTCCCGCTCAGTTAGATCTCTCGATCGATGGCGAACCTCTGTCGCCCGAAGGAGAGGACATCGTTCAGGTTCGTGTATCCACTCAAGACAAACAGGGAGAGTTTTATCCCTACGGCGAAAATCGTAGCTGGTTCCACGTTATCGGCCCGGCCCGCATTCGGGCTTTGGGGAATGGAAGTCCTGTGGATACGGAAAAGCATCAAGGCGTGGACAATCGAATCGCCTTTTACGGACTGACTCGTGCCTTTGTGCAGGCGACGGGTGAGGAGGGGAATATCGCCTTACTTACCAGCAGTATTCTCGGCGAGAAGAAGTTGGTGTATTCTCAGCAGGTGAGTATCGATACCAAGTTGTTGACACTGCGAGGCAATGCTCCCGAAGCGAAAATTAAGGTTTTCTACACCCTCGATGGTTCTGAGCCTAGCAAGCAATCAACCCGCTACAATGGCAGCTTCGAGGTCGTTCCAGGGACTACTGTCAAAGCTCTGGTCGTATTGAATGGTGAGGCGGTTCAGACTTTGGAAGAACGATTCGCCATGGACGAGGGCTTCGTGTGGAAAAGCAGTGTAGCCGCAGCGGATGTCCTTGCTGGTGAGCAAGCAGAACGTGCGACTTTTGAAGGGGCGAAAGTAGTAGGCAAAGGCAAGGGCCAGATTTTCCGTGGCGATGGTTACATCCAGTTCGTCGATGATCCGAATCAATCTGTCGAATGGTACTACGAGAACGATGGTGACTCTGGCCGGGCAAAACTCGCCATCCGCTATGGTGGAATCGTGGAAGGCGAAAAGGGCCATCGTGTGAGAGTTATCATAAATGGAGAGGTAGTTGAGGAGTCACTACTGCTCTCCAATAGCGATCACCCTGGTCGTAAGTGGAGCATGGTCAAAGTGCCGATGCAGATCGAGCGTGGCGCGAATCGGATCCGACTAGAGCCTTTGTCCGGCGAAGGGCTGTGTTTGGACGAAATTGTGATCAGGTGATTTTGGGGAATCGGTAATGTTCGGAGAAATAGATAATTGAACGTCGCCTTGCTATGTTAACGAGCTAATCTAGTTTGTGTTCACTGAAAGGTGGCTGGTTATGGACTCAAAGGAGCAGCATATTTCCGTTTTGACGCGTGCCGCGAGGGGGATCCTCTGCGGTTTCGCGGTCTGGATCGTCTGCTTGCATGAGGGCTGGTCGGTCGAGCCTTACGAGCCGAAGATTTCGGTTTCGATTGGAGAGCAATGGCGTTGGACTGAGATCGAGCTTGTATCCGATTTGAACTACCGAAATGCGGTGGAAGGTATCGGGGGCGATATTTGGTTTCGGAAAAGCCAGGAAATCGCACGCTTCAATGGAAGTGAATTGAGACGTTACGAGCTCGAAGGAGAGAATATCGAGAATGAGACGATCGTATCTCATTTCCTTTCAGAATCAGGATTGGTTTACGTCCTGACTACCCAGAGAATGCTGCAGTTGGTCGACGAAGAATGGGTCACTTTGTTTGAACGGAAGGGAACTGGCTCCGGTCAAGCGGGGGTGGCCTTCGTGGGAGGAATGAACGCTTCGGACGAAGAGAGGCTTTGGGTGGCCGAAGGGGGGCGGATCTATCGAATTGAGAAGGGGGAGGTTTTATCCTTCGAAACGGAAATAGGAACCGTACGAACTCTGTTGGTCGATAGAAACGGCCGAATTTGGACGACTGACGCAGAAGACGGGAAGGTCCGCGTTTTCGAGTTCGTCGAGGATCAGCTCGTTCTCTTCAAAGAGTTTGTGATGCCCTTCCGAAATCAGATCGGAGTCCCGATGACTCAAGATGGTCGAGGGCGAATTTGGATGCGCCGAACCCACTTGGATGGGGCTTGTTACTTCTTCGAGGATTACCAGATGAAGTCCGTTCCGTGGGGAAACCGGTTTTCGAATGATCGGGAAATCGGTTTCGACGTCGCCGACTACGATGGCGAGCGGACCTTGTTGCTGTTCCCTAGACGGCTCATCGTGGCTGATGGCGAAGAGTTGGAAGTGTACAGTACAAGGGAGCTACCCATCCCGCGGTCTTCCTCCTTTTTGCTGAAACTCAGTGATGGTCGCTTCGTCGTAGGCGGAAGGGAATCGAAAAGTTACATCGTCGATCTCTCGTCCGATAAGTGGGCTACTTTCGAGGAACTCAACTATCAATGCGTCGATAAGAGCGGCGTAGAGTGGTTCCTCGATCATGATGCTCGCTTGATTTCCTATGACGCTGAGGCTGATTCTTGGCTTGTTCATGACAAGAGCGATGGGGTGATCGACAACCCCAATTTGGTGTCCTTATCAAGCGACGGTACATTGTGGCTCTCGGGGCAACACGAGGGGCAGGCAGCTGTCTCGTATCGGGAAGAGGGTGAGTGGCGCTTGGAGAGCTTCTTCGAGGAAGATTCACGTTTGAGCTACATGGGATTTTTCGAGTTGAGGGATGGTTCGGTTGTTTTTGGAGATGGAACGCCACGGCCAAAAAACGTGCGGGGTGGCGGCGTCGTTGTTTTCAAGAAACTATCCGGTGAGTGGGTGAGCTCTCAGTTGGAACCTCCGGTATTCCCTCCTAGAGTGGCGAGTATTGTTGAACGGGAGGACGATGGTCTATGGGTGGCGGCCCTTGGTTTGGAGCGACCCTGGTTTGGCGACCGAAAGTCGAATGGAAAAACTGAAACGTTATTCGCTAGGCGTTGGGTGGATCATATAATCGTAGATTCCAAAAACGACCTTTGGGTAGCTCTATGGGGCAGCGGGGTTCATCGATTTGACGGGGAAAAGTGGATACGGTACTCAAGTCGAGATGGGTTGAGTAGTCCCGAGGTCGCTTACCTCGCCGAGGGTGAGGGCGCTCTTTGGGCGGCAACCTCAGAAGGCTTAAGCCGCTTCGATGGGCAGTCATGGTCGAATTTTGACATGCCTGCGGGGTATCTCTTCGACCGAGAAAGCTGCACTCTCCGACTTGAGGAGAATGGGGTATTGTGGATGAACTTCAGTTATCGTTCGTGGTTGATTGAAGGGGCTCCGAGCGAATCGCGGGAACAGTTGTTTCGAACGGTGAGATATCGCCGGGATCTGAATGCTCCAGATACTCAGATTCTTGGGGCAGACCGCCGGGTTCCAGAGGGGAGCCAGGTGTTAGTGGATTGGACTGGAGTGGATAGCTGGTCCGATACGGCCAAAGATGAGCTTGAGTTCTCATGGCGCCTTGGCGAAGGGGATTGGTCTCCCTTCACGCGAGGCACGAATGTAGCTTTAGATGACATTGGCTCAGGCTCTAGGACGTTTGAAGTTCGGGCTCGAGATCGTGATTGGAATGTTGATACGACTCCTGCCAAAATCGCTATCGTTGTTGTCCCGCCGGTATGGAAACGGGGTTGGTTTATCGCCTTGGTATGTGTGGTTGGAGCGACTCTTGTGTATCTTGTTTATGCCCTGTTCAAAGCTCGGGTACAGACCGCGTTGGCGATGGAGGAATTCAAATTGGATTTCTTTACCAATATTTCCCATGAACTATTGAACCCTCTCTCGGTGATCGTGGGGCCCTTGGAGAGCTTGCTGCGAAGTAAGCAGAATGAGAAGAACGAGGGGAACCTCAAACTCGCCTTGGGGAATGCTAGAAAGATGCAGGCTTTGCTGCGTCAGTTGTTGCAGTTTCGGAAGGCCGAGATGGGCAAGATTGCGGTTCGTCCCGTTAGAGGAGAGGTGGTTGGCTTTGTACGAGACGCTGTCCAATGCGAGTCCCCTCTATGGGAGGCTAAGGGGCAAGACGTGAAGGTTTTCTGTAGCGACGAGTATTGCGAATGCGAATACGATGGGGAGAAACTACAGCAGGTTATCGACAACTTGGTCTCGAATGCGATCAAGTACACCGCCGAAGGGGGGGAGGTTGTTGTGCGCTTGGATCTCAAGCCGGAGGGGACAGGGAAGGTTGCCCGGCTTACTGTCGAGGATGGAGGTGTTGGGATCCCCGAGCACGAAATTAACTTGGTTTTGGAGCCGTTCTATCGGGTGAATAAGTCAAGGACGTATGCTGAGGGGTTTGGAATCGGTTTATCTTATGCCAAGCAATTGGTGGAGTTGATGGGCGGCATGTTGGAAATCGAGAGCCCCATTGGCAGGGGCCAGGGGGGAACTCGGGTCATTGTAGAACTGCCATTGAAGGAAGTTTCTGTAAGGCCGGACGAGGAGCGTGAAGACCTTGAGCACGACCTTCTCGAAGAGTCCGTTTCGCACGGAGAAGGGGACATGCCGAATCTCTTGTTTGTTGAAGATAACGAGGACGTCAGGCGCTTTTTGAGAAACGAGTTTTCAGAGTCGTTTTCGGTGCACGAGGCTGCGAACGGTAAGGAAGGCTTGGAGATCGCTCGAGTGGTGGATCTGGATCTGATCGTAAGCGACGTAATGATGCCCGAGATGGATGGCTTCGAGCTTTGTCGACGGCTGAAAGAAAATGCGGATACCTCGCACATCCCGATCATACTTTTGACTGCCCGCGGAGCGGAGGAGCATCGAGTGAAAGGCGCTCAGGTCGGGGCGGATGCGTATTATGCGAAACCGGTCAATGTAGTGCGCCTCGAAGCCCAGATCGAGAATCTGCTCGAGTTGCGGCGCCGTTTGAAGAAGCGCTTTGCCGAGCAGGTAGTCATCGAGCCAAGTGATGTGACGGTAAACAAGACGGACGAGATGATGTTCAGAAAAGCCATCGAAATTGTAGACGCCAATATGGACGATGAGACTTTCGATGTGGATCAGTTTGCCAGCCAAATGGGAATGAGTCGAGCGACGCTTTACAGAAAACTGAAAGCTCTCACTGGCCAGACACCGAGTCCGTTTATTCGTACCATGCGTCTAAAACGCGCAGCTCAGTTGTTGGGTGATGGAGGCATGACGGTCTCCGAGACGCTCGTGCATGTTGGTATTTCGGATCTCAGTTATTTTGGCCGCATCTTCAAAAAGGAGTTCGGTGTAGCTCCATCCCACTACAAAACGAAACAGTCCTCATAAACCTGAAATGTGGTCTGAACCCAAGGTGTGACCAGTTTCTGGATGCGCGTAGGATGATTGCACGACAACCGCTGCGTGCTGGGACATATGGTCAAAAGAATTACGAATATGTCTTAACGTTTTCATGGCGAAATGTGCGATAATGGGGATGAATTTGTTGAGGTGCCCACTGTGGTGATGGCCTCGTTGAATAACCCCTACATGAAAAAAACTCCATATTCTGAATCTTCGATTCGCGGCACAGCGAATCGAGGTCCTGTTGATTCTTTTAGAACGTTGCTGCTTCTTAGTATCTGGGCAGTTGCTGCTGTGTTCGCTTCAGCCGAAAAGGTCCCCGAACGTGCCAAACCTCAGGTTCGCGAAAAACCTGCCGAGTGGGCAAATCTAGTGCCGGGCGGACAGTTTAAGGATCTTATTTTGCCGATGCCAATCCGAGGTGGGCTAACGAGCGATACCTGGGGAAGTGAGGGGGTGAAACCACGCGACGTGACAAATGGGATTGAGGATCCTGCTTGGTCGTATTGGTGCGGCTATCCGTACGAGGATGAGAATGGAAAGTTCCATCTCTACACTGCTCGGTGGCCAGAGGACCATCCTGATGGGCACTTCGGCTACTTTGATTCGGAAATCGTGCATGCGGTGGCTGACGACCCAATGGGGCCATACGTCGCGATGGAGGTCCTGGGCGAAGGGCACAATCCCGAACTGATCACGCCGACCAAAATCAGCAAGCAAGGGCGTTATTTGGTCTACTCGACCCACGGTCGTTATTTCGCCGCCGAGAGTTTGAGCGGTCCTTGGAAGCGGCGAACCTATGACTTTCACAAACGTGAACGGTATGTATTCAAGGGATACGTCAATTTCTCTTTCGCCCCTCGCGATGATGGATCGTACATCGCTGTTTCGCGTCGCGGGTATATCTGGGCAAGTCCAGATGGAGCGGAGAACTGGTACAATACTTCCGCTGAGTCGGTCTATCCGAAGGTGCCGGGGACATTTGAAGATCCCGTTATGTGGAAGGATGATATCCAGTACCACATCGTCGTGAACGACTGGCGCGGCCGAATCGCCTACTACCTGCGCTCACTGGATGGGTTTCATTGGAATACTGAACCAGGGGAAGCCTACGTGCCAGGAATCGCAGTCTACGAGGACGGAACCAAGCCGGATTGGTATAAGTATGAACGCATTCGCTTTCTACAGGATGAACATGGTCGGCCGACGCACGTGTATTTCGCCGTAATCGATTCCGACAAGTACAACGACAATGCGAATGATGAGCACAACTCGAAACTCATTTCGCTTCCAATGACGGTTGCTCGTTTGGCTGTGATCGAGAATTCGGGAGCGGTTACCGCCAAGACCAAACGAATCAGAGTTCGAATCAAGGCAGAGGAGGGGTTCAATCCGCACTCGGATTTGGACATCGAGTCGCTGCGATTTGGTTCCTCGGATGAAGTTAACTATGGCCGTGGTAGTAAGGTTGTGGATACGGAAAGAGATGGAAAGGACTTGATATTGAGTTTTTCAGGAAAGCAGAGCGGTCTGACAATGGATAATTGGGCAGGAAAGTTGCTCGGCAAGAACCGAGAGGGTGGAATCGCTTTCGCTTGGGCGCGTTTGCCTGAAACGGAGGAAAAGGTTCCCTTGCTCTCTGCCTTGTCGCCTCGTTTCGAATTCACTGCAGACGGGTTGGAGGCCTACGTGGAAGTTCAGAATTTCGGTGAAATCGCCTCCGAACGATCGAAGGTTTCTGTGCAGCTGAAAGATGGTGAACTGATTGCGAAGGGGGCCGTTCGTCCTCTGGAGCCTTTTGAAACCGCGATTGTTAGATTGTCTTGTAGAGCCTCGCTGCCGAAAGGGAAAAAGCTAGAAACAACTGTTGTTCTGGAAAGCAGTGGGCGACCAACGGAGATTTTCACGAAAGAGGTTGTGCTTCCAAGGAACTAAACCAGTTTTAGCAAATGCTGGAAAGACTAGCCCTGTTTGTCTGTTTGCTATGTATTCTGTTCCCGTCTGCGAATTTGGCTGAATCGGATAGGAAGCCCAATGTCATTCTGATCTACGCTGACGATCTCGGCATCGGGATGCTGAGCCATTATGGTCAGGAGATCGTGAATACACCTCATATCGATCGGCTCGCGGAGGAAGGGATCTCCTTTAACAACTATTATGGTGGCGTTTTTTGCGCCCCCGCTCGCTGGTCTTTGCTGACCGGGATGCATGATGGTCGCCGTGGCGGATGGTCGCAGAACAAAGCAGGGCTGCCTATCCTGCGCGACTCGGGGGAAATTTCCGAAGAAGAGTACCAGAAGCGCATGGAGGAGCATAAGGCGAATTCGCTTCCGATTCCACCTCAGGAGGTTTTGCTCGGTCAAGTTGGCCAAATGGCCGGTTATAAGACGGCCCAATTCGGGAAACTAGACCGCGGCTTTCTGACTTGGCACGAAAGAGTGAAGCGTCACGGATGGGACTTTTACGAGGGCTACTACGATCACCAGCGTTGCCATGGGTTTTATCCACCTTATCTCTGGCGAAATGGAGAGCGCTTTGAGCTCGAAGGAAATGACGATCCGACCTGTGCCAAGATGACGGAAGCCGGTGACGAACCCGTTGGTTCGGGAGGGAAAACCTATTCTCAAAATGTATTTATCGAAGGGATACTAAAATACATCCGGGAGAATAAGGATGAATCGTTCTTCCTCTACCACCCGACTCAGTTACCACATGGGCCAGTTGCAATTCCAGAAATCCATCCTGATTTTGTGGACGATGAGCGATTGTCTCTCGCTGAGAAAAAGTACGCTTCGATGGTGAAGATGCTAGACGACCATGTTGGGCTGATCATGGAAGAGTTGAAGAAGCAAGGCATCGATGAGAAGACGATCGTGCTATTCACTTCGGACAACGGTCACGAAATGTACTACGGTCCTAAGAGTACCTACAAGAAGCAGCAAACGGTTGAAGGCGAGAAACTGAACTTCACGGACAAGAAGTGGCGGACTTCCGAAATCGGCGATGTTTTCGACGGGGCGGCTGGTCGGGCAGGGATGAAACGCAGTGGTTTTCAAGGCGGTATCCAATGTCCCATGATTGTTCGTTGGCCCGGGAAAATCGAGGAAGGCTCGGAGACGGATTTGTTAACATCTCACTACGACTTTTTGGCGACTTTGGCTGACATCGGTGGAGTTCCGGTGCCGGAAGGTAAGGACGGAATCTCCTACCTTCCGACCTTGCTAGGAGAGGATCAAGAAGAGACGCACGACTTCGTTGTGGTGAACAATAACAACACCTTTATGGGGAGCAGCGTTGTGATCGAGCGCGATGGCTGGAAGCTCATCCAGACCAACCGGAAGACAGGTGAGGTGCAATTGTACAACATTCTGGCGGATAATGAGGAGCGGGAGAACCTCGAAGCAAAGTATCCGGAGATTGTGGACAGTTTAAGCAAGATTCTGATTCGTGAACTGAATTCAGAGCGACCAGACCTTTAGGAATACCCCTGTATTAGAATGTTGAAGACGAAATTATTTTTAATGGGGACGCTCGCTGCAGCGTCTTCACTTGTCGGAAGTGAATCGACTTGGACGATTGATAGCCAAGTTGAGTGGCATAACGCGGTTCAGAATTCTGAGCAAATTGAGCTGCGTGGAGGAGAAGCGAAATCGACGGGGTTCGCGAGTAAGGTTTCGAGCGTGGTAAAACGATATGAGGAGTCGAAGCAGGCAAGCTCGATCACGTTTACTCAGAGCGATGATTGGAATAACTGGCGAGAGATAGAAAAGGTCGGCGTTCCCGGTATGGAAGACGCTCCGGTTTTCGTTCCGGTAAAGGATGGTGAATACTATCTGCTCGCACGCTATCGCCCGGCTTCCCTTGGGAAAAAGAATCGTGTGAACGGTGTGGATGTGAGCGAGACGCGTCCGAAGTCAGAGCAAGGGTACCACGCGTGGTTAAGCTCTGATATGAAGTCCTGGGAGCACTTGGGCCCAGTGAGTGGATACCGCGAACGCTGGGTGACGACAGCAGAGTACGTCGATGGCGATTTCTACATCTACTATGACAACCCGAATGATGAAGATCCGCACCTGATCATTGATTCGGATATTCGAGACGGGAAGATGGGCTATGATTATGGTATGGTATTCGCAGATCCTTCGCACGGATCAGACAGTGCGATCATTCGTGATGACAAGGATGGCAAGTTCCACTTGATTTACGAGAACTGGGATCCGCTTAACGCTCGAACGCATGCCTGGGATTCTCCGCTAGCTGGGCATGCAGTGAGCCCTGATGGTATCCACGATTTCCGTATCCTTCCGCCGGCTGTTGATCATCGAACGAATCCAACGGGGGAAATTGGTGAGTATGTTCACGGGACTACCAAAGACACTTACCAGTACGAAATTCATACGCCGGAGCAAAATGCGTACGGAGACTGGACGGCGATTAAGATCGGGGAGAAGTACTATCTGTTTTGCGACTTTGATCCGGTGGGCGAGAAGATCCGAGTCGGTCGATTTGTCAGCGATAGTCTAGATCGGGAGTTCGAGTTTGTTGGTGAGCTGGGAGAAGGGCATCCCGATCCGACGATTGGCTTCGCGGAAGGGCAGTTCTATCTGATCCGTCAACGTGCTGAGACTGACTTCATCAGTTCAGGCCCATGGGTGCCGGGTGTTGAAGCCCGAGTCGGAGTGGATACCAGTAACGATGGCAAGGTCGATAAGTGGACGAAGTGGCAGAGTGTTGCCGAAACGTATTCACGGAATCCAGACTATGTTCGAGTCGTGGAGACAGCTCCGGCGCGATTGGATTTGAGTGGGCTTCCTGCTGGTTACGGTTTCGCGTTTGAGTACCGCACCACAAAAGGCAAAGACCAGTCCGCTCTCGTGAAAATGGAGAGAGTGGAACTGGTCTTGGAATAGGAGGGCAATGATGCGCCGTTGCCGTTTGGGGGATCCTGCAATGAAGGCAACGACAGAGCGTTGCCCTCCTGTTTAGTCCTTCTTGAACTGAACGAGCAGGATTCTCAGTTGGTAGGGCTGAGGGGTGTGAACACGCATCCACTTTTCTACGGGGCGGGTGCCGCCGTCTTCGTATTCGCCGGTGAGTGGGTCGAACCAGGTGAAGTGTACGGTGCCGTTTTCGTAGCCGGGACGTTGACGTACTACGAGAGCATCGTGGTCTGCGGGTAGCAGGTGCATGTAGAAGTCGTCTTTGTTGGAAAGGCAGAAGCCGGCGCTGGCTGCGTCTGGAGTGGTTACTAGGTCATTGACCTGTTGCTTCTCGATGAAGTCCGCCATGTGGCGGTAGTAGTGAAGCTTGGGCTGATCTTCTGCAGGGAGATTCTCGATGTCGTGGATCACCACGTTCCAGGATGTATCCTGCCAGTAGTGAGTGATCGATGCCTCGGCGAAGATGATCTTGTACGCACGCTCAAGATTGGAAAGCGGAGTCAAATAGGTGCCAGTGAAGACGTGGTAGGGGCCGCCTTCGTAGCCGCCGTGCTCGATATTGAATACTGGCTTCTTGTCGTGCTTGGTCACTACGTCCCGCATGACTCGGTGGATCTCTGCCTTCCAGTTTTGGATAGAGATGAAGTCCACTGTATCTGGGTATTGGTTACAGTATCCATAGTCGTGGACAGTGACGAGTCGGTCGTGACCATCGAGTGCACGGAGTCGAGTGATGCGGTCGACTATGTATTGCCTGTCGTTGTGACCGTATCCGGTGGCTTCTTTCGAAATATCCCAGATCAAGTTGGGGAAGGCCTGGTAGCGTTTGACGACGTAGTCGAAGTAGCGGTTGTCGGCGTCAGATTCGGCTTCTGGCCACGAGACCTGCTTGTTCCAAACGTAGATCATGATATGGGCGATGATGCCCTGTTCGTCGAGGTGTTCTACGACCCGGTCGAAGCGTTGGAAGAACTCGAGGTCAAGTGTGCTGAAATCAGGGTTGGTGTTGTCGCCGCCGTATGGGAAGACACTGGGTTTACCGTAGTCGTATTTAGCCGGAAGCTTCGGATCGCGTGGCCAGTTTACATCGTAAGCGAAGACGTTCATCACGATCTGGTTGAAGCCGTTTTCGCGTACGTGGCGGATGACACTGCGCGTCTTGGGTATGTCCTCACCGTTCTCTGCATCGATGGCAAAGAGCCAGTCCAGTTCGAAACCTATGGGGAAATATTGGCTGCCGTCGGCGTAGGCGAATTTTTGTGGGTTCGACTTGCTGATACCGACAGGACCGCGTTTGCCTGGAAGGGCAGGCGTGACGCTCAAGGAGCCTGTCTTGCCGGCGAGGGAGCGTTCGGAGGAAGAGGTGAGGTAGGTCCATTCGCCCTCTTCTGGAGGCGCGAAGCGTACGATGAATCGATTATCGCCATCGTAGAATCCTGGCACGGTGAGTTTTTGATTCTCCGGGCCGGTAAAAGTCGCGGAAAAGTCCAAATCGAACTCGGTACCGGCTGCTACTTTCGCTTTGAACTCGAGGTCGATTGGATTCCAGCGAGCGGTCGTATTCGCAGCGGCAAGGCTGTTGATCAAACACGCAACGGTAATTGCGATAAAGGATAGCTTTCGAAGTTTCATAGTTTTAGGGGTAGCTAGAAAAGTGCTTTAAATTGTAGATTACATACAAAGACACGTTTGGGGAGGATATTGACTAAGAGAATCTAAATTTGGCGACAAAAATCCCCCTGCCGTGTGTGGCAGGGGGATTGGAACTTTAATCGGTTTTTAGCCGATTCCTAGAACTTGAAGGTGTTGGTGAGGAAAACCTCGGTGGGATTCGGGTTGCGGACCACGGCGAGACTTCCGTCTGGGTTGGTGCGAACAGGGATATAGTCACTCTCACCAATTAGATTACGGATGTTGAGCTGGATCTTCCAATCGATCTTGTCTCCGAGACGAGTCTGGTAGCTGGCCCAGAGGTCGCCCGATAGTTCGTCAGAACCGAGGAAGGGGCTGCTCAAGTCTGGAACTTGAATTCCGTCTGAATTGAGTGAAAGCGGGAATCCTGTCGCTACCTTGTCTTGCCAGCGAAGGGCGCCGCCAATTCCCAGGCCCTTGAAGCGTCCGTCTTCGAACTTGTAATTGGTGAAGGCGTTTGCTCGCCACTTGCGTTGCTCAGGCGAGAATTGACCGTCCTTGGTGAGGGCGGCTGCTACGGGCAGAATCGCGTCGCGGGTATAGCGCGTATTGAAGGTCCAGCCTCCGATAAGAGGAGCGTCATTCAAATCCCACAATCCAGCACCCTGGAGTCCTTGTACTAGGGTGTTGGATACTTGTGAAAGCACCGCGGCTGTGTCGCTTTGCACAGTTTCCTGCTTGGCGACGTTGAGCCCTAGTCTCCAGTTCGAGGTGGGGGTAGCGGTGAGGTCTACCTCGAAACCTTCTGCCTTGAAGCTGGTAGTGGCGATGCGACCCGGGAGTGGATCGGTGACCCAAGCGTTTCCGTCGTAACGAATGTTTGCGCGTTGGGCGAGCGTTGGAGGCAGCGAACCGATGATGGTGTTGTAATGCTCGTCGTAGGAAGAGAACAGACTGCCGGCCTCGGGTGGGTTTTGGTCGGTCGTCAGGGCTTCTGCAATGGTCAAGCCGTCGAGCTCTGCTTCCTTAAAGTTCTGTAGCCAAAACAGCGGGCTGGAAAGGGTGCTATTGGCGGCAGATTGCACGGCGCTATCCTGTGCGTTGGCGCTGGTCGTTTCATACCAGTTGGCGCGAATGAATAGCTTGCTCTCCAAGAGATCGAGGCTGAATCCGTATTCCTTGGTGGTGCCTTCTGGCGGGGATAGGAGGTCGCCTAGAGTATTGCGGCGCACGCCCGATGGAGCGAAGTTTTCGGACTCGTTGTAGTGGAAGCTCAGCTTCGACTTACCTGGGAGTTCCTGTGGCACGTGGGCGACAAGACTCCATGTGAAGGTATCGCCGTCTGCTGAGGCTGGGGTGTCTCCGAGGACGAAGTTGGCCGGATCGTATTCGCCGGTGGGGAGTCGATCGTTGGAAGCAATCTCGTAGCTGTCGATCGAATCTTCGCGCCAACCGGCTAGGCCGACTAGATTGCCGTTTAGCAGGTAGCTTTGAATACTGAATACGTTCGAATCTATTTTGTCTTGGGAAAGACTGCCACTGTTCAGGATGCGTCTTGTGGCGATGTGGCCAATTTCGTGGGTACGGGTCCGGCTGTCGAAGTAGGCCACTTTGAACTCCTCGCCGTCGACGAAGGCGGGGATGGTGGCGATGTTGCCGATGTGGATGTCGTCCTTTGATTGGATGGACGAATCGTTCAGGTAGGATGGACCGATGTACTGGATGATATTGGCGCCGTTGCGGAAGTTGTTGATCGTGCGCTGGGTGACGGCAGCTTGGAAGTCGAAGTCGGCTCCGACGTAGCGTCCGATATAGCCTTCGCCCCTACGGTCGATCTCCTGTTCACTGTAAAATCCGGTTAGCACGTGCTTCCCGATCCATTTGAACGGGTCTTCGCGATCAGTGAAGTCGAGCTGGTAGAAGGCGGTGGCTCGCAGGGCTTGCCGATCGACTGAACGTGTATCCATATCGCCCCAGTTTGTGGCGATGACAGGGCGACCGAGATTAGGATTAGGGACGTCCTGGTACGGCAGGTTTTCGCTGACATCAATGCGGATGGCGTATTCGCGGCTGCCTGTGAAGGGCAGGCTCGATTCGCGCTCGAAGTTCTGCTCGTCGAAGGCGATCTCCAAACCGCCATTGCCGCCGAAGAAGCTTTGCTCGAGGGTGAGGTTGTAGGCTTCGAAATCGTCGTTAGAGAAGCTGCTATTGCCGTAAAGCAGGTGGTTACGGTTATCGAATATGTTTCGATTCATGATAACCGGAACGACGAAGTTGGGTGAATAGCTTTCACCTTCGAATGGCTTAGTGTAATGGAGGTCGGTGCGAGGGTTTCCGCCAACGCGTCCGTATTCGCCATCCTTGTACAGGATTCGGGCTTGCACGCCAGTAAGATCAGACGCGCTTGGGATGCCTATCCCGATCGTGCCGTCTGGTTGGAAGTATACGGCTTCGGATATGAAGTAAGGTTCGCGAGCGGAACCTCGGATAGCCGGTTCGCGAAAGGCGCCGGGGAATCCTTCGATGCGATCGGAGTCGACTGTCCACTTCGGGACGAAGGACCCGTCGACGGCCCAATCTGCTCCGGGCGTAGTGGCCCAGTCGATACCCACGATGTCTTGGATTGCTGGATCGGGGGTGGAGAACCAGTCCTTGAGGCCGTCTGCAGGCGGGAGGACTTCCGGCGGGTTGCGGTCGATGCTGCCGTTTTCGTAGTTGCCGCGAAGGGTGGTTTTGCCGAGGAAGTCGGAGTCTTCGTTTTTAGCGAGGACGGATTCGAAGGTGAAGAAGAAGCGGCTATCCTCTTCGAAGGCGGGTTCCTGACGGAAGTTTTCCTCTTCGTCGAGAACGGCGAATCGAACGGCGAGTTTATCTTCTATCAGTACCTTATTGTAGTCAACCGATGCGCGATAGCTTCCGCGTTTTCCGAGGCGGAGGCTGACTTCTCCGAAGTCGCTGCCGAGGCTCGCTTTATTGAGGGAGTTCTCGATGACCCCGCCCGGACTGCCGATACCGAAGAGCAGGGAATTCGGGCCGCGATTTATGGTGACGGCGCTGGTGTTGTAGCTGTCGAATGCGATATCCGTTAGGAAATAGTTGCGGGTAAGCTCCGCGGAGGCGAGTCCGCGTACGCGTTGGGCTCCTTCTGGATTTGCACGTACGGAGTTCGTGTTGGCAGAGTTGCCCCTGGAGTTGTAGGTGTTGCCGGCGAAGTTGCCTTGAGGCCCGCTAACTTCGGTGCTGAGAGCGTAGGACAATACGCTTGCTGCGTCGGTCGCTCCTGTGTCTTCAAAGAACTCCTGAGTTAGGACCGAGATCGCCGATCCCACGTTTTTGAGGTCCGTGTTCAGTCGGGTACCGGCGAGGGTGGAGGTGGCACGGTAGCCGGAGTCTTCTTGTCCGGTTACTGAGAAGGGACTGAGTTCGAAGACTTCTTCTTCGTTCTCTTGTCCTTTGATGTCGGCAACATTGCTAGCTGCCAAAAGCGCGAGCAGACCTTTGCTTGTCTGTACGAGCCGTTTTTTAGGGGTAGGTTTTGTATTAGCCATATTGGGTTCGAATGAGTTTTGTTGGTTATTCGAACCGTCTTTCATCGTTGTGAATGTTGAGCTCTCTGGATCTTGACGCTTGATGAGCCAAGTTCCCGAGTCCTCGTCTTTAATAACGACTAGCCCCGTGTTGGCCGTCAGTTGATGGAGAGCTTCCGCTGGCGAGTACTCGCCAATCACCGCATTCAATTTGATTCCTGTGATCTCGTTTCGAATGTAGATCACCGGCAGATCAATTTGCGCGAGCAGTAGAGGTAGCGACTCTTCCGCCCATGCCGAACCGATCTCGAAACGCATCGATTGGGCCAATAGGAGCCCGTTTGGATCGTTCGAGTTCTGGGCGGCTTCAAGTGCGGGGTGAATCGCGAGCTTGGATGCGAGCGCTATGAAGATGACGTCTCGTATGCCCATCTCGTTTGAATCACAGTCCTTGTGAGACTCGAAGTGACCGCCAGTTCGCACTGGCTGCTCTTGTAGTTCAAAAATGGAGTTGGGGTAGATTGGAGACACAGAAGCAATGACTTCAGCTGGTGGCCTGTCAGGGCGTCACGGTTCGTGCAGGAAGTCGTAGCTAGCGCCAATATCCCCTAAAAATTATTCTGTAAGTTGGATAAGTTTTTTTGTGGCTAAGTTCTAATTTGCATCAGGCTCTCCGATGATGAATTCGCCTTCTGCTCCCTTTTTCCATGGAATGCCGTATCCGGTATTCAAAATCTTGAGAAACCCGAGCGCGTCATCGCTCGGGAATCGACCGCCGAACTGGAGTTGCTTCAATTTCGGGTCAGCGATGACGAGCTTGTAGCCTGTCTTCTGTTCGAAGCTAGCGGCAATCTGTTCGAGAGTTTCCGCTTCGATCGTTAAAAGCGAGCGTTGCCAGCGAAGTGCTTGGTTCACTGTTTGGGGATCTGGGGTAGTGACCTTTAATTGAACAGCCTTCGTATTTTCATTGTGGATGACTTCGGCTCTTTGACCCTGGATCACACGCTTCCCCCGGTCGAGTGGGGATGATGGGCCCACATTCGATTCTATAGCTTGAACGGCGTCGTGAGCAAGTAGGAGGGGCGAATCGATACTCACGATTCCCTCGGTAACGAACACATCGATTGTATCGGAAAACTTGATATTAAAAGCGGTTCCGACGGCGAGCACCTTTACCTCGCCAATCGATACGGAGAAGGGGCGTGATTTGTCTTTGGCGACCTCGAAGAGAGCTTCACCGCTTAGAAGCTGGATGGCTCGTTCATGCTCTGAGTAACTGACCTCGACTCTAGTGTCCGAATTTAGACGAATGAGTGAACCATCTGGCAAGACGTGGGTTTGCGTTTGCTGGGTGGCGACCAACTCCTCGGTATGAGTCGTCTGATCTATGGGGTGCGTTGCGAAGAAGAGGCCGATTCCGAGTATGAGTAGCGCTGCCATGGCACCCATATGCTTCCACCAGGTGGAGACTGTTGATGTAGCTTGAGCTTCTGCGAGCAGCTCGTTTGCGAGATCTGGGGATAGGCCTTGGGCCAGTTGTTGAGATTCGAAAAACGCGTCGAGTTCATCTTGCAGTTTTGGATCCCGTTCGAGTTCTCTTTCGAGTTGGGCGTTTTCATCCGGGCTCAAACCACGTTCGCATTTCACAAACCAGTCTGCGGCTCGTTCGAATAAGGAATTAGCTTCCTGCTCGTTGTTGTCGTGGTTGAACATGATCGCTTGAGTGTCTTCAGCGTGACTCGTTGATGATCCCTTTGGCTTCGAAGAACTTGCGGCAACGCTTGATGCCAATGGCTAATTGGGCCTCCACTGTTTTGACCGAGATGCCCAGGCGTTCCGCGATCTGTTTGTAGGAAAGGCGTTCATAGTTTCGAAGGAGGAAGATGACTCGGCATTTTTTAGGGAGCGATCTGATGGCGGCCTGCAGAATTTCGACTTCGTCAGTTTGTGCGAACTCAGGAACGGCCGTGTGTTCGAGATTGAAGACGGAGCTGTCGTCGATTTCCCCTAAGGAAATGATTTTCGAAGAGTACTTCTTTCGGAAGAGATCTCGAATCAGATTTTTCGCGATCGTGAAAAGTAGACCCCTTGGCGAGAGGATCGGCTTGGTTCGCTGGATCGATATGATCTTCGCGTAGGTCTCTTGTAGAATATCGTCGACCTCCGTCCCCTCGGGCACCTTGTGCTTCAAGTAGGCACGTAGACTGGGTTCGTTGACCCGGACTTCAGACTCGAACCAGTCTGAAATGCTCTGGGGCTGTGGGGGCATTTGGAGTGGAGGAAGGCTTAGGCGTGCGTCTTCGGTAGTGAGACGCACCTACAAGCGAAATTAACTAGAAGAAAACTTCGCTGACGCCCTCCTTGGTCACTCGCTTAGACCGAACGAATAGATGACCGTCTCGTGGTACTTGTCCTCCGGATACAAAACCGTGGAGGGGAAGTGGGAGTAGTCTGGCGAGGCTGGAAGGGCGTGGGTTTCCAAACAGATCGCTTTATGAACACCGTAGCGGATGCCGTATTTGCCCACGAACTCGTCGCTTAGCCCGTTGGAGGCGTAGACAACAAGGCCTCGTTGGGTCGTAGACACGTCTAGCTGGCGTCCGGAGAGAGGATCGATAAGGGTGGCGACCTTTGCGAATTCTCCCACTGGCTTGTCGAGAATGTAGCAATGATGATAGCCGACGAGTGGGATGTCATGGATCTTGTCGCCGATACGCACTTGTTCTTTGAGGTCCCAGGGCTTGCCTTCTGTTTTTGAGATGACGCCAGTGGGTGCTCCGTCTTCATCCATCTCGGTGACGAAGGTCGCGTCGACTTGCAGTAGTTGATCGTAGATCAGGTCCTTCGCACCGTTTAGGTTGAAGTAAGTGTGCTGCGTCATCGCCACGTGCGTGGGCTTGTCGGTCGTCGCTTCGAAGTCGACCCGCACTGAATTGTCATGAGTGAGCGTGTAGGTGACAGTGGAATCGAGATTGCCTGGATAGCCATTGCTGCCATCTGGCGAGAAGTGACGGAGGCGCACTCCGACTCCTTCATCGGAAGTTACGGGTTCGCTCGCCCAAACCGATTTGTGGAATTCGCCGCCTCCGTGTATGGAGTGTTTGCCGTTGTTCTTGGTAAGCTGGTAGGTCGTTCCATCGATGGTGAACTCACCGTTGACGATACGGTTGGCGAAGCGGCCGATCGTAGCGCCAAAGCTTGGATGAGGCTTAACGTAATCCCCGAGGTTATCGAAGCCGAGTACCACATCATCGAGCTTCCCGTTTCGGTCCGGAAAATGCAGCTCGGTGATGATGCCCCCGAAATTGGTGATCTTCATGATCATCCCGTTTTCGTTGGTGAGGGTGTAGAGGTAGACTGGCTTGTCTTCAACAGTGCCCCACGGCTCCTCTTGGATAGAGCCGGCGGTGATTGCCGAAGAGCTAGCGAGGATAGGAGCTAGTTTGCGGAGGTATTTGCGGGATCGAGGTTTGGGCATGCGTCGAGCCATGCAAACTCCCGTATTCGCTGTACAGGAGTTTGCAGGCGAAACGTTTCAATGAGGGAGTCTCGTTCGGTCAACCGTTCATCTGCTCGATGACCTTGCCGACGTGACTGAGGACCTCCTGGTGCTCTTTATGTGGACTGAGGTCGATGAACTTTACGTCTTCGTCGACGATGGCGGTGTGTCCGGCTGGAGCGTAATAGAAGTCTCCTTCTTCATAAGTCTCTTCAGAGCCATCGTCATAGATGAAGCGAAACTTGCCTTCAAAGATGTAACCGTAGTGCGGACAATGGCAGTGGTCGCAGTCGAGGCCTTTGAGGAATGGAGTGAAGTCGGTTCCCTTCGGGAATTGGTTATACGACATGTCCATACCGCCTTGATCGGGTAGGAGCCTGGCAACGAGTTCGCCCATTTCCATGGCTACTGGGATATCTTCTTTCTTCGTCTTCATTGTATGAGGTGGGTTGAGGTTGGAGGACTCCCGAACGGATTCGGGACGAAGAACAGATGTGTTTAGGATGCAGTGAATGCCTTGTTTACATAGTGTCGGGGCGGGTACAACGCGAGGGGGCGAGCCAACTATAAGCTCCCAAGCAATCCGCGTGACTCACGATTAGGTGTAAGAATCAAGAGGGACTGCGGCCCCCGTTGAGGCAAAGGGTTTGCCCAGTAATAAATGAGCTTGCCGGATCGCACAGGTAGGCGACTGCCTTGGCTACATCTTGAGGGACTCCCAAACGGCCAACTGGAACTGTGGATTTGTAAGAGTCGAGCGCGTCCTGAGGAATGTCGGCGTGGCGCTCCGTTGGTATCCAACCCGGCGAAACAAGGTTGACGGTGATGCCAAAGGGGGCGAGTTCGGTTGCCATGCTTTGGCTCCAGGACTTTTGTCCTCCCTTTGCGGATACGTACGCGCTGAAGTTCGGTGCAGCGGTTTCGACAACTTCCGAGCCGATGTTGACGATACGCCCCCATTTTTTGGACTTCATCTGGGGAACGACGGATTGGGTCAGTAGAAAGGGGCTCTTTATGAAGAAATCGATCAGCTCTTGGTAAATCTCCCAAGTGTACTCTTCGATTGGAAGCTGAGGTTGGGGCCCGGTTGCGTTGGGGACGAGGATATCGATGGGGCCTAGTTTTGATTCTATATCCGAGACAAGTTCTTTGATACTGCCTTCGTTGCAGATATTCGATTTGAAGAGGTCTCCTTTGTATCCGAGTGATAAATACTTATCGAGAGCGCTTTCTGCTCGATCAAGGTTGCTGTGGAAGTTCAATGCGACAGTTGCTCCTTGAGCTCCAAGCTCCTCTGCTATCGCGAGACCGAGGCCCGTTGTGCTACCTGTGACAAGGGCGACCTTCCCGAGGAGCGGTTTTTGTGTATTAACCATCTGCAGGGATTGGGTTGAAACTATTTGAACTGCTGCGTGCGTTATCTGTGATCGCTTTTACTTCCTCGAGCTTGGGAATGCCGTAGACTGCTCGATTGGGATTTCTTGATTTTGCGCTTTCGATTCCGAACTGACTTGCCCGAGTTTGACCCACGTAGAGTTTGCCGGCTAAAGGAACGAGCAGAGTTTCCAGGCCCTTGTTGTTCAGGTTAGTCCCAAAGAGATTCAAGGTCTGAAGCTTATTCAATGTATTTAGCGTTTCGATCGCATCATCGGGAATCTGACTATTTCGAAGATTTAGAGAACGAAGTTCGGTGAAGGATTTGAGCCAATCGATGTTACTTGAACTCAGGTTAGCAAGATTGAGCTCAATCGTGTGAGTGGCGATTTTCTCTAGATTAGAGATGTCGTTGGAGCTGAGCGTTGTAACCAGAGATTGGATATCGACAAAGAGAGTCGCTTCGTCTTGTCCCCGTTTGTGGATGATAGCACCGCGAGAGCGAAGGTCCTCAACTGCAGCGAACTCTTCAGGGCTTAGAAGCTCTTCAATGGGGAGACGGGCGAGTTCGGCGTCGCCTTCTTTTGCTCCTTGGTAAATCCAATGGGCGATTTTTAGAATATCGTCTCCGCTGGGGGAATCTTCGTCCTCGGGGGGCATGGCGTAATCGTCGCTTTTCGGAAGGAGCAGGTATTCCATGAGCGGACTACCCATCGGGTCGCGAGGATTGATTGGGTTTTCGTCACTGTCACCCGGGGAAAGGAAGGCCGCGTAGCTATCGAGCCTGTATCCACTTTTCTGTTTCTTGGACCCGTGGCAACTGACGCAATACTGCTCAAGAATGGGTGCGATCTCAGTGGAGTAGTCGATGTCGGCTGATGTGTAGCTTGCCCACGAAGGAACACTAAGGAGCACGAAGAATCTGAGAGCGGCGGTGGGTGATGAAAAGGAGATACGCATTTTCTGATTAAACCATGATCTCAGGGATGATCTCACCATGGACGTCGGTGAGGCGAATGTCGCGGCCGCTGAATCGGTAGGTGAGGCGGGTATGGTCAATACCAAGGAGATGGAGCATGTTGGCATGGAGGTCGTGTACGCTCATTTTGTTTTCGATGACTCGGTAACCATATTCGTCGGTGGCTCCGTAAATAGTCCCTCCATTGATACCGCCTCCAGCCATCCAGATACTAAAGCCTTGTGGGTTGTGATCGCGCCCATTGGTGCCTTGAGCGAAGGGAGTGCGTCCGAACTCGCCGGCGAAGACAAGTAAGGTGGAGTCAAGGAGACCGCGGGACTTGAGGTCTTTGATCAGTCCGGCGATTGGTTGGTCGACCGCCATTGCATTCTTTTGGTGGCCGTCGATGAGGTCAGAATGTTGGTCCCAGCGATCTCCGTTGCCAGGATTGATGGTTAACTCGACAAAGCGAACACCTCGCTCCACGAGGCGACGAGCCATGAGGCATTGGGCGGCGTACTCGCGGGTGTTTTTGTAAGGGGCATCGAGTCCGTAGAGCTGTTGGGTCGCTTTGGTTTCACCGCTGATGTCTGTGACTTCCGGAACCTCCATCTGCATCCGGTAGGCGAGCTCGTAGTTCTGGATGGCGGACTCGATGGCTTCGGCGTGACTGAGCCGGGCCTCTAGGTCCCCGTCCATTTCGTGCAGGAATTGGAGCTTCTTGCGTTGGATGGCGTCGCTTTTTTCCTGATACGAAGTGTTGTTGAGGACCGGATGCTTGGAGAGGAAAATGGAGCCTTGGTGATTGGCGGGAAGGAATCCGCTACCGAAGCACTGCATGCCACCGGCGGGAACTTGGCCGCCGTGGATGACAACGTAGCTTGGGAGGTTCTGACTGAGTGTGCCGAGGCCGTAGGAGGCCCATGCTCCCATACTGGGACGACCGGAGAGAACGTGTCCGCAGTGTAGCGCGTAGTTTGCGTTTGGGTGGTTCGGAGAGAGGGCGGTCATAGAGCGGATGACGCAAAGGTCGTCCGCGCAGGAACCAATGTGCGGGAAGAGGTCACTGATCGGAAGGCCGCTTTCGCCGTAGTGATTAAACTCCCATGGGCTCTTGAGAAGGTTTCCGTTGTTGTTGAAAACGGTGGCGTCAACTTTGAATTTTGGCGCTTGGCCGTTCTCCTTTTCGAGTTGGGGCTTGGGGTCGAAACTATCGACCTGGGAAACCCCGCCGTCCATGTAGAGGAATATGACACTCTTCGCTTTGGGCGCGAAGTGGGGAGTCTTTGGATACAAAGGGGATTGGGCGCCAAGGAGGTCTTGTTGCATTAGCCCTCCGAGAGCCAATGTGCCGAAGCCTATCGAACTTTGTTTCAGAAATTCGCGTCGGGAAATCATCTTTGGAAATTATGAAGTATGAATTATGAGGTATGAAGTGCTCGTCATGTTTCCTAAAAGATGTAGATGAACTCTTTGCGATTGTAGATCATGTGGCAGAGGTCGGTCCAAACGGTGAGGTCAGAAGAGCTTGAGCCGTAGTCGCGGGAGAGCTCGCTCAGGAAGCGTTTCGCCCAGTCCAACTCCTTGGGTGAAGCGGGGCGACTGAATGCGTCGATATGGATCTTGTGGATACGCTCGTCCTCCGTCTCAGACGAAGCCATGACCTTGTTTGCCCATGCTTTGGCTTGCTCATGTACGAAGGGGTCGTTCATGAGGGCAAGGGACTGGGCGGGCACGTTGGTAACCTGACGCTTGCCGATTGATTCAGTGGCGTTGGGCATATCGAACGCTCGGAGGAATGTTGAGAGGAAATTGCGTCGCATTTCCAAGTAGATTGAGCGCCGGCCGTCTCCGTTGAGAGGTCCTGTTGGTGGTTTGGCTCGACTATTCGGCATGTCATCGACGTATGCGGAAACACTTGGACCGAATTGCTTTGTATTGAGTGCACCGCTACTGGCGAGGATGTGATCTCGTATCAGTTCCGCCTCAAGTCGCTTGACTGGCATGTGCTGCAAAAGGCTGTTTTGGGGATCCTCTTGCTGGGCAAGTTCGCTTGGTTGAGAGGACATCTGGTAAGCTTTGGTGCTTACCATTTTTCTGATCATATGTTTGATCGACCAGTTGTTCTCTACGAAGTCGTTGGCGAGGTGATCAAGGAGATCCGGATGGGTTGGCAGTTTGCCCATTTGCCCGAAGTCGTTAGTCGTCTCAACAAGCCCGGCACCGAATATGTGCTTCCAAAGCCGGTTGACTTGTACGCGTGCGGTAAGCGGGTTTTCCGGGTCTGCGACTTCCTTCGCCCAATCGAGTCGTCCGCTCCCTCGGCTGGTGAGTTCTTTACCTCCAAAGGCATCGAAGAATCGGCGAGGGTTGTGATCTTGGCTGAGATTATTGTGAGAGCCGCGAATGTAGATGGGTTCGTCATGTTGGTCTCCGTCGACGAGACTGCGGGCGAAACGCGGTTTCGGGATGGTGAGGGCGAGCTCTCGGTATTCGCGAAGCGCTTTGTCGAATGTTTTGTTTCTACGTGTATCCGCATTGATGAGACCGACTGCGTAGAAGGATCCGAGCACTTCGGCATCTGTTGGTGATAGTTTGCGTTTTTTTCCAGCGGCCCAGAGTTGCTTAAGTTTCTTGCCGACCGCTTCCGCGGAGTCTCCGCTGGTTTTCCAATAGTGTTCCCAATCATTGGTGCTGTGGAAGCGGAAGGTGAGGAAGGCGTCGTCGCTTGGTTCGTTGTGTGGTCCGTGCTTAGGGTGCTTGGAATGGTTTGAAACATTGTTCTGGGCGAATTCGAGGTAAGCTGGTTCGCCTTCCCAGAGGTACGTTTGGAACCGAATCGTTTCCCAGTCCTTGGTGTTGATCGCCTTATAGAGTTTCCCTGTGGTTGGCCCTCGGCCGGTAAGTTCGTAGTTGCGGATAACGAGGCGAACGGTACCGCCATTGCCTTTGGCTTGGAGCTCGATCGGTTTCCCGTCGATGATGAAGTCGGGGGAGCGAAGGGCACCCGTTACACGTCCTGCGAGATATCCGCTAGTGTGCTGGCCATCGACTAAGCTCTGAACGCCGTTGTGCCCTTGGGAGGTGAAGACAGGAGTTCCTGCGGAGGGTGCTTGGTCCTGAAACGCGAGTCCTTGGTATTTCCAATTGTACAGAGATTTGGATACGTCAGCGAACGATTGGCTAAGGTCTTTGTCTCGTTGGGGAGATTTCGTTTTCTCCTGTTGAAAGAGCGGGGCGAGCGAGGCGTGCTTAGACCTGGCTTTGGCATTGGTTGCCAGTATGAGCCAGTTAGTGAGAGCCTCTGAATCGAGACCTTTGTGTGTGGCTAAGGCTTTGGATTCGGAGGCAAGCCGTTGCTTGAGAACTTTGGGACCTTGGTTGCGTAGTTTCTGATCTTCTTTTGTCTCTTTGTTGTAGTCAGAAACGATTGATTGGACGGTTGGAGAGTTTGCGAGTTCACGGGTTGCTTCCAGGTAAGCAGAAACTTGATTGATGTCTTCTAGCGTAGCGTCGAATGCGAGCTTCTCGAGCGATGCTCGTTTCTTTTTAAGTTCCCTGAGCGGGGCTTGTTGCGCGGAGTCAGGTACTGTATTCGCATAGCTGAGACGGGAGCTGCGGAGCATGCCGTAGAAGGAGTAGTAGTCGCCGGTGGTGATGGCGTCGAACTTGTGGTCGTGACAGCGAGCACAGGCGAGAGTGGACCCCAGGAACGCTTTGCTGGTGACATCGATCATGCCGTCAAAAATGCGAGCTTCGTCCTCATGGATGTCGGGTGGTCCGTGCTGACCATCGGTGAGATAGATGAAGCCTGGGCCCATTACCGATTCGTTGTCGCCGGTTGTCGGATTGATACGTGGTTCTTCGATGAGGTCACCGGCTAAGGATTCGAGGATGAACTGATCAAAGGGGACGTCTTGGTTAAGGGCGTTGATGATGTAGTCGCGGTAACGATACGCATGAGTCATGGTGTAGTCCGCTTCGAAGGCTTTGGTCTCGGCGTAGCGTACGAGGTCGAGCCAGTGTCGGGCCCATTTTTCGCCGAAGTGAGGAGAGGCGAGAAGCCGGTCGACTTGCTTTTGATAAGCGTCTGGCGAGTTGTCTGAGAGAAATGATTCTAGCTCCTCGGGAGTAGGGGCTAGGCCGATGAGATCGAAGCTAAGGCGACGCAGTAGGGTTCGGCGATCGGTTGATTCCGCCGGTTGCCAGCCTTTCTCCTCGAGCTTGGAGAGGAGGAAGTTGTCGTAGTCGTTGGCTGGCCAATCTGCGTTTTTTACCTCGGGGATTTCGGGGGTATTGACGGGTTGAAGGGACCACCACTTTTTGCGCTCCTCGAGATTGAAATCAGAGAGGTCGGCGGCGGAGAGGCTTTCTTCGACACGCGGATCGGGAGCTCCCCGATCGATCCAGGCGATGAGAGTCTCGATTTCCTCGGGGGCGAGTTTAGACTTTGGAGGCATTGCCTCGTAGTCGGGGTGACGTTTCACCATCTGAATGAGCCGACTTTCCGCAGAGTTTCCGGGGACGATGGCAGGACCGCTTTCACCTCCGCGAAGCATCGCGGGGGCGGAGTCGATGAGGAAGTGGCCACGGATTTTCTCGGCGTCCGCCGAATGGCATTTGTAGCAGTTGTCGATCAGCAGGGGGCGGACTTCAGACTCGAAGAACTGCAGGTCCTCGTTCGAAAGCTCGTCTGCGGACGTGCTGAATCCTACAAGTAGAAAGGCGGCGAAAGAGCCAATTGTGTGGGGAAAGGGCTTCATCTCGTTTGGGGAGGCTAGCGAGATTAGCTTAAAAACGATTTGCGGTACACTGTTTTAGGGACAAGTTTTGATACTATTTCCTCCTTAATCAAATAAGTAGAGGCAAGGAGTTGAGGAATTTGGACTAGTCTAGGGATGGTTAAGGCATCTGCAACAACGGCGATCGAGGCACAGCGGGAGATTATCACCGCCTGTGAAACGCAGCTATTTTCATTCAAAGCTGATACTGACATGTGGTCGACCTGGCACTACCACCCGGAGATAGATATCCTGCTCATACTCAAAAATACCGGGCACCACATCACGGGAGATTGTATTGGTGAGATTATGCCCGGAACGCTGATATTGAATGGGGCGAATGTGCCGCATGCCTTTCAGCCAAGTGAGGCCCCAGATGGAGATCCTGAGAACCCGGCCATGTTGGTGATCCAGTTTTCGGAGGAGTCGCTCGGTAGCGAGTTTCTATCCAAACCAGAGATGGAGCAGATCCGTGCTTTTTTGGAGTCGACGCGGCGCTCTATCGAGTTCTCGGGAAAGGCGAGGGAGAGAGTGGAGGAAATGATGAAGCTGATGCCTCAACAAAATGCGACGCAGCGGTTGGCTCAGTTTCTCCTTATTTTGGATACGCTCGCGTCAGCTCCAGAAGATGAGCGAAGACCTTTGGTGAGCGCATTCTATTCTCCCTCACTCAACGAGCGGAATGTGAAGCGGATCGACTTGGTAAAGGATTGGATCATCGAAAACCTAGGATCGGAAATCAGGCTCGAAGCGGTGGCCAAACACATTGGCTTTAGCCCAAAGTCCTTCTCGCGTTTCTTCAAGAAGAACACCGGCAAGTCCTTCATCCAGTATGTGAATGAGTTGAGGGTCGGAGAAGCCTGTCGACTGTTGATGCAAAGCGACAGCAGTGTGGCGGAAATCTGCTACGCGTCCGGCTTTCAGAATCTATCGAACTTCAATAGACAGTTTAAGGAGCGAAAGGGCGTGTCACCCAAGGAGTTCCGTAGACAATGTCGCGAACGACTACCGGTGTAGTTGAAATAGGAGGACAGCTATGGCTAGATTGTTTGGGAAGCGAGTTTGGGTGGGGCTGCGGCTCATCGCCTTGGTTGGCGTTTTTGTGGGAGCAGGTCTACAGGCTAAGGTTCCTGAGTCGCTTTTGGGAACTTGGTCGCTGCAGCTAGAAACGGAAGAACCCGCTTGGTTGAAAGTGGAGGAAGAGGATGGTAAGCCGATTGTGCGCATGCGGGTGCATGTTTTAGGCGCGGGGCCGCACAAGGACGTCAGGCTGGAAGGCGATGAGCTTGTGTTTTCGATGAAGATCAAGCGTCAGCCCGGTGATGAAGCATTTGTGACGCAGAATCAGGTCAGGGTAGGCGTTCGTGATGGGCGATTGCAGGGGCTCATCCTTTGTGATTCTTTGGACGCTCCTTACGATCGGATTGAGTTCACGGGAAAAAAGTATCCTGCCATGCCAGCTAAACCTGATCTGACGAAGGTGAAATTCGGTCAAGCAGTGACGCTTTTCAATGGGAAGGATCTGGCAGGCTGGCGGCTCAACGAGCCAAACAAGACAAACGGTTGGAGCGCTCGGGATGGATTGCTTGTGAACACGACGCCAAAAACGGATTTCGGATCGACGGGTACGTTTGGCAATCTGCGTACAGAAGCTGTGTTTGAAGACTTTCGCCTGCACATCGAGTTTCGTCCTAAAGCAGGGCAGAACAGCGGAGTGTATTTACGAGGCATGTATGAGGTGCAGGTGGTCGACCGTGATAGTCGCATGCAGGGGAAGATCGGAATAGGATCTGTATTCAGCGTGATCGGTCCTAGTCATCAGGCGGCTGGCGAACCAGGTACTTGGCAAAGCTATGATCTGACGTTGGTCGACCGTCATGTCACAATCGTCCTTAATGGGGAAACGGTGGTCGATAACGTGCCGGTGGACCGGCCTACTGGAGGAGCGATCCATACGGATCCGATGACGGCCGGCCCCATCTTCCTTCAGGGAGACCATACGTCGATCGAGTACCGCAATGTCTATTTAGAGCCGGTGCTCGAGTGAAGACGCTCCCTAGAGTGATCTAAGCTTGCTTCGTCGTTTGAGAGCTGAGGTGCTGATGCTGTGAATCTTGGTGAACAGCTTTGCCTCGCTTGCGGGATGTGTTGTGACGGGACGCTTTTCGACAATGTTCGATTTGGCCCTGATGAGAGTACGGATGATTTGAAGGCTTTAGGAATGCCGGTGAAGCGCTCCCGTGCCAAGGTGCCGGTTGCTTTCTTCAAGCAACCGTGTCGGGCCCTTTGTGGTGACTTGAAGTGCAAGGTCTATCAGGACCGTCCGCAACAGTGTCGCTCGTTTGAGTGTGGCGTGTTCAAAGAGCTTGCGGCAGGTGAGACATCTCTGGAAAGCGCTTTACGAGTGGTGAAGAAGGCTCGGCGGAAAGCTGATCAGGCGCGTCGCCTTTTGCGGAAAATGGGAGAGGAGGACGAACGCAGTTCTCTGGGACTGAGATTGCGGAGAGTGCAGCGGCAGATTGATTCCGGTATGATCGACGCGTCCGCAGCGGAAGCGTTCGCTGATCTAGGGCTCGTGATGCATCAGTTGGACCTTCTGGCTCACGAGCGGTTTTATACCGAAGAGGAGGAGTGATATTCTCTAGCCTCGGAAGTTCTTTTTGTTCAGGCCGTAGAAGAGTGTAGCGGAGGCGAGGCTTCCGCAGAATATTCCGAGAAGAATTAGCAGGGCTTGAACCAGGCCACTGGATTGTTCGTTGGTGATATCCTCGCCCAGCCACTCCTTCCAGATCGTAGTCAACTCATCTCGCGAAGACACGAGGTCGAATGAAGCGAAGGCTCCGAAAATCATAAGGCTACCGCTTACCAGGAGATAGTGCAGCCGAACCTCTGCCTCGCTAAGCGCGAGCAGGAGGAGCAGGATCATCGTAGCGTATCCAAGGAGGCCGAAGAAGGGGAGGTATGAGTAGAGCTCGAGTCCGTACGCGAGCAGAGCGAAAATGCCGAAGCTTCCCCAGCTTCCACCAAAGCGTGCGTAGAATCGTTTGTTTGAGTTATTCATTTTACCGCTTCGTGCGGTGGTCCTTTTTCTAGCGCTGTTCGGGGGAATTATCAATTTGCTGCCTAGATTCGGGTAAATCGACGTTGCCGCTTTGAATCGCCCTTGGATCGATAATAGGGGGCTCTTGTCAGGGTCTGGGCTTTTTCTTGATGAGCAATTTCATAGGATTCCCAAGGGTGCATACTTTGAATCGCAAGCAATTCATCCCGCGTCCGATTGACGTGGTTTGGGAGTTTTTTTCGGATCCTCGCAATCTCGACGAAATGACGCCGCCGTTTCTGCGTTTTGAGATCTTGTCTGGGGCGGATTTTTCGATGTTTGCCGGGCAGGTGATTGAATACCGGATACGTGTGCTTCCTGGGGTGAGGCAGCGTTGGGTTACCGAGATTTCGCACTGCCAGCCGAGAGAGTATTTCGTGGATGAACAGCGGCTCGGGCCTTATCGGTTTTGGCATCACTTGCACGCGTTTCAATCTGTGTCGGATGGGACGATCATGACGGATCGAGTTAACTACGTGCTGCCTTTCGGTCCGCTTGGCTTGCTGGTCCATTCTGTCTTTGTGAAACGCCGCCTGAAGCGAATCTTTGATTTTCGCAGCCAGTATTTGGAGAAACGCTTCGGCGCAAGCCGAGCTTTGTTTGTCTGAAAAAATGTCCGAGGTGGATGTGCACTTTTTGAACAGATGTAGATTCGTGCTGCTGTGATATGCGAAGTTCCCCTCTGGAAGGGGGATGTTGGCGCGTTTCCAGTTTTAGGTAAGGGGCAGGCGGTTTGGTCTGCGTTTAACCTCTATTGGAAACCTCACTATGCATAATTTACTTGTTGGCTGGATTGGGATGGCTGCGGGAGTGCTTTCGGGCGCGGCGATCGGCTTGTTTTTTCATCGAGAGAAATGGTTGGGCGGGTATAGCTCGTTTACGCGACGGATGATGCGTCTCGGCCATATCGCGTTCTTTGGTATCGGATTTTTGAATAGCCTTTTTGCGTTCACGATTCAGGAATCGGATCCGGCGGAGTGGATTGAATATGGGGCGTGGGGATTGGCGGCGGCCAATCTTCTGATGCCATTGGTCTGCTTCTTGAGCGCCTGGAAGAAGAGGTTTCGGCATCTGTTTTTTCTCCCGGTTTTGGCTGCGTCTTGGGGAATTGTGATTGCGATCGTTTATGTGGGAGGTGTGCGATGAAGGTGGCGTTTGTAGCGATGAGCGGGATACGGGTGTTCGATGAGGAATTACTGGAGATTGGGTTGACGGTACCGGGATTTGTGGAGCGTAGTAAGACGATCGCTTCGTTGCCGAGCTTGGGCTTGCTGACGCTGGCAGCTCTGACCCCGGATCATTGGGAAATGGAATATATCGAGGTAGATGAGCTGGAGACATGCGGGAGGGAGAAGCTGTTGGCCTTTGATCTTGTTGCCTTCAGCACTTTTACGGCACGGGCGTTCGATGCGTACGCGTTGTCTGGATACCTAAGGTCGAACGGAGTGAAAACGGTGATCGGGGGACTGCATGCTAGCTTGTGTCCCGAGGAGTGCGGGGAGCATTTCGACAGCGTGGTTGCTGGAGAGGGCGAGCTTGTTTGGCCGGTTTTGCTCGAGGACTTTGAGAAGGGTGCGATGCGCGATTTCTACAAAGCGGAGAGGGCGTATGATTTGGGGCAATCTCCGATTCCGAGATTCGATTTGCTTGAAGTGGAGAGGTACAATCGCTTGACGGTGCAAACGACGCGGGGATGTCCTTGGGAGTGCGAGTTTTGCGCTGCGTCGATACGGTTGGGTGGCGGGTATCGCTGTAAGCCGGTGGACAAGGTTATGCAGGAAATCGAGGTATTGAAGTCGATTTGGCCGCACCCTTTTATCGAGTTCGCGGACGACAACACCTTTGCGAACAAGCGCTATGGGCATGCGTTGATGGATGCGATGCGAGGGTGCGGATTTCGCTGGTTTACTGAAACGGATGTATCGATTGCGTCTGACCCGAAACTGCTGACGAAGATGAAGAGGGCGGGCTGCGCTCAGGTGTTGATCGGGTTTGAGGATCCGGGCGATGTGAGTGGATTGGAGCTCAAGGCGAATTGGAAGTCCAAGCAAGCGACGCGCTATCTGGAATCAATAAAGCGGATACAGGATCACGGCATCACTGTTAACGGGTGTTTTGTTCTGGGGCTCGATACCCATACGCCGGACGTGTTTGAGCGCTACTGGGATTTTATCCGGGAGAGCAATTTGTTCGAAGTGCAGCTGACGTTTTTGACGCCTTTCCCTGGGACGCCTTTGTATGATCGCTTAGCGAGGGAAGGGCGGCTGATCCATGCTGAGGACTGGCGGCGGCGGACATTGTTTGATATTTGCTATCAGCCGAAGGGAATGTCGGTGAGTCAGTTGCGAGACGGTTTTATCGATCTCGTGAGCAGGGTCTATGACGAGGAGGAAGTGGAGCAGCGCCGTCGTCGATTTTGCAAAGCGAAGATGATGGCGGACGCGTGTTAGCTAGTGTGGCCCAAGTTCATCTTTTTCGGTTTTTTCCAAAAAAGTCTGTCACCTTTCTAGGGACCTTGGGCACTCCTAGGGTATGGAAAACAAAATCAATAGCATTAAGGCCTGTGTGGGGATTGCCGCCCTCATTGGGGGAGTATCAGTCGCAATCATAGCTTTGGCCGCTATTTTCACTCCAAGTTCTATGGGGGTAGCCGCTTGGGCGGTGGCTTCTCTGACCTGGATGGGGGGAGCATTGGGCTACCTCGCTACGAGGTGCGCGGCTAGCGAATGATCATTTCGATCCTTCTGTGTCTTCATAGGTATCGGAGACATCTTCGTCCGCTGTAGCTTCGAGGTACAGATCTCCGATGACTTCCGTGTTCGGGAAGTGAGTCCGGACTGAATCGAGGTGTTCCCTGGATATTCCATTTTGTCCTATGTAGAGGGTTCTCAGGGATTGGAATCCTTGTGCCGAAGTGAGCCATTGAGCTGAAAGCTTGGTGGCGAAGAGATTGAGTCGCTCCAGGTTTGGCGAGACGCTCAGAGATGATAGGGCGAGTTCTGTTAGCTGTGTTCGAGAGAGGTTTAGATCGACCAGTGATTCCGATTGGGCGAGCATTGCGAACAGAGAGTCCGGTAGCGTTAGATCTGAAAGATCGATAGTGTGGCACTCGTTAATGAGGGGTAGCAGGGTCTCGAGCAAATCTGAGGTCAGCTGTCCTTTTTGAGTGATAGGGGTGAAATGCAGTGTGTCGCCGTGTTGATCGGCGAAGGTAAAGCAAGACGCGAGCTCTGGGGGACGCTCGTTGATTAGCGATTGCAGCTCGGCACGTCGGGCTATGGCCAAGAGCTGTTTCTCCTTTTCTTTGGCAAGGCGTTCGGCTTCAAGTTTTGGATCGGGCAATAGGCGGTAGCCGGGGACAAGCATGGCCTGAAAGCTCGAAGGAACGTCCGCACTCGGAAGAACGAGTTCGACGGATGATCCGTTCGCTATCCAATGGCTAATGGCCGCTTGCTCTACTTCGTTAAGTTGAGGTTTTCCCTTGGGGGGCATGTGCTGGTCGTCGTGTAGGGGAAGTTTGGTGACGGTGAGAAGTGTAGAGCGAGTCGGATCGTTTCCGGTTAGAACTCCGCCGTTCTTGCCCCCGACTCGAATGTGGGCGTAGGTGTCGAGGCGGAGCGATCCTTTTCGTTTCGCGGGTCCGTGGCAGGATACGCACTTAGCTTGGAGAATCGGGTCGATGATATCCTGATAGAGAGCGACTTCCTCTCCGATTTCTGGAAGTATCGCATAACGTTGAGGATCGTTTAGCCATGGCGCTGCTGCGAAAGGATCGCCGTGAACCATGAGGCCGCCGTAGTGGCCAGCGAGACTGACTGAGACCAGATTTAGGCTTAAGAGCAGCGCTTTCGCTGAGCGAGAGGCAGGGAGGACCTCGAGGATGAAACTGATCCAAGCGAAGGCTGTGAAGGCTGCTGCGGACCAAAGGTGCCGATTCAAGAGTTCGCTGTCGTATCCTCCTTCATTGCCAAGAAAGTACCCGCTCGCAAACGAGGCGGAGGAGCTTAACGCAGCCAAGAGCCAGAGAAATCGGTTGTCTGATGCTGCACGAGTTCGGAGGTTCCAGAGGCTGCGTGCGAAGATTACGATTACCACGCCAATAGGTATGTGGAGAACCAGCGGGTGGAACCCTCCGAGGAAGGTAGACCACGGGCTAGATTCCGAACCTTGCGTGAAGCTCGTTGCTAACATCCAAATGACGATCGCAATGAGGCTCGCTGATCCTGTAGCCAAAATATAATTTCGCCTCGTTTTCTGCATAGCTTAGGCGAAAAGGTCTTCGATCACGTGAGGCGTTTCTCCCACTCCGGTCAGGCGTTGGTCGAGTCCTTGGTAGGGGAAACTGAGATGGTGACTGTCCAGACCGAGTGCGTGAAGAATCGTGGCTTGTAGGTCACGGACGTGGACTGGGTTTTCCTCGACGAAGAATCCGAATGGATCCGTTTGCCCATAGGTGTAACCGCCTTTGACTCCGGCTCCGGCCATCCAGATGGTGAAGGCTTCCTTGTGGTGGTCGCGCCCGAAGGTATCGGAAGCTACCCCTCCGCGCAGCTCGCGCATCGGAGTGCGTCCGAATTCGCCTCCCCAGACGACTAGCGTGTCGTCGAGCAAGCCCCTTTGTTTGAGGTCTTGGATAAGGGCGGCAATGGGACGATCGATCTCCTTGCACTTACGAGCCAAACCTTCGTCGATTGTGTTTTGTCCGTTTCCGTGGTGATCCCAACCCCAGTCGTAGAGCTGAACATAGCGAACACCTCGTTCGACGAGTCTTCGGGCGAGTAGGCAATTATTGGCGAATGACTCCTTGCCGGGATTTGTGCCGTAGGAGTTGTGGATGTATTCGGGCTCCTTCTCGATGTCCAGCGCGTCGGTGGCATGCATTTGGAGCCGGTAGGTCATCTCGTATTGGGAAATGCGTGTTAAGGTTTCAGGATCGCCCACCTCCTCGTAGTGTCGGCGGTTAATCTCGTCGATCGTATCTAGAATTTGGCGACGGGATCGTCGGTCGATTTGAGAGGGGTTGTTCAGATAAAGGATCGGGTCGCCTTCTGATCGACATTGTACCCCTTGGTAGACGGAAGGAAGAAAGCCGCTGCTCCATGCGGACTTGCCGGCGGAAGGATTTTTACCGCCCGACACGAGCACCATAAATCCAGGAAGGTTTTGGTTCTCGGTCCCGAGACCATAAGTGATCCAGGATCCCATGGAGGCGTTGCCGAGGTTTGCATTCCCGGTGTGTAGAAGCAGTTGGGCGGGAGCGTGGTTAAACTGGTCGGTTTGCATGGATTTGATGAAGCAAACCTCATCGATGATCTCCCGAAAGTGGGGAAGAATCTCCGAGATCATCTGTCCGCTTTTACCCGCAGGGTTAAACTTGTGACGGGGGGCAAGTAGACTGGGGACGCCCGATATGAAGGCGAAGCGTTGGCCTTCAAGAAACTCTGGTGGGCAGTCCTTGCCGTCGAGGCGGAAGAGTTCTGGCTTGTAATCGAAGAGGTCAAGTTGACTGGGTGCCCCGGCCATGTGCAGGAAGATGATCCGTTTCGCTTTTGGCGGAAAGTGCGGGTGTTTCGCTGCGAGTGGATTGGCGTTTTTTGATGTGTATCCAGATTTGCCGAACAGTTTTCCCGCTTCCGAGGAAAACCAGATCGCGCCAAGTCCAGCCATGCATTCCTTGAGGAAATAGCGGCGCGTCGTTGCCGAAAGGCTATCGGTTTGGAGTTGTGTAATGAGGTTCATACGCGTTCTGGCTACTTGGTTAGGAAGGCGTCCAGGTTGAGCAGGGCGTTGTTCACGATTGCGAGAGAGGTCTTCGAGACCGTTCCGCTATTCGCCTCGCTCCCTTCGGATTTGTGGTAGAGGTCGAGCAGTGACTCGAGGTCTTCAGTCGATGGTTCCTTGAGGAGAGCCTGCTTGTGAGCGTAGCGGATTGCGTCGCTGGGGGATTCCGGGTGGGCCTCGATCGCTTTTTGGGCGAGCGCTTCGGCGCACTCGAAATAGACGGGATCGTTTAGAGTGACGAGCGCTTGGAGTGGGGTGTTTGTAGCGATGCGGCGAGGTGTGCATACGTCTCGACTCGGAGCGTCGAAGGTGACGAAGCTCGGGTAGGTCGCGCTTCGTTTCCAATAGGTGTAGACTGCTCGGCGGTAGCGGTCCTCGCCCTCGGATGTTTCCCATGCTTCCTTGTTGTACACGGAACGCCATACCTTGTCGGGTTGGTAGGGCATGACCGGTTTCCCAAATTGTTTTGTTGATAGTAGTCCAGAGACCTTAAGGGCGTTGTCGCGTACCATCTCGGCTGTTAAACGCTGTCTTGGACCGCGACTGAGGTAGATGTTTCGAGGATCTTTGTTCCGCTTCTCCTCGGAGATTGTGGCTGATTGACGGTAGGTCGCGCTCATGACGATTTCTTTCAGAAGAGCTTTGGTGCTCCATTTGAGATCGCCTTGGAACTTTAGAGCGAGGTGGTCGAGCAGAGCCTGGTTGGATGGTGGTAGCCCAGCGCTGCCGAAGTCTTCTAGAGTTTCGACAATGCCAATACCAAAAAGCTGTTCCCAGTGACGGTTCACAGTGAAGCGTGCGGTGAGGGGATTTTCATCTGAAACCAGCCACTTCGCCATTTCGATGCGATCGGTTGGTTTCTGATCCGGTTCGCTGAGTAGAATCGCGGGAACAGCGGGGGATACGCGATCTCCTTTTGCTAGCCAATCTCCACGTATGAAAATGTTGGTTACACGAGAGAAATCAGTTTCGCGTTCACGAATGATTGGGACGGCGGTGCTCTCTATGTTTTTTATGTCTCGGTTGAGTTTCTCTCGAGCCGCTTCGGCCTCTACAATTTGGAGTGATTGAGAGAGGGCCTGCCAGTTGCTCTGATCATCGACTGAGAGACGGAAGCGTCTGAGCACGGGTTGTTCCGCTCCGTCATGCCCGGCGAGATTATGGAGGACGATTCTGACGTTTTTCCGCTCCTTGAGGTGAATTGGCTCTTTCGTAACGAACACTGCCCAACGGTCGTAGTGTTGTCTTGGGTACGCCTTCCAACCGTTTTTATTTTCTTTTTCCAGGGACTCCGAGGGACTTGTACGCGTGTTGGCTTCGTCAGAGATCGCTCTCTCGAATTGCACACTGACTTCCTCCCCTGATTCGTTCTCGTAGAAGATCTCAATGAACGAGAGGACGAATGGTGGTCCGGGAATTTCAAGGGACGCATCCAAAGGCATGAGAGCGTCGACCCTTAGAGCGGTAAAGCTGTCGATTGGGGAGCTTGCCTCAATCGTGTGTACTGTGCCTCTGGGGGTGTTCGGGCCGGTTTGCAGGAGTTCGCGGCCAGCCTTGTCGCGCTCGATCGAGAGGACGACGTCTTGGGTGGATTGGGCGGACTGGTAGGTGAGCGGTTTCCAATCTGTGTTTTGGGATAGGTCTTGATAGGGGCGGGTGTAAGCGAGATTTACTTTCCTCAAGTCCTCTTGCATCTGAAAGAGCTCTTCTCTTTTTGCAGGGTCATGAGCGTAGCTGAATTTGGGGAATTCGTCGCGAGTGTCATGATCTTGGGAATTGTTGAGAAAGGCGGCGAATTCGAAGTAGCTCTGCTGTGAAAAAGGATCGTAAGGGTGAGAGTGGCACTGGACGCAGCCAAATGTAGTTCCCATCCATCCCTGCCAAACGGTGTTGGAGCGGTCGATGACCGAGGCGAGAAGGAATTCCTCGTCGTCGGTGCCGCCTTCGACGTTAGTTTTGGTATTGCGGTGGTAGGCGGTGGCGAGGAGGTCGTCGGCTGTCTTGTTGGGTAGAAGATCTCCTGCGAGTTGGGAGAGTGTGAACTGGTCGAATGGCATATCCGCGTTCAGGGCGCGGATAACCCAGTCGCGATAAGGCCACATGTCCCGATAGGAGTCTTTTTCGTATCCGGCCGTGTCTGCGTAACGAGCGAGGTCGAGCCATGGCACTGCCCAGCGTTCTCCGAAGTGAGGTGAGGCGAGGAGTCTGTCTACCTGTGCTTCGTAGGCGTGAGGAGTGTTGTCAGAGATGAATGCCTCGGTTTCCTCGATACTTGGGGGAAGTCCCGTTAGGTCGAGGGTCAGTCGGCGAAGAAGTGAAGTTTTGTCGGCTTCAGGATTTGGAGCGAGTCCGTGCTTCTTGATCTCTGTTAGGACGAATCGATCGATATCGTTGCGTGACCAAGTGTCGTTTGTAGGTAGAGGAACTGCTGGAGCTTGAGGTTTTTGGTAGGCCCAATGTTCTTCCCAGTTGGCTCCTTGCTGTATCCATTTTTTGAGGATTTGAATGTCAAGGTCGCTTAGCGGATCGCCGTGAGCGGCAGGAGGCATTCGCTCGTCGGGATTTTGAGAGGTGATGCGTCGGTAGAGTTCCGACCGATTGGGGTGGTTCGGGGCGATGACGCGCTTACCGGATTGGCTGTATCCAAGCGCTTCCTCCTGGTAGATGAAACTCACCTCTCCGGCCTTTTTGACTCCACCGTGGCAGGCGGTGCAATTCTGGGTGAGGATGGGGCGTACGTGCTCGTTGAAGCTAATCGTTTCCGGTAAGGAAAGAGAGTCGGGCTCTTTGGGGCCTGTACATGCGGTCAGGAACGCCAAGCCAACGAGGACTGGTGTTGCCGCGAGAGAATGTTTGAAGGGCCGGGAGCACCTCCCAAGTGGGGTAGGGTGTAAAAGCATGCGTCGGGGGTACAGGCAGTAAAAGGTACTCTCGTTTCTATGAATTGCGAGGTGGGAAACCAGCAGATTGTCATAGACATCATTGCTGAATGTATGGAAGATTCTGCCATGAAGGCCTCTGGTGAGATAAACGAATTTGCTTCGATTGAGGCAGGAGAGGTGGATAAGAGTCGTAGCTACAGGATCCGAAGACCCAAAGGTCGAGGGGATTGGCTGCTGTTTATGACCTTGAAAGGAAAGGGACTATTCTGCCACTCGGATGAGGATATTGTAGTGCAAAAGGGGCAAGTCGTCCTGATTCCGCCAGGAGCCTATCAGGACTACGGGATATTAAAGGAGGGCAGTCGCTGGCATTTTTTGTGGGCTCACTTCTACGAGCGAAGTGACTGGGGTGACTTGGTGGACTATCCAAAGCGGAAATCGGGTATCCACGTTCTGGATGTCGGCAATGGCGAGTTGTTTGCTGACTCGAGAGCTGACATGGAAGAGTTGCTCAAGGTGTACCGTAGCGCACACTTTCGTGTGAATCAGAAGGCTGTCAATATTCTGGAGCGCCTCCTATTGAGATTGGATAGTGTCAACGAGAGGACACAGTCATTGCGTATCGACGGCAGAATCGAGCATGCCTTGGTGTACATGATGAATCACTCGAAAGAGAAACTCAGCGTGGCTGAGGTCGCCAAGGTCGTGGGCTTGTCTCCCTCGCGCTTTGCCCATCTTTTCAAGGAAGAGACCAATGAGTCTTTTGGAGGGCGACTGGAGCAGATGCGGTTGAAAGAAGGTAAGATCCTGCTTTCGGAGAGAGTATCTCTCTCGATTGCGGAGGTGGCTCACCAGATAGGCTACGATGATCCGCTCTATTTCTCGAAGCGTTTCCGTAAGGCCTTCGCGATTAGCCCGAAAGCGTTTCGGACGAACGCTGTCAGTGAGATTGGCTAGGCCGCGTTGGATCGCTTGTGGCTATGCGTTGCGGCGGCGAGCGCTGGCTCTACTTGAAGGGGTTGTCTTTGCTTTTCCGCTGGTTGGATTTGCGGATCTGCTTGATGACCTGTTGGGCGGACTTTTGCTGTAGGACGGAGCTGAACTGGGATCGGAAATTTTGGGTGATATCGACGTCGTCGATCTGGATGGAGATTATTTGCCAGGCGGAATCCGTTTCTCGAAGGGTGTAGTTGACTTGGGCCCGCGTTCCGAGGTTGCGGGCTGCGTTGCGTGTTCTTCCGAGCGTTGTTACGACGACGTAGCCGGTTTTGGGATCTTTTACCGAATCCAGAATGTCGATACCGTCTCCTTCGAAATCGGCGATGCGGTTGAGATAGTAGTGGATGAGGTGTTGCTCGAATTCGCGAGCGAAGTCGGCGAACTCCATGAGATTGAAGCGAGTGGCTTCGGGGCCCAGCGATTGCGCGGTCATGTGCCCGAGGGCGAGATGCTGCCTGATCTGTTTTTCGGTGAGGGCTTGTTTGGCGTCGGGCGTCAGGGAATCGCTCTGGATTGTTTCGACCAGGATCTCGAGTTCATTTTCGAGAAAGGTCTTCGCGGGAATACGCTCCCCTGATAGGGCGAGCGTATTCATGGCGAAAGTACAGAACAAGTAGAGCAGCGGGCTCGTGAATAGGGGGCGCATTGGTTGGTGTTCGTCGCTTACAGACTTAGGTTGGAAGATTACTCTTCCAGCTGTTGTAAGCTATTTTCAACGAACTTCCAGCCTCTTTTATTGAGTTGCTCTTGTGTTTTTTCGGTAAGTTCTCCGGTGACCCATAGCTGGCGGTTTTCGCTGGCGAAGGATTCGTCTTCGGCAGCTTCCTGGACATCGGAGGTCCAGTGCAAGTATTCCACGGCGACTGGGAGGATGAGGGCGCCGTTTTGGTCGTAGGCCGCAAGCATGCCACGTTTGATCTCAATGCTCTTCAGTGGCGCCTGAGTGTGGTGGTAGTGGTTGAGGATGCGAGTGACCTTGACCATCATGCGGGCGTCGAAGCGATCTTCGGCGGCGAGCGTGATGTCGATGAGTTGGTCGAGTCCTTCCGCTCCGATGAAGGCCTCGGTCGCGAGGGCGATTTCGGTCTTTTCGTTGAGCAGGTAGATTGGATTTGTGTGGAAGTCATGAACGACCTTCTTGTCGATTTCGGCCTTTTTGAGGCGTTCGTCGTTCTGGAGTTCTAGTTCGACTGAAGGCGTGTCCCAAACGATGTTTTGCACGTCGTTCACGTAGCCGAGCGGTCCGAGCGAGGGGACTGCGACGTCGACGACGAGCGATCCGAAGGAAGAGGCCCAAGCGACGCGATCGAGCGTTTCCATGAGGTACGGGTTGTCCGAGTAGGGATTCACGTTGAGCTTCTTGGCCCAGGCGCGTTTCGCCTTGTTGAATCCGAGCAGTTCTTTGCTCGCTCCGCTGGCGGCTTGGGTGGCTTGCTGTTGGATCGGTTCTTTGGGCTCGTCGGACTTGCCGGTGTTTTTCTTAACCGTTTCGTTTACGGTTTCGGTGGCTTGCGTGCTGGTCTTTTTGACGCCGAAGAAAGTGCCTTTGAAGTAGCGATAGGATCGGCCGGGAAGCTTTTTGACGGTAGAAACGGGTTGGGTGGCGACTTGCCAGGCGCCGGCTACCGGATTCTTGAGAGCTTGGGTGAGAGCGTTTGTGAAGGCTTCGGTTTGGCTGACTTCGTTGAGAGCGTCGATGGCGATGGTTTCCCGGATACGCTCGTCCAGTAGGTCGCGGCTCCAGATATCTGCTTCGCCTTGTTTTGTTTTGAGGGAAAACGTGTAGCCGTAATCTTTTACTTTTACTTCAGGTCCTACTGAGTGGTACTCGGTTTGCATCTCGTAGCTGCTGAGAATCTGCTCAGCGGGGATGGTGGGAGCTGCTTCGAAGTCTTGTTGGCTCGCTTGGGCGAAGCTAGTGAGGCAAGCGCTTAGGAGGGTGAGGGCTGCGGTTGTGTACTTCATGAGATTTGTCGGATGTGAGCGTGAGAGGCTCTGTTGAGTATGGAAACGGCTGTCGTAGTTGGACAGGATCGGATTGTTGATGTTCTTTTGTGTTAATTAGATGGGAGCGGTCTTGCTTGAAGTGACTCATGACTGTGGCGACGAGGGCGTTGTCATTTGTGCGAGCATGGATCGACTCTTTGTTTTTGTGCGGCATATATTATCAACAGGTCTCGGAATCGGCTATAGGACTTTGGTCCAATGGTAAGCGGCGAAGGTTTGAGGTAGGATACTGGCAAATGATGAAGATGCTGACCAAAATGATTGTCGCGATGTTACGGGAACGGAACGTCGCGTATAGGAAAGGCCGATACGGTTTTGAGCGCCGAAGTGGCGGATCGTCTGTGCTGAGCGCTGCTAATTCTCACTCCCGCTTGCTTGGGCGGCCATATCGGCAGATAGTGCTGTCGCATTCCTGCTTTTGAACCCTCCTGACCCATTTGTTCCTTATGTCCGCTAGATCTATCTATGCCGCGATCGCGTTCAGCTTGCTGCTGGGCGGGTGCGAAACGACGCCTCCTCCGGAAGGGGTTGAGGCTTTAAACGAGGCGTTGCCGGATTCGACTTCGGTGCCAGACGCTTTTTCTTCTCAAGTGGAGCGTCCTGAAGGACCGCTGCCCGCTAACTGGATCAAGAGTTTTGACGATGCTCAGCTTGAGGCGGTGGTCGATGAGGCTCTGGCCAACAATTTGAATTTGAGCGCGGCGGCTTCGCAGGTGCAAGCGGCGGCGGGGTTGGTTACCCAAGCGGGCTCGCAGATGAAGCCGGTCATCGCTGCAGTGGGAGATGGTTCTCACCTCGAGTACGACGGTGGTTTGAGCAGTGACTCTGGGCAGGGAGCGTTGAGTGTTTCCTGGGAGCTTGATATTTGGGGGAAGCTGCGATCTCAGAGGGATGCGGCGGAAGCCCAGTTTGAGGCGGTGACCTCGGATTATGAATACGCCCGTCTTTCCTTGAAGGCTGGGGTTGCTAAGAGCTGGTTCACTACGGTCGAGCTCAAGCAGCAGTTGGCGTACGCTTCCGAGGTGGTCGACTTGTATCAGCAAACGCTTCGTATCGTGGAGACGAAGCATAAGTTTGGCGATGTCGGCATGAAGGAAGTGCATTTGGCGAAAGCGGATCTGGCGGCGTCGGAAGAGCGGCTCAAACAGGTCGAAGGCGCTGAGAAGACGGCGGTTCGCAGTCTGGAAGTTTTGCTGGGTCGTTATCCTTCGGCGGAACTTGAGGTGGCGAACGAGTTTGCGGCGGTGCCGCCGACGATTCCGGTTGGCTTGCCTTCGGAGTTGATCGAGCGTCGTCCGGACTTGGTGGCGGCGGAGCGTCGCGTGGCGGCTGCCTTTAATTTGACCGATGCGGCGAAAGCGGCCCGGTTGCCGTCGATCGGACTGACGGCGGCGGGAGGAGCTTCGAACAATGATTTCGCGGACTTGCTTGGAGCGGGTGACGGCTTTTGGAGTGTGGGGGCGAATTTCCTGGCTCCGATTTATGCGGGAGGCGCGTTGCAGGCCGAGGTAGAGATCTCGACTGCGGAGCAGGAAGCGGCGTTGGCTTTGTACGGCCAGAAAGCGTTGGTCGCGTTTGGCGAGGTCGAAAACGCTCTGAGTAACGAAGCCTTGCTGGCGAGACGGGAAGCGCTTTTGGCCGATCAGGTCGACGACAGCTTGAAGGCTTTGGAGCTCGCCCAGACCGAGTTTAAGAACGGGGCGATCGAGTTGCTCAACGTGTTGCAGCTGCAAGCCCGTTACGTGTCAGCGAAAGTTGCATACATCAGCATTAAGAACGCTCGTTTGGCGGAGCGTATCGATCTCCACCTGGCACTTGGCGGCGATTTTAGCGAAGAATAAACCCACAACCATTTTTGTTTAAGTTAACCTTTTATTGTTATGAATCCGATTTGTAGTTTTAAGTGGATACCTGGATCCGTCGCATTGCTTTCGTTGTTGGGGGGAAGTCTTCTCATGACGGGTTGCGGCAAGAAAGAAGAACCTGTGATCGAGGCGGTAGTGCGTCCGGTCAAGATACTGGAGTTGAACTCCGGTTTGCTGGAGCGCGGCATTGAGCTGCCGGGGCAGATTGAAGCGGCTCGCGAGGCGAACATGGCTTTCGAGGTGTCCGGCCGTTTGATGGAGATCAATGTTAAAGAGGGGCAGACGATTAAGGAAGGGGAAGCGCTCGCGAGGCTTGACCCTCGAGATTTCGAGGCGACTTTGCAGGGAGCGAAAGCGACCTTTGAGGCAGCCAAGGAGGAAGCGGATCGCTCGAAAGCGCTTTTTGCTGAGCAAGCGACCTCGAAGCAAAGGCTGGATATGGCGGTCAACAATTTCGAGATCGCGAAGTCTAACTTGGAGAAAGCCCAGAAGGCGTTCGACGACACCTTTTTGAAAGCTCCGTTTTCCGGTTTCGTGGCCAAGGTCCATGTGGAGAACCTGGATAATGTAAGGGCGAAGCAGGAGATCATGATCATTCATGATATCTCGAGTTTGAAGATCACGGTGGATGTACCGGAGACGTTGGGGGTATTGGCCAAGCCGGCTCATCACCTGACGATCGAGGAACGTACGCAACGAGCTCGTCCAGTGGTGCGGCTTACGACTCTGAAGGGACGGGAGTTCCCGGCTAAGGTGGTGGAGATGTCTTCGATCGCGGATACGGCGACGCGTACCTACGAAGCGACCTTGATGTTTGATACGCCTAAGGATGTGAACATCATTCCTGGGATGACGGCTCGACTTTCGTTGCGCGTGCCGCGAGACGACTCGTTGGGAGAGGGCCGCTACGCGATTCCAACCTCTGCAGTTGTGGGAAGCAAGGATGCAGAGGGCTATGTGTGGGTGATTGATCCGGACAGCATGGCAGTACGTAAGCAAACCGTGAATACAGTGGCCATGAGCGGTTCTCAGATGGAAGTGACTTCCGATGGTCTGAAGGACGGTGATATGATCGCGATCTCTGGAGTGCATCAGCTCGAAGAGGGCGACGTGGTAAGTAAATTCGAGAAATAGCCTGATCCAGATGAATCTCGTCGAATATTTTATAAAGAACCGAGTGGTCACCTTGGTGGCTACTGCCTTGCTCGTCTTCTTAGGGATCAAGGCTTACAATGAAATGAGTCGCCTCGAGGACCCCGAGTTCACGATTAAGGAGGCTCTGGTGGTTACCCAGTATCCTGGGGCGTCGGCCATCGAGGTGGAGCAAGAGGTGACGGATGAGATCGAGCTTGCGGTGCAGAAACTGGGGCAGCTGGACTCGATCGAAAGTCGTTCGGAGCGCGGTCTGTCGACCGTCACGGTGACGATCCAGGACAAGTACGATGGAAGCACGCTCCCTCAGGTTTGGGACGAGTTGCGCCGCAAGGTTGGCGATGCCCAGGCTCTCTTGCCGCCGGGGGCTCATCCTTCGATCGTGATCGATGACTATGGCGACGTGTATGGCGTTTTCTTGGTTATCTACGGTAACGAGTACACTTATGCGGAACTGAAGGAAGTGGTCGACCTGATGAAGCGCGAGCTGCTGCTCGTGCAGGATGTGGCGAAGATCGATACGCTGGGGGAGAGTCCGGAAGCGATTTATGTTGAAATCAATCGTGAGCGTTTGGCTGAGCTAGACATTCCGGTGAGCCTGGTGATCAACGAGCTGCAGAAGAAGAATCTGGTGCAGGACTCTGGACGAGTGCAAGTGGGCACGGAGTTCGTGACGATCAATCCGACGGGTGAAGTGAACAGCATCGAGGATTTCGAGGACATCCGAATCACGGTAGGCGATAAGCAAATCTCCTTGAGCGATCTGGCGAATGTCCGCCGTGGATACGTGGAGCCGCAGAGTGGAATTATCCGTTACAACGGGCACAAGGGCATCGCCCTGGGCATCTCGACTCGGTCCGGCGGAAACGTGGTGACGATGGGTGAAGCGTTGGAGGCTCGCTTGTACGAGCTGGCTAGCGAGATCCCGGTCGGCATCGAGGCGGGGCTGGTATCGGTGCAGTCGACTGCGGTGGTGAAGGCGATCGACAATTTTGTGATCAGCTTGATCGAGGCGGTTGCGATCGTGGTGGTGGTTCTGCTTTTGTTCATGGGCTTGAGAAGCGGTCTGTTGATCGGCTTCATCTTGGTGGTGACGATTCTCGGATCGTTCATCTTCCTTCATCCGATGGGCGTGGCCTTGGAGCGCATCTCGCTCGGCGCTTTGATCATCGCTCTGGGTATGCTGGTGGATAACGCGATCGTGGTGGTTGATGGCATGCTGGTGCGGATTGAGAAGGGGCAGGATGCCTCGAAGGCGGCTGTGGAGGTCGTGGGCAAGACGGCGATTCCGCTGCTTGGCGCGACCGCGATCGCGGTGCTCGCGTTTGCCGCGATCGGTACTTCGCAGGATCAGACTGGCGAGTTCTGTCGTTCGCTGTACCAGGTGATTTTGGTGTCCTTGACTTTGAGCTGGGTGACGGCGGTCACGATCACTCCTTTGTTGGGGATTCTGTTCTTGAAGCCTTCCAAGAAGAAGTCTGGCGACGGAAACGGTTCCAAACCAGGTGGCGTGATACTGCTCTACCAGAAGCTTTTGGGGACTTGCTTGCGTAATCGTTGGCTTACCATTCCGGCTGTGCTGGGCGTGTTCGTGGTAGCGATTTGGGGCTTTGGAAATGTGAAGAGCTCGTTCTTCCCGCCCTCCACGCGTCCGCAGTTCATGATCGATCTCTGGATGCCGCAGGGGACTCACATCGACGAAACGGCGGAGAAGGCTTACCTCCTTGAGGAAATGCTGATGGCGGACGAGTCGGTGCGCAACGTGACGACTATGGTGGGCAAGGGGGCCTTGCGATTCCTGCTAACTTACACACCCGAAAAGCCAAACTCCGCCTATGCTCACTTCTTGGTGGATGCGGATGCTAAGGACATTGATCGATTGATCCGGAAAGTGGATACGGAGTTTAGTTCTCACTTTGCGAACGCCCAGATTTATGGATACAAGTTCGAGCTTGGTCCAGGATCGAAGGGGAAGGTGGAACCTCGTTTCTATGGTGAGGATCCTGACGTGTTGCGAGACTTGTCGGCCCAAGCGTTGGCGATTATCCGCGACGATCCGGACTCGAAGGCGATCATCACCAACTGGCGTGATCGCGTGAAGGTGGCCCGCCCTCAGGTATTGGAAGAGCAGGCCAGTTTGTTTGGGGTGACCAAGGCGGATATCGCGACTGTGCTTCGACAAGGGTTCCAAGGGTGGACGATTGGCGTCTATCGCGAAGAGGATTTGCTTTTGCCGATCATTCTCAAGGCGGAAGCTCCTGACAATGCGGAGATCGCGAATATCGGAAACTTGCAGATCTGGAGTCCTGCGGCTCAGCAAAGCCTTCCGCTGCGTCAGATGATTTCTGGGGTGACGGTGGAGTTCGAGGATGAGATCATCTACCGTCGCGACCGTAAGCGTTCGATCTCGGTTTTTGCCGACTCGGTTTCGGGCTTGTCGAACGATTTGCTTGAGCGTTTGCGCCCGCAGATCGAGGCGATCGAAATGCCGGAAGGTTATTCGCTGGAGTGGGGCGGCGAGTTCGAGGACTCTGCGAAGGCGAAGGGGTCTTTGGCGGGCACGCTGCCGACTTTCATTGGAGCGATGATTGTGATGACCATCCTGTTGTTCAACTCCTTGCGCGATCCGTTGGTGATCTGGCTCTCGGTGCCGTTGATTATCATCGGCGTGGCGGCGGGCTTGTTGCTCTTTGACGAGCCGTTTAACTTCATGGCGATCCTGGGCTTCCTGAGTTTGATTGGGATGCTGATCAAAAATGCGATCGTCCTGATAGATGAGTTCCGGGATCTGAGCGGCGATACGGGTTGCACGATGCAGATCCTGCTGGAGGGCGGGGCGAGCCGTCTGCGGCCGGTAGCGATGGCGGCTGCGACAACGGCTTTGGGCATGATCCCGCTGTTTTTCGACGCGTTCTTCGTGGCGATGGCGATTACGATCATCTTCGGCCTCATGGTGGCGACGGTACTTACCATGGTGGTGTTGCCGGTCATCTACGCGATCGTATTCAAAGTTCCAAACGACTGATTTCAAGGGAGGCGGCCTCTAGGGGGCGCCTCCTTGTTTTTTTGCGATGAACAACGTTCCTAGAAATCACTTGGAGGCCATCTTCGGGGGACTGAGCGAGAAACGGTTTCGCGTTCTGTTTCTGATTCTGTGCTTTTTGTTTTTCTGTATGCCGGTGTTGGCGGAGACGGGGCTGATGGATGACCCATGGGTGGCGAAGCTTTTGTACGTTGTCGTGTATATGTCGCTGCTGGCGTCCGCTTCGAGTATCGCGAGCCACAATCGTAGAAGTTACCTTACCATGGTGACGGTGAGCGTTTTGGCGATCGGGCTGAATGTGGCGTATCTTGTTTGGCCCAGCGAAGTCTTTATGCTTTTGAATCACGCGGTGCTTAGCTTGGTATTGCTCTATGTGATCGTATCCTTGTCCCACTACATGTTTAGCTGTCGTCGGGTGACGATGTATACGATCTACGCTTCCTTGAGCGCTTTTCTGATGATTGCTCTGTTGTGGTCGATGATCTATGGAATCATAGATATGGTGGATCCGGAGGCGTTCAACGTGCCTGCCCATTTGGCGGGAGAGGGAAGGCTGTCGAGCTTGGGAAGCATTCGAGCGTTTCAGGGCTTGTACTTCAGCCTCGTGACGATCACGACGCTGGGCTATGGCGATATTTCCCCGATCAGCGTGAGCGCTCGTATGCTGTGTAGCGCGGAGGCGTTCGTGGGGCAGATGTTTATGGCGGTGATGGTGGCCCGATTGGTCGGGGTTTATTCAACGCAGAGTTTGGAGAGAGACGTTGATGGAGGCGATCGTGACTAGGGAGAGCGGCTACGTCCCTGCATTTGGGGAATTCGTTGCCCGAATGTGGAAGGGCTTCCTTGCGCTCTTCCTTTTTGTTTGTATTCAAAAAACCGGTGCAGCTCCTCTGTTTGAATCGGAGGAGGTTCTTGAAATTGTGGTGGAGGCGCCGCTTCGAACGCTTAAGAACCAACGTGGTGACAATCCTAAATGGCTAGAAGGCCGTGTGATTGTTGGGGGCGCGGAGGCATCGGCATTTGATGTTCAGGTCAAGGCACGCGGCAATTTTCGGCGAAAGGAGAGTTCCTGCGCGTTTCCCTCTTATTGGATCAACTTTAAGAAGAAGCAGGTGAGCGGGTCAGTTTTTAGCGAGCTCGATCGTGTGAAGGTGGTGGCTCATTGTCGCGAGGGGCGGAAGGATTTTAGCTCCTACATTTACAAGGAGTACCTTGCTTATAAAACCTACGAGATTTTGACGGACGAAGGGTTAAGGGTGCGGCTTGCTCGTATCCGATATCGTGATATAAAATCAGGGAAGATATCGGAGGGGCGGGCTGCGTTTTTTATCGAGCCTACGAGTGCGTTTGCCAAGCGTCATGGCGGGGAATTGATCGAGGAAAGGTACGTGCAGCCGTCGCGCTATAACTTGGAAGCTCTGTGTCGTGCGGAGTTGTTTCAGTATTTGGTGGGTAACAGCGATTTCACTTACTTTGCGAGTCAGGATGAATGTTGTCACAATGGGAAAGCGTTCAGTGTAGCCCGACTGGATGATGAGCTGATTCCTGTCCCTTACGATTTCGATCTAGCTGGGGTCGTGAATACTCCGTATGCCACGGTGAATCCGAAGCTGCCCATTGATAAGGTGACCGAGCGGTTTTATCGTGGGTTGCGTGTTCCGGACGATGTGTTCCGAACGACAGTAGATCTGTATTTGGAAAAGGAGGACGAGATTCTGGGTCTTTGGGAGAATACAGAGCTCCTAGAGGAAGGGGACAAGCTGGAGGCGTTGGCCTTCTTGCACGATTTCTTCCGCGTTTTGAAATCTCCCCAGCTAGTGAGGCGAGAGCTGGTGCGTCGGATGCGTAGTATCGAAAAGCTGGACGAGTATATTGAGAACAGGGCGGCGGAAGCTCGCTAGTGTGCTTTTTTCATGTGGTTAGTCGCACGATGCAGGATCGAGTCTCCACGGCGGCCTGCGGCGAGGCCGCCCTACCTTTTACATTCAATGAGAACGTGCCAGCCCATTTGGCTGGGCGCGATTTGATCGCGTGACAAGCACGCTCCTACGTTGGTGTGCGACTAATGCTCTAAGTCTCCTTCTGAATCGGGTTTGGACTCGGGGGACGTTTGACCGCTTGGCTCGGGTGGTTCAGGAGGGGCTTCCAGGTCTTCGATTCGTTTGGTGATACTCCGGTTTTTGGGCTCTAGGAGGGAGACCTCTTTGAGGTATTCGATCAGCTCTTCCTTGCTGGAATAATTGGGTACCTCGACCTTCCCGTTTTTGTGGATGGCGTAGTGCTTGCCGTTTTCGATGAGGAGGCAAGCGAGGTTTTCGCCGTAGTAGCGGGAGAGCCCGACATCGGCGAGAATGACTTTGCCGCCGAAGCGTGGAAGGATGACACCATTGGTCGGTGTATGACCGAGGATGATGTGGTCGACATCGAAATTTTCCAAAAGGGTTTCTAGGTGCGGTCTCTCTGGATCTTCGTCGCCCATGGCTAGCCCTCTGTACCAAAGGGGGCCATCCTCTTTTTCTACGATTCCAAGGTCTGTTTGTTCCAGATCCTCGAAGCCTTTGCGGATTTCGTCGTTGATCTCCTGAATGGTAGAGTGGGCCTGTGGAGGTCCGATGCCGCCGTGTACGAAAAGGTAGTCGCCGATTTTGATGACTGCGTTATGGGTGAGAACCCATGAGCCTATATCCCCTGTAGGGAGCCAGCTGATACGATGTTCCAAAAAGCCGACGGGGCGGAGTTCGTACCACTTGCTTTTGAATTCTCCTTCGAAGTCGGGCCACTCTTCTTTGGGTTTGTTCTCTTTTATCCAATTGACTTCGTTTTGATAGAGTTCGTCCAAGTAATTTTCTGAATTGATGTCCGCGAAGTCGGCGTACTCTTGATCGGTGACGTATCGGAGATCTCCGTACACGTTCATGGCATCGTGGTTACCGATGAGGATATGTACCTTGCCTCCTTTGCGTTTGGCAGACTTTTCCAGTTTGCGGAGAAATCTAATGACTTTGAGAGTGTCTCCTCCGCGGTCGGGCAGATCGCCCAGTTGTACGAGATGGGTTTTCTTGGCTATCCACTTGAGCTTTTTGTTGATGACTTCAGCGGCTTGCAGCGCTTCTATCATCTTGTCGTAGTCCCCGTGTATGTCGCCAAGCACTACGATTCGCTCAACTGCCTCGAACTCGGCTGGTTGAGGTTTTGAGTGGGCGAGCGACGCCATGACGAGGCAAGAGAGGATTGCGAGAAAAAGTCGTCTCATTTAGAGTCAAATAGGAGAAGGCTAGTGCGGCGTTCCTCGTTTTACTTGTCTAGAAGAGTTGGTATTTCTTCTGTTTCCGCTGCGGGCTTGGATTTGGGTTTCTTCTTACTTTCTCCATACTCCATGGCGTGGATGATGAGGATGGCGTAGCAGAAGATGATAGACATCATGAGGGCGAGACCGAGCGAACCGATGCCTGCGGAAAGGCCGATGCCGATGGAGATTAGGAAGTAGAGCGTATCTGTGAACTCTCTCATGTTGGTCCTGAAACGTATGCCTGCTCCCGCTACGATGCCGGCCAGGCTGAAGGCGAGCGCTAGGCTGTTTTGCACGATTAGTACGAGTCCGGTGACCGCTATTGGCAGGAGGACGATCGCCTTGGCTATGGAAGGGTCGACTGTCTTCTTTGTGTGGGTTGCTAAATACGCTCTGCCGACTGGAATGGATACCAAGAGAGAGGAGCTGAAGCAGAGCATGAAGAACAGGGCATGCGAGCGCAGGCCTTGTTCTTGCAGCCGCCCAGAGTGCACGGTGGACTCGAACTCCAGGGCGTTTGAGGTGGTCGAGAAAATGCGCTCAGAGGTTCCGACGGGTAGATACTCGAGGGAACTGGGAAAGACCTGATAGAAGAGTGCGGCGACCGCGACCAGTATCAGGTAGTGAACCGTATTTTTGAGGAGGGCTTTCTTGAGCTTGGGGCGCATTGTATCTGGAGGAGATAGACTGAGGAAGAGGCGTTTGCAAACGCTTATCTACGGCGGCGTAGACCTCCTCCGCTGCGATTGAAGCTGCGGTTTCCTCGGCTGTGTTCGAAGCTGCGGGCTCTTTGGTTTCCGTAGTGGCGAGAGCGGGAGTCGCGTTGCACATCTCTCAGCTCTCGGTTGTGGCGGCTTGGATTGTTGAAACGTTCGCGGTCGCGTTCGATCTGGCTTCGTTGGATTTGCTCCCTTTCGAACTGGCTTCGATCAAACTGGCTTCGGTCGAGGGGTTCGCGGTTGGATAGCTTGTCGCGTTGCTGGTCGGTGAGGGTGATGGAGTCGCGATCGAAATCGCGTTCAGGGAGCTGGTTCCAGGATCCGCCATCGCGCTTTTCCCAACCGTCATCAGTTTTTCGATACACTCGACCGTTCTTGCTGGCGTAGAGATCTCCGTCGCCAGTTTGGTAGAGTCCGCCTCGCCTGCCGTTGTCGGTGACGATGCGTCCGCCTTGCCCGCCTTTGGAGCTTTCGAATCGGTAGCGTGAGCCGTCTTGGTTGGAGTAGCGTTCAGACTTTATCCAATCGTCGCCGCGTTGCACTTTGGATTTGCCCCAGGACTCGTATTCGTTGTGTCCGTGGTACTCGAAGTCTTGGCGAGTGGAGGTGCTGATGCCGTTGCGTGGGTTGTAGGATCTGCCGGAGTAGGATCGCGAGTTGTAGTCCCAAACCATCTCGCCGGATCCGTATCTGCCGGTGCGTGGATTGTAGCGTTCTCCGGCCCAAGCTCCGCCGTAGGGACCGTATGTGTAGTGTCCGTGTCCGTAGCGTCCGGTGCGCGGATTGTAGAAACTGGCGGACCCGTAGGTGTATGGATAATGAGGATAGTATCCCCAGTATGGGTACGGGTAGAATGGGTCGTAGTAACCCCAGCCCCAACCCCACCAGCCGTGGTGCCAGTGATAGCCTGATCCGTATACGACGACTCCCCATGATATGTAGGAGTGGTGGTAGCCGGAGGTGTAGCTGCAGTGGACGTGGGTGGGGGTGCTATCGTCGATTTTGACGTAAGTGACGTTGTAGGAGGGAGAGGAGGGAGGAATTTGGTAGATGGCGTCGGGCACGTGATCGGCTACGACCCAGGGGCCCTGCGGGTTTTCTCCGACGAACCAGACTGCGTTGTGGCAAAGGTAGTAGCTGCCGTCGATGAGGAAGACGTCGTGCTCTGTATTGGTGGCGAAGGATACGTTCGTGTTTTCGATCTCATCGAAGACAGGCTCGCCCATGTAGACGGTTTCGGGCGCTTCGAGGTCTCGGGCGACGACGGCGGTCTTGGGTGCTTGGGCTTCGAGCACGGCGAAGCGTGACTCGATGGTGCCAGAGATGGAGGCTCGAACGTGAGCTCGCTCGTGGTCTTCGGGGATGTCGAGAAAGTAGTCGGGGAGTTCGGTGGTGCCCTCCCAGTCGCCGCTGAGCTTGTCAGTGGTGAACCAGCGTCCGGAGGTGAGGAGGTAGTAGCTTTGGGTTTTGTTGTCGTAGATGATGTCGTGGCTGGTGTTGGATACAAAGAAGAGGGGTGTGGTGTCGATTGCTTCGAGGGTGGGTTCGCCTTCGGTGACGATGAGCTCGGTGGGCTGGGTGGCGACGTGGATTTGAGGGATTTCCTTGGATGCGATCCAGTCGCCGGGGACGGCTTTGCGAATGCTGTCGAAGCGAGGATCCGAGGGGAGTTCTTCGAATTCTTTGGGAAGTTTGGTGGTGTTTTTCCACGGGCCTTCGAGTTTTTTGGACTTTAGCCAATGGCGGCCCATGAGCAGGTAGTAGGTGTCGGACTTCTTGTGATGGAAGAGGTCCCAGCTGGAGTTGACCACGAGGCCGAGCTTGCTGTCTTCCTGGAGGGGACGTATGGCGGGGGCGCCGTCGATGTTTACCAAGAGCGCTGGCTTGTTGCTGTAGATGATTTGTGGCGGGTCCATGGATACGTCCACGGATTGTTCGTCGACGTTTTCGGTGGCGAGATAGGCGAGCAGTACATCGAGCGGGAGCTCTTGGAGTTCTCGATTGAAATTGGATTGGAGTTGTTTGGAAAAGGCGTCCGCGTCATCGGCTTCGAGCTCAGGGAAGTAGCTTTCCAGGATTTCCCGATCGTAGACGGTGACGAGGCGTTCATCGAAATCGACGGTGATACTAGCCCGAATTTTCAGGGCGCCGACCATGTCGACTTTTTCGTCGTTGGACTGATATTTGACGGCGGTCCAGAGATCGACGCTACGGAAGCCTTGATGGCTGTCGATTTGCGGCTCGTAGATGGTGGCGACTCCGTCCGCAAGGGCGAGCTTGCGGGGAAAGCGAGGGGCTTCCTGTTCCGTACTCTCTGCCGTGTCGGTCGGTTGAGGTGTGTTTGCCTCTTGGGCGATTGAATTACTGTTGAGCGCGATGAGCGAGATCGCGAGAAGCGTGCTGAATCGAGGCATTTTAGTCTTTGGGTTTAGGATATGACGAAACTGCTTCCGCGTTCGGAAGCAGTTTCAGAAGCTTAACATACACTACTTTGAGACAGTGAGTGGTGTTGAGAGTGAAAATTTCATAATTGTTCCGGGAGCGTAGCCGATGTTGTCGCCTCGCTTGAGGGCTCCCATGGTGGCTCCGGCGGCGGCGCCCTTGCCGGCGTCGTTGTCCACGATCTCTCCTACGATGGCTCCGGCTAGTGCTCCTCGGATAGCGGCTCCGTCGTTGTGAGTTTCGGCTCGCTTGGTGTTGGTGTTGAGGCGGATGCTTTGGCCTCCAACATTTACGGAATCGAGCGTGACTGCGAGAGTGGCTGCTTTGGAGACTCGTCGAGGTCGCTGGACTTCGGTCACGGTTCCGGTGACGAGACTGCCGCGTGGCGCGATGACTACGGAGCCCGATCGAAGGTCGTTTTGCAGGATGGCGTCGAACTTTTGTCCAGGGCGGGCGGAAACGGTGCTCACTTCAGAGCGTAGCTCCACGACGACTTGGCTGCCTGCGGGAATGGTGTGCTGTTGGACGGCGGTGTTGCTCGCTGCCTGAGAGGAGGATTTTGAGCCGCCAGGTTCGATGGATAGGGCGGCGACCGAGCTGGCCGGATAGACCTCCGACTTTCCGTTCGCTTCGAAACGGATGGTGCCGTCGGTACCTCCCTGGTAAGTGCCTCGAAGGATCTTTCCGTCGTTCAGTTCGAGGACGTCTGCGTTGAGGCAGGAAATTCCTGCCAAGAGTGCGGTGACTAAGATTGCTTTTTTCATGATTCGTTGCCGCTAGGATACCGATCTTCGGTTTTTCCGACAATAGGACCTAAGTCGTATTCCCTGTGTTCCCCTTTGGGGCCTGAGCATTCTACGATGATGGGGTGCGGGCTTGCGGTTGCGGGGAAAGTCGCTTTCCTTCAACGTGATCCGGAATTAACACCATCCGGACTTCTGATACCCTATGAAAAACGTTTTCCTGCTGTTGTTGGCCTTTTCTCTTGTGGGCTGCGAATCTACTTCGAGCGGTGGAGGCTCTTCTGCGGAAGAGGTGCGGCTCGACGGAAACAAGTTTGAGTTTGGCTCGCGTGTCGAGCGGACGATCCAGTTTTACGGGATTGGCGGTACCTTTCAGGTAGGCGAAACCGCTCCAGAGAAAGGGGAGTCGATCGACTTCACGCGACATCAGGTGGTCGAGGAGTTCGACCCTGAGTACGAGGATGGTGAGAAAGCGCTGACCCATTATCTGATCAAGGACGACTATACGTCTGCGACTTGGACGAAGAAGGTCGATCCTCAGGAGACCTTTGCTACCTCGCCTTTACGCGGCTATTCCCTAACGGGTAGAAAGAAGGGGGGGGCTTGGAGCTACTCGCTGGACCGGACGAACGTCGATGAAGAGATGAGGAAGGCTCTCTCGCAGGTGGTCTACGATCAACGGGCGACGTATCCGGATGGGCTGGTCAAGGTAGGGGATAGCTGGACTCGTTCGCCGGAATTTGTGAACGCTTTTTTGAGTCGGGAGGTTCAGGATGTGAGCGGGAGCGCGGTGTTTGCGCTTTCAGGAGTCGAGCGCCACAAGGGCGAGCGTTGCGCGGTGATCGACGTGAAGATCGAGAGCTCGGGTGATGAAATACTTCAAGACGGCTCTGTGACGCTGGCTCGGATCAAATTGAAAGGGCAGATTTTCTTGTCGCTAGAGAGCTACCTCGAACTGGATGTGAACCTGAGCGGGGAGATGGTGGGCAGCTTGGTGAACAATGGTTTGGTTCGGACGTACACGACTCCGATCAAGCTGCTTTCGAATGAGGTTTTTTTGACTGAGTAGGACTGTGTATTCAGAGTTGTGTGACTCCCTGTAGGGCGTGGAGAAAATTTAGAATGGGGGATTGCATTCGCGGTGCCTTTTACGAACTTAAGCAAAGCTAAAATTTTACTAATGAAGAAACGTGTCGTCTCGCTAATTACCCTATTAATCGCGGTCTTGGCTTTGCCTGGCTGCAAGACTACTTCCTTGGTTCGCGTCGAGTCGGATAACTCGATTACGAACCAGATCGCGAGTCTTTCTACTTTTGGCTGGGTCGAAGGTTCGACGGTTCAAGGAAAGGACCGTATCCATAAAATCCCACAGCTCGACGAGAACATTAGGGCTGCGGTGAATGCGTTTCTTGAGATTAAGGGGTACGTGCTGACTGCTCCGCAAAAGGCGGACATGCATTTGATCTATCATGTCTCGTTGACCGATGCTTCGGAGTCGACCTCGATGGGGACTGCGGTATCGCGTGACTTCGAATGGAATCAGGAGCCGTCTGAAGCGAGGGATCTCGTGATTGAGTATGAGCGTGGTTCGCTGCTTTTGGACGTTATGAATCCGGAAACGGGTAAGGTAATGTGGCGCGGGCTCGTCTCTCAGATCGTCGATCCGGAGCGTCCGCAGAGGACGCGTCGCGCCAAGGCGTTTAAGAACATCGAGAAGTTGTTGGAAGAGTTTCCGAAGAAGAAGCGCTAGCCTCTCATTTTTGCTCCTATGATGGACGGCCGGACGAAAGCGACTTACCTGTTGGCGGCCGGCCTGTTTTGTTTGGCTGCCTCTCTCGCCTATTTCTCATGGGTGTTTGCTCGAGCGGCGGATAAGCTGCCGAGCTTGGTGGGCGACGCGAAGGAGATTCAGGCGAAGCTGGATCCTGCGGTTGAGGAGGTTCGAGGTGTTCGAGAGATCGTCCCGGATATCTTGGAGCAGGTCGAACTTGTAAGAGCGGATATTCCTCCGATTTTGGAGGAAGTATCGGCGATTCGTGGCGAGGTGCCGGCGGTGCTGGAGGAAGCGGCTCTTTATCGGGAGACGATTCCGATGCTTTTGGAGGAGGCGGCGTTGTATCGCGAGCAAATCCCGTTGCTAGTGGAGCAGGTGGAGGCTGTGCGGGAGCAGATCCCGCCTGTGGTGGAGGAGCTCAGCAAAATTCGCGAGACGATTCCGGACATCTTGGCGGAGGTGGAGGCTGTGCGTGCTGCGGTGCCAGGATACCTTGACCAGGCGGAGGGAATCGCGGGCGACCTGGAGTCGGTTGGGAAAAAGGCGGGAGAGGGAGCGGTCCAAGGCGTGATGACGGGAATCATCAAAGCCCCTGTATCCATTGTGTCGAACATTGGCGACAATGTGCTGAACTCTTCGGAGTTGAACGACGAGGAACGGGAGCGAACCAGGGAGGTGTCGATCGAGCTGCTAACATCGGGAATCCCCGGCAATGTTCGAGAATGGAAGAGCCAGCAGAGCAAATCTCGAGGCTCGGTGACGCTTTTGGATAAAAGCGAGAGCAACGGTAAGGTTTGTGTGACTCTCCGAGTCGAGATTTTGCGGAGAATCAAGAAGGTGGCGGAGGGGACTGTCGTCGTGTGTAGAGAAGGCGAGGGTGCTTGGGAAATCGTGGAGAGTAGATGACCGGACCTTCTGTGTCTGAATTATGAATACGGATTGAACAGTCTGGACCGTTCCCGTTTCTTAGTAGTGGTCCAAGGTGAGCTTTTCAGCGTTTTTGAGGCGAGGTCTGAGGGACGTCTTCTTGCTCTGGTAGCGTTGCATCTTGCGTAGGATCTGATCGAGCAAGGCGATGGCTTTCACTGTGTAGCGTCCCTTGTTGAGCATGACGCATTCGGAGCGTTGCGCTTGGGCGGCGTCGGTGACTTCCGAGCGAGTTGGAGTGCCTTTCTTGGCGAGCGTCTCGAGGACTTGAGTCGCCCAGATGTCGGGAAAGTGAGCGGCTTCGCAGATTCGGAGAATCTCTTCCTGGATGATGGGAAAGTTGTTCCAGCCTGTTTCGACCGCGAGGTCGCCGCGAGCCACCATGACGCCTGCCGGGTAGTTTCGCATGGCTTTCAGGATGAGGCGCGGAAGGTTGCGGAAGGCTTTGAGGGTTTCGATCTTCAAAATGATGCCAACGTGTTCGCCGCCATGTTTGGCGAGGTGGGCTTGGAGTTCTTCGACATCCTTTTCTGTGTTTACGAAAGAGAAGTTGACCGTGTCCGCGTGCTTGGCGACGAAAGCGAGGTCGGCTTTGTCCTTGTCGGTTAGTCCGCTGATCTTCAAGTCGCTATCGGGAAGATTGATTCCTTTGTCGGGACGAAGTTTGCTGCCGTTTTCGCGTGCCTGAACGATTTTTATTTTAAGCGAGCTGTCCTTTTTTTCCAGAATGCGTCCTTCGATTTGTCCGTCGTCGAAGAAGATGCGCTCGCCTGCTTTAACTTGGTCAACAATCTCTGGGGTTTGGCAGGAGATGCGGGCGTGGCTTTGGATTTGGCCGGTCTCGTCGTAGACGGCATTGCGTCCCAATTGGGGTTCTGCGTCTAGGTGGAGCAGGTCGCCAATTCGGAGGAGGAGTGATTGTTCCTTGGGGAGCATATCACCTACTTTTGATGTCGCGAGGCGTTCTCCGTGTTCGTCTTCAAGAAGGAGTTTGGCTCCGCTTTGCAGGTATGAGGATTGGGCGCAGGTGCCGTAGGCTGCATCTTTGTCGACTCGGTCGATTCTTATGGAACAGTGTTTGTCTCTTGTATCTATAAAACGGATGCGGTGTCCTGGCTCGAGTTTTTTCAGGAAGGTCTTATTGATTGCGATGAAGGTTTCCTCTCCGTTTCTGGGCTCGCTGTCTTCTATCTCCAATCGTACGCGTGCTGGGTTTGTGGTGCGGCCGAGCTCGTCACGATCTGGACGGATCCTTGCAACGCGTGGGCCGGGTTCGATCATTCCGGTTCGCAGTTTCGGTCCGCCGAGATCCATCATGATCTTCACTTTGACTGCCTGTTCGCGGGCTGCGGCTTTGATGTGTTCGATCATCTTGAGCCATTCGGCTTCGGTATCGTGAGCGCAGTTTATGCGGGCGCAGTTCATGCCTGCTTTGACGAGTTTCTTAGCGTATTCGGGCGCCTCGGCCGTTTCGAGGGGAATGGTAACCATAATCCGGGTACGCCTCTTCTTCGACTTCGATCCGAAGATTGCCTTGATATTGCGTTTTAGGATTTTAGCCGATTCTTCGGGAGTTAACGCGTCTTGGCTTTTCTCGATGGTTTGGTTTCCGGCGAGATGGTTGACGATGGTTTTGAGCGAGCTAAGGCAGTGTTGTGTAGCGGACTCGATGTGAGTGTAGGAGGGGAAACCGAGCTTGTTTGCTTCGTGCTGCCAAGTGGCGACGTCGAGATCCCGCATAGTCATGTAGTGAAGCAGGTTTCGCGCGCTACTCTGGTACTTTGGGTGAACTGCAGACAGTTCTTTCCTGTAGTGTTTCTCCCAAGAGGACATAGAGGCGAGGAGTTGCTCGATTGCTTCCTGGATGCGGGTGAGCTCTTTCTTGGTTGTGTCCATGTCGCTCGTTGTTGTTTTACGAGATGTATCCACTAATTGGAACGTTGATTCTTATTGGTGGCTTGAGTCCTAAAAAAGGCGCACGCGTGTGCGTGCACCTTGTTTGTAAAGTCTCTGGTTGCCTTGGAGATCTTGCTCCTCAGCTTAGCCTTTCTTCGCTTCGTCTAGACCGTTTGCCAGCATGCGAGCCCAGCTGTCGAAGGCTTCGCGAGCGTCGTTGATGTTGGTGAACTGGGTGCGGTCCTGGTACCAGCCGAACTGTTCGCCGATGTCGTCCTTGTGATCAATCGCGCGGGCTAGCAGCTGTCCAGATGTGGAGTCGTAAAGTTCGATGACGAGGGTGGCGGATCCGGCGTATTCGGTGTAGACCTTAGACCATGTTCCGGCGGTACGGTTTGGGTCGGGGGCTTCTACGTCGAGGTTCAGGATACCGGCTCTGGCGACGAGTACATTGCCCTCTGGCGCGTGGACCACGGGATAGCCTTTTTTGGTGAGCGTCTTTGTGAATTGTTCGATGAAGAGCTTTTTGCCGCGGGAGATCATTCTCTCCATGTCTTTGTCGTCGATGCGATCAGCCATGCGTCCTGAGTTGTGGTCTTCCTTCCAGTATTTGCGGAAGGCGATTTGCGGTTCGGCGACGATGATGCTTTTGTATCCACTCAAGTCGGCTCCTGGTTGGATGTACACTGCGTCCGCTTTGGACTTTGGCCGTTCGACTTTTTCTAGCCCGTCGAAACTGACGTCCGGGAATTTCTTCTTCTTGGCCTCGGCGGTGATAGGAGTCGCTAGGATTGCGATACAGATGCAGGCTTGGGTTAGGATCTTGATCATTGTTTTCATTGTTTTCTCTAACTTGGGTTTTTGAGTATTTGAGATAAGCCGTATTGGCTGATTTAGAGAATTCGTGCCTTAGCTCTTGCGGGGCGGGCACCTTTAAAGAGGGATGGGAATCGAGATACAGGGGTTGGGGAGCTTGGATTAATTAGTCCTTTAAGGGAGGTTAGCAGGTTTTTCTTCGGATTCAAGTGAGTGGTAAACAAGCGTTTGGGCTATGAAGGCTATTCTGCCACGTTCGTCTTTATCTGAATATAGGACTTTAGTCTTATACCCTTGGTTTGGTTATGAAAAACCCTTGGTAGTGTTTGTTGGATACGTGGTAGGGACCTTGAGAGATTCGACATGGTTGGACAAGAAGTGGAACATAAATGTTACTCGAGTGGTTCGCAATTTCGCTCCTTCTTGAACCGTTCGGTTTGACGGTTCGCGGTGTTCGGATTCTTCTGTTGTTTGTCGACGGACCGAGTCGGTTTAGTCGTGTCCATTTCTACTCTTATGAATATCCCACCCTTGTTGATCGTTCCAGTTCTTGTCTCTCTACCGTCCCTCTTTTTGGTGGGATGTGGCTCAAACGAGGTCGCGGTAGCCGAAGAGGAATACGTTCGTCCTGTGAAGCTGATTGAGCTCAAGGCGGCGGAGAGCCGACTGGTGAGGCGCTACCCGGCTACCATCAAGGCGGCAACATCGCGAAAGCTCTCCTTTTCCGTTGGCGGCTTGGTCGTGGATCTCCCCGTGTCTGAGGCTCAGCGAGTAAAGGAAGGCGAAGTGATCGCCAGGCTGGAGGGGCGGACTTTTCAAAACCAGGTGGATTCGGCGCGGGCTCAGTATGAGAACGCTGAGGATGAATACCAGCGGGCGGTTCGACTCTCCCGCGAAAACGCGATCGCCAAGAGTGCCCTTGAGCAGCGGAAAGTGCAGCGTGACGTCGCGAAGGCTCAATTGGATTCTGCTGAAAAGTCCCTGAGCGATTCTATCCTGAGATCCCCGATGACGGGAGTGATCACGAGTGTCTTTGCTTCCACGCTGCAGAACATCGGCCCGGGCGAACCGGTGGCGACGGTTATCTCGAACGAAACCTTGCAAGCGTCTGTCAACTATCCTGCCAATCTGATGGTCCAGTCTGTAAATCGCACTGATCGAAAAGCGCTCGTTATGCTGGACGTGGAGCCGGATCATCCGATCGAGGCTAAATTCAAGGAGGCGAACCTCGAAGCGGATACGGAGACGCAGACGTTTGAGCTCACGTACACTTTCGATAGTCCAGATGGGTTGCTGATCCTACCTGGAATGAGCGCGACGATGGAGCTCTCCTCCACGGATGCTGAGTCGTCGAAGATCTCAGGAGTTGCCATCCCTTTGACCTCGGTGCTATCCGAAGCGAGTCAGACTTTCGTGTGGGTTGTCGATCCGGAAACGAAGGCTGTATCCAAGCGGGAGGTACGAATCAAGGATGAGGTCGGCGAGGAGCTGATTGTCATCGAGGGATTGAAAGTAGGGGAGACGATCGCTGCGGCGGGGGTGTCCTATCTTTCGGAAGGTATGAAGGTGAGACCTTGGACGTCTCAGTAGATTCTCCGCTATAGTGATCCTTCACCCGATACAGTCCTCATGAGCATTGCCGAATTTACGATCAAGAACAAGCTCCTCAGCGTCATCGCCATATTGATCTTCTTCTTCGGAGGTTGGTCTGCCTATCAAAACATGGCGCGATTCGAGGATCCTGAGTTCACTATCCGTATCGCTCAGATCAATACGCCTTACCCAGGGGCGAGTCCCTTGGAGGTTGCCGAAGAGGTGACCGACCCGCTTGAGAAAGCGCTGCAGCAGCTGCAAGAAGTGGAAACGATCACCTCCACTTCCTTGGACGGAATGTCCGAGATTCAGGTGGAAATAAAGTATGAGTTCTCAAAGTCGAAGAGCGATTTGCAGCTGATTTGGAGCAAGGTTCGCAACAAGATGAAGGATGCGGAGCGTTCGTTGCCGCCGGGGGCAGGTTCTCCGATCGTCAATGACGATTTTGGCGACGTGTTTGGGCTCTATTACTTTTTGACCGGCGAGGGCTATGATTTGGCTGAGCTGCGGAGTTACGCGAAGGATCTGCAAAGCACCCTTCTAAAGGCGGAAGGCGTAGCAAAGGTTGCGATTGGAGGCGAAGCGAGTGAAGCGATATTTGTTGAGATTTCGCGCGAGAAGATCGCGGCTCTCGAGGTTGCGGTCAGCAACGTCTACAACGTTCTAGCTGCCCAGAATTCAGTTGTCGCGGCTGGTGATTTGAGAATTGGCGACCAACGGATCGTAATTGATCCAACCGGTGCTATCGATTCGGTGGAGTCGATTCGCAATACTCTGGTTTCCACTTCGTCCGCAGGGAAGCTGATCTACCTGAGTGACGTGGCGCGAGTCTGGCGTGGTTTTCAAACACCAGAGACGAAGGTGTTCCGCTACAATCGCCAGCCCGCCTTGGCGATTGGTGTATCCAATATTCTTGGCGCTAACGTCGTCAAAATGGGGGAAGCAGTTGATGCCAAGCTCGCCGAAGCTGAGGGGCTTCGCCCGATTGGGATGGAGTTGCACGAGTACTATCATCAGGGCAAAATCGTGGAAGCCTCCGTGAAGGACTTTGTGGTGAATGTCATTGCCGCCTTGGTGATCGTGATCGTGACGTTGCTCATCTTCATGGGCTTCCGCTCAGCTCTCGTTATCGGAACGGTTTTGCTTCTCACGATCATGGCGACCCTGCTTACTATGGAGCAGTCGGGCATTCCGATGCATAGGATTTCTCTAGGCGCGTTGATCATCGCCTTAGGGATGATGGTTGATAATGCGATCGTAGTTACTGAAGGAATACTTGTTGGCGTACAGCGCGGGAGCAAGAAGCTGGACATCGCCAAGTCGATTGTCACTCAAACGAAATGGCCGTTGCTGGGGGGGACCTTAGTGGGAATCATCGCTTTTGCTCCGATCGGTTTCGCGCCCGGAAGCACTGCGGAGTACACTGGTCATCTTTTTTGGGTGATCCTCATCTCGCTCTTGTACAGTTGGCTGTTCGCTATCACCGCGACTCCTTTGTTCTGCTATTGGTTGTTCCCTGAAAGTGCCGATGGGCAACAGAGCTCGGAAAAAGAGGAAGCGAGCTTCTATCGGCATTACCGATCCCTAGTTGGAAGAGCCTTGTCCTCTAGATGGCTGGTGGTGGGCGCGGCCTTTGGAATGTTCCTTGCTTCTATGTGGGGATTCAAATTCGTCAAATCTGGTTTCTTTCCGGAATCTACTTCGCCACAGTTCGTAGTTGATTTCTGGTTGCCGCAGGGAACTGATATTGACCGAACCCGAAAGGATGCGGTTGCGATCGAGGCGTTCGTTTCCGGTATGGAGGGAGTGGATGCGGTGCAGACCTTGATTGGTGCTGGCGGACTTCGCTACATGCTCATCTATGATGGACAGTCGCCGAATAGCTCCTACGCGCAGCTCTTGGTCAAGGTGGATGACAGTAAGCGCATAGGAGTGATGATCCCCGAGGTGCAGGCGTTCGTGGATACGAACTTTCCGAATGCTCAAGCGAAGGTTTGGCGATTTGTGTTAGGTCCGGGAGGGGGCTCCAAGATCGAAGCCGTCTTTAAGGGGCCGGATCCCGCGGTTCTTCGACGTTTGGCGAACGAAGCAAAAGCGATCATGGTTGCCGATGGAGGGGCGCTCTCGATCAAAGATGATTGGCGTCAACCGGTTCCAGTGATCGAGCCGATCTACTCAGAGAGTAAGGGGCGCAAAGCAGGGGTTTCGAGAGAGGATCTCGCGGTTGCCTTGCAGGCGAATTTCTCTGGCCGCTCGGTCGGTGCCTATCGCGAAGGGAATGATTTGATTCCAATTATCGCTCGGGCTCCAGAGTCGGAACGAATCGGGGTTCAAGATATAACCAGCGTTTTAGTTGCGAGTTCGACGACGGGTCGAGTTGTGCCGGTTGAGCAAGTGGTAGATGGATTCAAGACGATCTGGCGTGATGGACTTGTGAAGCGGGAAGATCGCACTTGGACGATCAAAGCCCAATGCGATCCGCTCCCTGGCGAATTGGCTTCCGATCTGCAGGCGCGCATGATGGAGAAAATCTCCGCGATTGAAATTCCAGGTGGTTATGTCCTCGAGTGGGGCGGAGAGTATGGTGACTCCAAGGAATCCAACGACAGCTTGGCATCGACGCTTCCTCTTGGGTTCGGAGCGATGGTTTTAGTGGTGGTTGTTCTCTTTGGCGCTTTGCGGCAGCCGATCGTCATCTGGCTTGCCGTACCGTTATCTTTGATCGGAGTGGTTGTTGGACTTGTTGCGACAGGAACGCCTTTGGAGTTCATGGCGATCCTCGGTTTGCTTTCCCTGTCAGGGCTTCTGATCAAGAATGCGATCGTATTGGTGGATCAGATCGATTTCGAAATTCGAAACGGTGTTCCGCGTTACGACGCGGTTGTGAACTCTGCCGTAAGCCGTATGCGTCCAGTGATGATGGGAACGCTTACAACCGTGCTTGGAGTTATCCCGCTGTTTTTGGATGCCTTCTTTAAGTCGATGGCGGTGGTGCTCGTGTTCGGGCTAACCTTTGCAACTGTTCTGACGCTGGTTGTTGTTCCGGCTCTTTATACTCTCTTTTTCAGAATTCGCCTTGAGGAATCAGACAATGTGTAACCGAGTTTTAACTACATCTCTTCCTGTGCTTTCTTTGTTGCTCGTTTCTTGTCAAACGACAGAGAATATCGAATCGGATGTCGAGGATGCGATCCGTAGCGAACTCGGGAATACGCCGCAGGAGTGGGCAGAAGCGAACCTTCAAGGAGAGGTTGAGGTAAACTGGATTGATTCTTTCGAAGATCCCATGCTCGCAACGCTCGTAGAAGAGGCTCAGTCCAATAATAAGGACCTGCGCGCGGCTGCGGCGACCGTGGAGCGTTCCCGAGCTCTCGCTGTTCAAGCTGGTGCCGGATTGAAGCCAGCGGTTAGCCTTAGTGCAGGAGCTGCTCGTTCTGGAATCGCCGAGAATAGTAGCGCGGATGCGAGCTCCCTCTCTGTTGGCGCCCAAGTCGATTGGGAACTGGATCTTTGGGGAAGGGTGCGCTCGGGGGCTCAGGCTGCCGCGGCGAGTTCAGCTGCGGCCGAGGCGGATTATCGCTACACTCAGCATTCGATCGCTGCTGCGACCGCTAAAGCGTACTTCGCGAATATCGAGGCGAACCTCCAGCTCGCGATCGCAGAGGAGAATTTGAGCATCACCGGAGAGACCTTTCGTATTGTGAAGGCAAAGGAGGATAACGGGGTCGCTTCAGCCCAGGATATCGCTTTGGCTAAAGCGGATCTCGCCAGCGCTCGCGAGAGTTTGGTAACGCTAGAAGGGGCAAGGCGGGATGCCTCTCGTTCTTTGGAGGTGCTGCTTGGACGTTATCCGAGTGCTGAACTCGAAGTTCGCGATTCCTTGCCAGTTGTTCCGGGGATGCCTCCGGCGGGTATCCCATCGGAGCTTCTGGAGCGCCGTCCAGACTTGGTCGCAGCGGATCGTAGATTGGCTTCCGCTTTTAACGCTTTGGACCAAGCGAAAGCGGCCCGCTTGCCGCGAGTGAGTCTGAGCAGCAATATCGGTGGCGCGTCCGAATCTCTCTCTGACCTTCTGGACCCGAGCAATGTGGCTTGGCGTCTAGGTGCGAATCTAGTTGCTCCACTCTTCGATGGAGGCGTTCGGAAAGCTCAAGTCGATGCGGCGACTGCCGACCAAAAGCAAGCGCTTGCCGCCTATGCTTCTGCAGCTCTCAAGGCGTTTCAAGAAGTCGAAGCGGGTCTGGATCAAGGAGTTGTATTGGAGAATAGAATACGAGAACTCTCGGAAGCGGAAAAGCAAAGCGCGGAAGCATACCGAATTGCAGATTTGCGTTTCAAGGAAGGCGAATCCGAGTTGCTCGATCTATTCACTTTCCAGCGCCGCCTGATATCCATTCAAGGAAACTTGGCTTCCTTGCGTCGCTTACAGTTGGATCAACGTGTGAATCTGCACCTTGCTCTTGGCGGCAAGTGGTAGTTTTTTACCTGCTTGAGGCTCAACTGGTCGTCGAGCGAATAGGGATAATTTCCCAATCGTTCCGTTCGGGTTAGGGAAAGATTGGATAATGTTCACCATACCTCTAGGCCTACGCTAAATGAAGGGGGCTTGGCGAGAGTCATAGGGTTTTGGTTATCAAGGGCTTGAACCTGAAAAAGCTCAGGTGGAACGTTTCTAGCATAGAGGTAAGGAGAAAGGAGCACTGCGACAGTTGTTTTCCATTCAAGAAATGCTCCGAAGTTTCCGAAACAATAGAGACCCTTGATCGTATGAAGAAGACATCCGCAAACCAGATTCGATTCACCCTCCTTCGAATGCTCTTGGCGACCGGTTTGTGTATCGGTTCTTACCTTTACTGGTCGTGTGTTGGAGTCTTCAGTTCTGCGAAAGGTTTGGCTGAACCTCGTGGATGACTCTTCTCCTGGGGGGGGCTTCGATCAAAGAAAAGGCCGCTTGGTGCGGTCGTATATATTGGTGCTCAGGGGGGATTGGGTTGAGGCTGGAACGCCTCAAGTCCTTCGGACTAACGCTTCGCGTTACCCCATCTTCGCTCCCTTGAGGTCGCTCAGTCGAACCCATTTGCTCGTTCGCGTTGCTCACTCGGGGTTCTTCGTCCCACTCCTTTCGACCATAAAAAAAGCCGCTTGATGCGGCCATTTTTCATTGGTGCTCAGGGGGGGACTCGAACGTTGAATCAGGATTAACTGTTTTTCACAAAGTGTTGTTGTTCTTAATTATATGAAAATTGGGGAATGCCAAAAAGTGACCCCGGACGCATCAAAAAAACTTCAGATTGGCAATGGATTGGCAAAGGTTTCAGGTATCATGGGACACTAGACTCGTCTGCTAATTTCAGCTTACGCTCGGGTGTTTTGACGGCCCTCGCTTGTAGTTTGGCCGAGTATTCCAAACGAAGCCGATTGATTCGAGCTTGTGAATCATATCATCGGTTAGCTTTCCAAGTTTGTAGTCTCCTCGCCGGTGGTTAACCCACTTCCCGAGCTGTTTGTCTTCCTTCCAGTTTTGCGGGACATTGCAATGGCCGTGCTCTTCCTTGAAGGTACGAAGTGCCTCGAACATTTCATCCCAAGATCTGGTCGAAGGTTTTATTTCCCATTCGAAGCCGATTTCATCCAAAAGCGGGATACGTTCCTGCATAACCGGCATCGCTTTCTTTCGGTATTGCCTTTGGCTGTGTGCCCACCTCCCTAGTTCGCTTTTTTGAGGAACACGTGAGTGTCCATTCTCTTGGATAAACTCCTTCATCTCTTCGAGGAACTGGAGCCACCTATTGCCAACAGGATCCCAGTCGACTTGAAGCTCATTCATTAGGTCCTCCTGTACTTTGCTAAGTCGCCCGTTGTTCCTCTCAACTCTTTGGCTCGATAGCCACATAGCGAGGCTTTTGCCTTTGGCTGTTGTTCTGGGAACCGAAGTATGGCCGTTGGCTTGGTAGAAAATCCTCAGCTCTTCGTAGCGTTCATTCCAGGATGGGGGAGGCTCGTTGCTCGGTAGCACTTGCCATTCGAAATTGATGTTATCGAGTCTTGCCCGTCTTTCGTCTTTTAGGCTCCCGTTTCTGGCTGATTGGCGTTGGGTTCGCACCCAGCGGGCGAGTTCAGGGTCTCGTTCCCATTTTGCAGGAACCAAGCAATTCTCAAATTCCTCCTTGTAGTCATGGAGTTTTGTATACATCACATCCCATTTTTCGCTGTGAGCATCCTTCTGGATTATACTCAGTGAACCGAGCAGACTCCCTTGTTGTTCTGTAAGTGCTCCATCGCTTTTTTTCTTCAATTGGTATTTCAACCACCGCACCAATGTGCCTTTCCCTGCGTTATTGAGCTCGGCAAATGAGCAACCACCGTGTGCTGTGTTCCAGTTGAGAAGTTCCATGAACATAGCGTTCCACTCGATCTCCTTTGCTATGCTCTGGTCGTTTGACCACGGGAAATCGATCTCTTCCAATAAGGCGATCTTGTCTTCGGTAAGCGTGCCTTCGCTGTGTTTCTTTCTTTGATAGCTTATCCAAGAGGAAAGCTGTCTGTCAGTCGTTTGAGAGACCTCGAAGTGTTGGTTTTCGTCAAAGTAATCTGAGAGTTTCGAAAGCATCGTGAGCCAAGCGTGATCAATTTGCGGTGCTTCATTTTTCCATTGAAACCCGATATCGTTAAGCTTCCGTTCACGTGACGACTGCAACTTGCCTCTCTTTTTCAGGCGACGTTGAGTGGTAGCCCAGTTTCGAATTCTCTCGTCTTCGATCCTAGTGATAGGTGGTAGGCTTCCTTCTGGGGTAGTGTACGAAAGGAGCTCTTCATACATTTCACTCCATTGGGCGTCATATGGATCCCACTCAATTCCCGCATTCTCTAAGAGCGTCTGACGGTGAGAGGGGAGCTTGTTCTCGCGAAATTGCTTCCTCTGATAGCGTATCCATAAATTGAGTTCGTTTGGGTCTACGCTTTTGTCTTTAAACTTCAGGAACTGGATCTGCCACAAGGCTTCGTTCGTGTCCCAGTGAAATCCTATGGCGTCTAGCATTGAACGATGGTCGTAATCCAGTCGCCGACCTCTTTGTGCCTTCCTGACCTTGGACACCCAATATTCGAGTGCTTCATCTTTGTAGTCGATAAACGAGTACAGGTAATTTCCGCGTTCTCTATGTGCTGAGTCGAGTTTTGAGTAGCAGTCATTCCAGCTCTCCAATATTTCAGCAGGAGTCTTTCCTGTTGTACGGTTTTTGGGCTTTGAGGCCTTTCTGATTTCTTCTAGCTCTAAGATTTGCTGCTTTCGATCCTCTGAGATATTGTTTTCTCTGATTTTTTCTCTTTGTCGCCTTAGCCAATCTTTTTGTGCTTGGCTTAGTTTTCCGACTTCATCAGGGTTCGTTAGTAGGTCGAGGATTTCTAGGTATCGGTCCTCCCATCCCGCATCTATCCGCTTGTTCCGGCTCTCCCATTCGAATCCGAAGCTGTCGAGAGTTGACTGGACTGCGGAATCGATACTGCCGTCTCTGCTTTTTTGTCGTTGGCTGCGTAGCCAAGCCAAGGTGGCGGCGTTTTCTTTGTTGTTCTCGAGGCTTAGATGACCGTTCTCCTTGTGGAAATCTGTAAGCTTCTTCAGGTGGAGCTCGTTTGCTTCTTCACTTGCGGCATTTCTCAGATCCCATTCTAAACCGATCTGTTCGAGTGCTTCTATTTTCTCCTGTGATAGAATACCTTTCCTTTTATGGTATCGTTGTCTCGCTACCCATTGTCCCAGCAATTGGTTTTCCTCCCACTGCGCTGGAACGCGCGTATCACCGAACTTTTCTTTATATGCGACCAATTCAGCGAACCGATCTTCCCAAGTGCCGGTAGGAATAGTCCATTCGAATCCTATATCTTCTAAAAGGTCGATTCGCTCCTGAGGCATGATGCAATTTCTTCTGTCTTTTCTTTGCCCTCCTACCCATTTTGCGAGTTGGGGATTCTCCTTCCAGGTTTGAGAGACTCTACAATTTCCAGATCGAGCTTTGTAGTCGACCAGTTCGGAGTATCGCTCATTCCATTTTTCGCCTCGTGGATCCCAGTTGAACCCAACCTCATCAAGCAGTCGTATTTTTTCTGCTTCGAGTGTTCCTTTGTTGCGGTAGACTCGTTGATAAACCACCCAGGTAGAAAATCCACTTACTTTGTCGTAGCGTGCAGGAACGTTGCAGTCCCCGTGTTCTTTTTTGTACGCGATAAGTTGGCCGTAACGCTTGAACCACGACTCTCCGACTGTTCGTACGCATTCCGCAGTTATAGCCTTCTGAAGCGAATCCAGATCAATCTCATTTGCTAGGACCTCGATCTTTTCTTTAAGGGATGAAGGATCGAAATGGCCGGTTTCACCTTCATCTCGTTTCAGCTTTCGTATGGTATGCTCGAGAAGGTCGTCGTGTTCTTGAAGCTGATTGAGGACATTCCACACGTTTTGAAAATCGCTGTTTTGTACGGACTCCTCGAGAGTCTCTCCTTTCGCTCGCTCCAGAAATACTGGAATCAGTACGTACCCAATTTCTTTGCCTTCCGATTTCCTCATCACCCGACCAGTTGCCTGGACGATATCAACCACACTTTTCCTGGGTGAGAGGAACGCGACCATATCGACAGCTGGAACATCGACACCTTCTGTCAGACACCGAGCGTTTGAGAGGATCGCTTTGTCGGCTTCAGCGAAATCAATGAGTAGCCTGCTTCTTTGGGCCGTCCTCATCTTTCCGTTGATATGCATACAATGAAACTCTGGTAGGTGAGTGGCGATGCTCTCGTTTCCGCTTCCTGTGAACACGTCTGCGGACTTCACGGTTGAGTGAAACGCTGACACCGTACCGATTAACGGCTGCCTTCAGTGCTAGCTGATGGGCAACCAGTTTAGCTTGTACGGAGTCCCCATCGACCATGACGATTCCTTGCCTGATTATCTCTCGGTCGACGTCATCCTGAGTTACAACAGAAATGGCGACTTTGTATCCAGTGATCACTGGCGGATCCATCGATACAGCCTTGCTGAACGATAGTTTGTGGACAACGGGACCGTACGTATCCGTGTCATCCATAGAAAAGACTTTCTTAGCGTCTCCATGCTTGTCCCGTTTGGATACGTCATAGTGTCGTGGCGTCGCAGTGAAGAATACCCTCTTGTCGATCGGGATATTGTTGTCGGATAATCCTGTTGAGAATTTTGCACCAGAACGTCCCGCGGTTTTATGGGCTTCGTCGAATATGGCGACATCGAAGCTAAACCCGATCGGTAGGGAATCCATGACTACGTGGCTGGATTGGTACGTGGAAAAAATGAACTTGGTGCTGTCTCTGTCAGATTCGATGAATTGTCTAACCTGGCTAGAATGAAGAGTGACAGGGAAATCCAGCTCCGATGGTAGCACAACGAGTCCGTCCGATTCTGCGACGCTCTTATCGGAGCAGACACAAACGTATGAAAAGTCATTCAGAGTGGTTTCTTTGCACCACTCATGGAGTGTTTGCCTTATCAGTGCGAGAGATGGGCAGAGCACGAGAACGTACTTCGGTTTTAGGTGCTCGACCGTCCAAAGGGCAATTAGCGTCTTTCCGGATCCACAAGCCATGAGGGCGGTCCCGCGACTGTTTGTTTTCAAGCCGCCGAGGATGTCAAATATTGCCTCTTCCTGGTATGGGTACGGTGTCTTTGGTTTCGTCTGTACTGGTGTGCCCGAAATCCAATTACTTATTGTTTGGAGATCTGCTTGAGTTAGCTCTTCAAGATCAGTTCCGCGAATGAAGGAGGCTCCAGATCTTTGCTCAGCTGTATCTGAAATCTTGTCACAATTGGTGAATACTCGCTTGAATCCGACAGAATCTGAAAGGCCGTAGAACGTAGATAGTTCAGACCACGTTAGAGAAGGACGGCCGCTTCTGAATTTGACCTGGTAAGAGATGCGATGACCTGCCTTGTCTTCGAAGAGTCCGTCTATGCCTTTGTCTTTTGACGGAAGGTTCAGTTCTTCCAGTATGCGGTAGGGGATCGCGTTATATGGCCAGACGTTTTCTGCTTGTTGAGTCTTCTGGGTGGCAAAGTAGGCTTCGGCAAATACTTCGAACGCGTCTCCTCTTTCTTGTGGGGTCGGTAGATTTTCTACTTTGCGCTCAAATCCTCGAAATGAATCTACTGCCTCCAACAATTTGAGATTCCTGAATTGTTGGGACCATGGGTGTTTTGAAGGCATTGGGACTGGAAGGGTGGATAACTGGAACTACAGCAGGTAGGAGAGTGATTCTAAGTCTAAATACTTAATCGTTGGAGAATGGTGAAGAAAAATTTATCTTACTTCATGATCTCGGACAGTAGGTGTCCTATGCTCCGTGTTAAGTTGGTTTTGTGTCTACCTGCAGGTGCAGAGCGGCCAACCCTATTAACCCTTAGCATTGGAATCCTATGAATCAAACACTGCCCCCTCAGAATCAGGGTACAGAAAAAACTAAAAACCTCGTCGAAGTTTGGAGCCATATTGAAGACCCCGGCTTTCATGCGCTTGAGAATGAGATCAACCCTTTACCGAAGCCGTTCTCTGTTCTCTCAGGTGGCGAGTTGCGTCGAGAGAAGGTCCCGGAGAAGGTGAATGTGCTGGGAGATGGAGTAATCGCCTTGAACCAGCTAACAACTGTGATCGGGCAGGGGGGCACTGGAAAGAGCCGTGTCACCATGCAGATCGCTATTTCGCAGATCCTTGGCTGGAGTATTGCGGGACTTAAAACGCATCCCAAGCCACTGAAGCACCTTCTCATAGGGACGGAGAACTCTATCTATCGCCAGAAGTCCGAATACATGAAAATGACGCGGAGCCTGTCTTCTGAACAGAGGGAGTTGGTGGACTCTCAAATCTTCTTCCATGTCATCAGAGAGATTGATGACGCTTTTATTCATCTCGGTTCAGACGAAATCCGTCGCAAGTGGTTGGATACGCTTGAACGCGTCAATCCAGATGTCGTTTACATCGACCCCTACGGCGAGGTTCATGTGGGCGACATCAACAAGGATGCTGACGTGCGTTTCACTTTGCGAGAAATCACGAAAGTCTGCCGTCGTTATAATCCAATGACAGCGATTGTGATTGTCCACCATGGCCGTACAGGCAGGGCAAACATCGCTCAAGCGGTAGGGTGGGATAAGGGAAACTTCGCTCTCGGCTCGAAAGCCCTTTACTCGGGCTCCCGCTCGCAAATCAACATCGCCCCTGCGGATCCCGACGACCACAGCCGAATTATTGTCAGCTGCGGAAAAAGTAACGACTCGAAGCCATTCGATCCTATTGGCCTTAAGCTTGACGACGATACGATGCTCTACGGCATCGATCTGGAGTTTGACCTCCAAACCTGGAGGGACGACGTCGAGGGCAAGCAACGCGGTCAGTCGATCAGCATTCAGGACGTCATCGACACGATTGGTAAAACGCAGAAACGGTACACCGACGTTCTTAGCGGTCTCATGGAGGAACACGGCTGTGCTCGCTGCACCGCGGCTCGTAGAGTTGCTGAAGCTCTCGAAAAAGGTTACATCGAGAAGCTGGAAAGCGGCGAGTACCAGACTTCAAAGAAGTAGTCTCGCCACTGATACTAACTACAAGAATCGCCAGTTGTCTCTAGTCTCTCCCCCCTTTTAAGGGGGAGACAGAGACACCGCCTAGACTTGTCTCATTTAGGGCCTCAGTCGCCTAATCTCGCAGGGCGAATCTCAAGGAGAAGCCTGGCATGGATGCGAAGCATCTCCGCAGCCTTCACGCTCCGCGAGCTTAGGCTTCGCCGTGCCAGTCCCCATATGATTGCCAAACTTATTCCCTCCTCACAGAATCCCAGCCCAGTCACTGTTTGTAGACGGTATCACGCCTCTTGTCATACATTGTCCGACAAAAGGTTTGATTCAGGGCATAGACTGGACGATTTTAGGAACATGACTCGCGTATCGCCCAAGAAAGTAGCCAACCGCTCCAAGGAGACCCAAGCTCTCACCAAGAAGGTGACAGCCTCCAAGGAATCCGCTCTGGCGTTCTTGGTCAAGGCAGGCATCTACACCAAGAAGGGCAAGCTTACCGCGAACTACCGCTAGTCGGCATGCTCTATTCGACTCTTCCCGGCCTAGTCTTAGGATTTCACGGCTGCGACGAATCCGTTGCCAGTCAAGTTCTTGAGGGAACCTCCCAGCTTCGTAAGAGCGAGAATGTCTACGATTGGCTCGGTCATGGCATCTACTTCTGGGAAAACAACCCAGAGCGAGCCCTCCAATACGCTAAGGACGGAATGCGAGGCAAACGAGGTTCGTCCTCGAAGATCGATAAGCCCTTCGTTCTGGGAGCCGTCATAGATTTGGGGCATTGCCTGAATCTGCTCGATTCAGCAGCTCTTTCCGAAGTCAAGGAAGCCCACAATCTGCTCGCCAAAAGCGTCGAAGCGGTGGGTGGAGAAATGCCACGAAACGAAAACCCTCCCGAGGGCAAAGACAGCCTCCGGAGAAATCTCGATTGCGCTGCTTTCGAGATGCTTCACCAGATCCGTGAAGCAAACGAATCTCCCGCATACGATTCGGTCCGGGGCGTCTTCTGGGAAGGGAAAGAGCTTTATCCAGGAACAACGATGAAGGAAAGGAACCACATCCAAATCTGCGTCCGGAATCCCAACTGTATCAAAGGTTACTTCAGAGTGCGGGAAGCGGATAAGTCCTACGTCCTCCCGTAGGTCAACAACCCCTCACTCGCGTTGGTCGTCGACGCTGCCGCGACAACTTCCACCCAACACGACTCCACCCGCAGTCGCTGCCGGTTCGATCTCTTCGCTACGTTCCGCTATCCTCCGCCTTCGCAGACTTCGCAAGCTCACCCAGCTCAGTTGTCGGAACGCTTCACTCCGCTGCGATCTCGAGACCGTCAGCGACTGCTCGCCCAACTTCCATTCAACGCCTTCCGTTGTCGCCCGTTCGCAGAGCTAGCAGCAGCAACCGTCTAAGCTTCGTTCCTCAGCTACGACTACAGCTGCCACTACCACTGCTCGGCGGGCTCGAAGCTACCCCCATCGTTCGCCAAGCTCACTCAACCCGCTTAACTCCAAACATCGCCGCTCATCGGTTGTCACCGTAACGCAACTACACCGCCCTTGCATCTTGAGTGCCAGCAGAGCTGTCACACGAAGCTGCATCCTTCCTGTACGGCTTCGCCCGTACAACCTGACATTATGTCCATTTCGTTCACGCGCTGCTCATCCTCGCTTGGCAGGTATGCCTGCGACTCGGTCACGAGATGGCACATAATGTCGTATTGTACGCATCCAGGAAAGGTCGGCTCCGTTGCTCCGCTGGCTGGTCGCCAGCATTCGCGGTTTCTGTTGAGTCACCATCGCCAAGGCGATTCCACGCTGTTAGCTTTTCGGCTCTTATCGCATTGAGATGTTCCTAGCCACCCGGGTCCCGGCTAGGAAGGGGAGTCGAGTGCAGCCGAGCCGAAAGAGACGTCCTTCGCGTTGCTCAGTCCTGATTAGTGCGGGCTTCCCCGCCCCCGCCCGGGGTGCTTGGTGAGTCGTCGCTTTTTCGCCTTTTCGGTATTCGCTCGTTGGGCACGATCGCTTGGCAGTTCCAGGCGGCCCCTGCCTACAGGAGTAAAGCAGGGACCTTCCCCCCGCCACCCATTCGGGCGCGGTGGCCCCGCGCTCTTGGAGGCCTCGCTTCGCCCGCCGCCGTCGGCGCTTACGCACCCCTCGTGCGTCGATTCGCCTGTGTCTTGGCAAAAAAAAAGAGTCACCTCAAACAAGGTGACTCCAAAATTCTTATACAGTCCAATCTACTTCGCGAACCTGCGACGCATTCCCACGAGTCCTAGGAAGCCTAGTCCCAGGAATGCTAGGGTGCTGCCGGTATCAGGGACCGCTGTCGCTTCACCTAAAACAAAAGCATCGATCGTGAGGATGATGCTATTTGCCGTAGCGGGATCGTTTGGTATCCAAAAGTCGAACTCCGCGGTGTAGCTTCCGTTAATGGAACCGCCGCCGGCGAGAATGTCCGCCGCAGATAGCGAGAACGTCCAGGCGTCGCCCAGTCCGTCAATCCGCGTTTCTTCGGTCATGTCGACAAAGCCGTTGATCCCAGTGCCGCTCACCCTCGGGTTAAAAAGACTGGAAAACAAATCGCCTGTTGTGGAGTTGAATGCGTCTACTTGAATCCCAACCGCTCCGTCTACAACGTCGCCCGCGACCATTGCATTAATGTCGAATTCCACATTAAAGGTGTACTTCCCGTTGGGGCCGGCAGTGTCGGAGCCGTCGTAGGTGTAGCCTCCGACTGCGCCGTTGGCTAGACCCTCGACGCTGGATCCATGAGGAGCACCAGTCAGGTCGAGGTCGAGGCTTGCGTTGGCGGTTGCACCACCCCAGGCTGTACCGGTAAGACTTCCATCATAGGGAGGAAGGAGAAACGTGTAAGGCGAGCCAACATTGCTATTAGCCGATCCCTCGCCCCATGAAACACCTGCACCGTAAGTTTGGCTGCCTGAAGTGCTTCCGCCATAGAGGTTCTCATCATCCTGGCCAAGGCTATTGTTAACGCCTCCGAAGCCGCTCGCGGTGGGCGGGCCAGGGAGATTGTTACTCTGACTATAGAAGACCGAACCAGGTTCTCCTGTCGTCGGCCGCACTAAATTGGCGCTGACGTCTGCTTTGAAAATCGGAACAGCCGTGACAGTAGCGCCACTAAACATAGTGGCCAAAATAATGGCTCCCGAGAGAACAGGAAGCATACTTCGTTGCCCTGCGTTGGTCACTTGGCGGCTTATCATCGTTTTGATTTTCATAGAGGTGGTGCTCTTTATTTTCGTTTAGGTTCCATTCTTTTCCTACTCCAGCAGTTAGAGTTAGTTTTGGAATAGTCTTTGCCTTCCCATTAGCAGAACCAGTGCCACAAGTAGGCTAAACACCTAGGGGTAGATGCTCACTGAAGTGGAAGCCCTTGAGGAGTGGTGCTTTGTGAAGCTTTGGGTTCTCCTGATTAATTTACTCACAGCTTCCAGAAGACTGAGTACCTGTAAATAATCCTGATGATTTTACAGTTTTTACAAATACCCAACTAGGCACTTCAACCCAAATTTATGCGTCTAATTCGTAGCTTTGCTATCAGCCGCCCGCATTAAAAGGTCACCTCTCCATGGTCGCTTCCCAGTCTGGCCGCATCCGTTCGCCCCTCAAGGTAGTGCTCGCCAAAGCTCGCCTCCACCTTGACCGGCTCGCTCCGCCGTCCTCCAATAACGCTCGCCGCTTGGCAGGTTGCAAAAACGGTCCCCAGAAAAAACGCCTTTCAAAAAAACTGCGCTGTGGGCCATTGGCGTTGTGCGCGCCATCTCGAAACCCTGCGCTGTAACGCAGCCCGAAGGGTAATAATTCGCCGACAGTGAAACTTGGTTGAAGGCAGTGAACTTGTTGCCTCGAACAGTCGCCTGCGACTGCCAGTATTGGTTCGTGTTATGGCATTCGATATTTCTCCAGACCTTTTGACGATGGGCGTCTCAGCTGCTGCCGGCTTCTACATGAAGCATAAGG